>NZ_LIPQ01000651.1 GCF_001418135.1 Streptomyces aureus
AGATGTGTATAAGAGACCCGGGGGCGCGCGCCGGGCCCACGTACGGGATCGGGGGGTTGGTGTAGGGGGCGGCCTCGAACTCCCGCCAGAGCCCCGCGGGGCGGGTGGGGGGAGCGAAGCCCGTGCTGCCCAGTGCCGCGGTCGTGGCTCCCGCGACTGCCACCGCGCCGCCGACGAACTGCCTTCTGCTCAGTGCCATGCCCCTGAACCTTTCATGTATATGAACGGCGTTCAGATCTGCGTCGGGCGTGAGCATGGCACTGGAAGGCCCTTGCGGGAAGAGGTCAGTTGCCGGGTTTCTGGGTCAGGTTCTTGAACGCGTCGAGGTTCCGGGTCGACTCCCCGCGCGAGATCCGCCACTCGTACTCGCGCCGGATCGCGGACGCGAAGCCCAGCTCCAGAAGCGTGTTGAAGTCGCCGTCCGCCGCCTCCAGGACCGAACCGAGGAGCCGGTCCAGCTCGTCGGGCGTCACGGCGGAGAGCGGCAGCTTGCCGGCCAGGTAGATGTCGCCGAGGCCGTCGACCGCGTAACTCACCCCGTACAGCCTCAGGTTGCGCTCCAGGAGCCAGCGGTGGACACCCGCCTCGTTCTCGTCGGGGTGGCGGATGACGAAGGCGTTGAGGGAGAGCGAGTGGCGCCCGACGCGCAGGGAGAGCGTGGTGAAGAGTTTGCGCGTGCCGGGGAGTTTGACCACGTAGGAGCCCGGTTCGGGGGACTCCCACTCCAGTTCCGCGTCCTTGAACGTGTCCTCGACGGTCCGCCGGACGTCCTCAAGATCAGCCATGGTGGGAGCGTACGCGACGGCGGTTCTCGCGCAGCCGATGGTCGTGCACGGCGGCCGTGTACACATCCGCCGTGCCCGAGGCCGCCGTGTCCCAGCCGAACGACCCGGCGTGCAGGGCCGCGGCCGCGCCCATCCGCGCCGAGAGCGACGGGTCCGCCACGAAGCGGCCGAGCGCGCGGGCGTAGTCCACCGGGTCGTGCCCCTGGACGAGGAAGCCGGTCACGTCGTCCCGTACGGCCACCGGCAGGCCTCCCACCGCCGCCGCCACGACCGGGGTGCCGGCCGCCTGCGCCTCGATCGCGACCAGACCGAAGGACTCGCTGTACGACGGCATGACGAGGACGCTCGCCGCGCGGAACCAGTCGGCGAGCCGGTCCTGGCCCACCGGCGGGTGAAAGCGCACGATGTCCGCGATGCCGAGCCGGGCGGCCAGCTTCTGCAGCCCCTCCGGCTTCGCCAGGCCGCTGCCGCTCGGGCCGCCGACCACGGGAACGATCATGCGCGAGCGCAGCGACGGGTCCCGGTCAAGGAGCTCGGCGGCGGCGCGCAGCAGTATGTCCGGGGCCTTCAGCGGCTGGATGCGGCCGGCGAAGACGGGTATGAAGGCGTCCCGCGGCAGCCCGAGCCGGGCGCGGGCGGCGGCGCGGCCGTCGGCCGGGCGGAAGTGGTCGAGGTTGACGCCCGGGTGGACGACCGCGATCTTGCCGGGGTCCGCGTCGTAGAAACGGGCGAGCTCGTCGGCCTCCTCGGCCGTGTTCGCGATCAGCCGGTCGGCCGCGTCGACGATCTGCGTCTCGCCGATCACCCGGGCCGCGGGCTCGGGGGTGTCGCCGTCGGCGAGCGCCGCGTTCTTGACCTTCGCCATGGTGTGCATGGCGTGGACGAGCGGGACTCCCCAGCGCTCGGCGGCCAGCCAGCCGACGTGGCCGGAGAGCCAGTAGTGGGAGTGGACCAGGTCGTAGTGGCCGGGCCGGTGGCCCGCCCAGGCCTGCATCACGCCGTGCGTGAAGGCGCAGAGCTGGGCCGGCAGCTCCTCCTTGGCCAGCCCCTCGTACGGGCCGGCGTCGACGTGCCGCACGAGGACGCCGGGGGTGAGCTCGACGACCGGGGGGAGGCCGCCGGTGGTGGCCCGGGTGAAGATCTCGACCTCGATGTCGATGGCGGCGAGTCGTTTCGCCAGCTCGACGATGTAGACGTTCATGCCGCCCGCGTCGCCCGTGCCGGGCTGGTGCAGCGGGGAGGTGTGGACGCTGAGCATGGC
>NZ_LIPQ01000652.1 GCF_001418135.1 Streptomyces aureus
GGGCGGGGGCGGGGGCGGAGCCGCGTACTGCGGTTCCTGCTGCGCCGCCCACCTGCCCGCCTGGCGGCGGCTCACCCGATTCGACACGGCGGTTGCGGTTCCGGCGACGACGGCCGTACGCGCGACACCGCGGAGGAGGCCTGGCATGTGATTTCCCTTCTTTCCTCGACTGACGTCGGCCGACGCTCAGCGAGCGTCGTCCGTGGTGTCGAGCGCGGCCAGGAGAGCGGGCACCGGAATCCGTCCGGAGGCGACCACCTGGGCACCGCCGCGGTTCAGGGCCGCCGCGAAGGGCGCGGCCCAGCGGTTCTCGTAGACGAGGATGCCGGCGGAGCTGCCCGGCTGCAGGGCGTTCGCGGCCTCTTCGAGATCGTCCTGGCCGAGGAGTCCGGAGGACGCGCCCTCGAAGACGGCCAGGTCGAGCTCGCCGTCACCGGTGAGGTCGGCGATCTCCAGGCCGCTCACCGAGCCGTCCTCCTCCTTCCTGACGAAGGTCAGGTCGAGGATGCGAATGAGGCCACGGTCCACGAGATCGACCAGGAGGGGCAGGCCCTCACCGGTCATTCGGTTGCCCGGGAACTCCACGATCAGATAGTCGATCGGTCCCAGTTCTTCGGCTTCGTCGTTCACGGCGTAACCCCTGGTGTCGTGGCTCTCTCAGTGGCTCCATTGCATCACCGGGCGGGTCCCCGCGCATGTCGGTACGAAGACGCCTCGAACACCTCCTGGGAAAACCCGTTGGCCGACCACCGCGACCGTTGCTAGCCTCGCGGAGGCCGTGCGAGAGAACGAGGAGGTGGTACCCGTGAACGCAGTATCGACATGGGTGCTCCCCTCCGGGGTCACGGTCGGGCGATAGGTCGTCCGGGAGCGCCGTTCAAGAGCCCTCCCGAAAGGCACGACCGTGCGATTCACTTCTGAACGACGCCTCGACGACGGCGTCCTCGAGCGCGAATTCACCCTCGGCGAGATCCCCGGCACCCTCTGGACCCCTGGATCCTCGCCGGCCCCGCTGGTCCTGATGTCCCACAACAACGGCCTGCCCAAGGCGGACCCCCGGCTGGTGGCCCGGGCCCGGTACACCGCGTCGCGCGGCTACGCGGTGGCCACCATCGACGCCGCCGGATGCGGTGACCGTCCCCGTTCCGCCGCCGACGAGCGGGTCCGTGCCGACCTCCGGCGGGCGATGCAGGCCGGTGAACCGGTCGACGAGATCTTCGAGTCCTTCATCGGCCCGCTGGTCGAGAACGCGGTCCCGGAATGGCAGACCACGCTGGACGCCGTCCTCGAACTGCCCGAGACCGGTGACCGGGTCGGGTACTCCGGGGGGTGGACCGCCCTCGGCATCCGGCTGGCGGTGGCCGAGCCGCGCATCGCGGCCGCGGGCTTCTTCGCCGGGGGATACGTGCCCCGCGCGCAGCGCGAGGAGGCCCGGCGGGTCACCGTTCCCTTGCTGTTCCTGCTGCAGTGGGACGACGAAGGAAACCCCCGGCAACGGGCCCTGGACCTCTTCGACGCCTTCGGCAGCAAGGAGAAGACGCTGCACGCCAACCTCGGAGGGCACACCGGCACCCCGTGGTTCGAGCTGGAGGACGGGTGCCGGTTCCTGGACCGACACCTGAAGTGACGCCGGGCCGTCCGGCCGGCAGCGGACGGCGGACGGTCCCGGCCACGCTGCCGGAGTCAGCCGCAGTCGTACGTGAACGTCGCGGCCGACGAGTGGGCGCTGGGGGAGGTGATCACGAGCCGTGCCACGGCCCGGTGCGTTCCGGGTCCGTGGAAGGTCCACAGGAGACGGAGACTCGCTTCCTTCTGCCCGCGGGCCAGCTTCTCGCTCAGGACCCCGGACCGGGTTCCGTCGCTGCGCTCCCAGCGGTACGTGAGCGTGCCCGGTCGCCCGTCCGTGCGAACCAGGCCCACCACGTCCGCCGTGCCGTCGCAGCCCAGCCCGGGCCCCGGGGCGCTGACGGTGACGTCCCGCACCGCGACGCCGGGACCGTACTGCCGCCAGGCGAGGAAGATCAGGACGGCGACCAGCACGACG
>NZ_LIPQ01000653.1 GCF_001418135.1 Streptomyces aureus
GCCGGCGCGAGAACGGGTTCGAGGGCAGGGGCGGGGGCCGGCTCGGCCGGGGCGCTGAGCGGTACGCCGGGGAACGGCGCGTACTCACGGAACGGGCCCTCGGTCGTCGCGCCCAGCACGGCGTAGGAACGCGTCCCGACCGGGACGGCGGGCGGCGGCGCGGCGAGCGTGAACCACACCACTTTCCCGTCGGCCCCGCACGGGCGGACACCCCAACTCTCGCTGACCGCGCCGACGATGGCGAGGCCACGACCGGACGTGGCCAGCTCGTCGCCTCCGTCGAGCGGGTCCGGGCAGCCGACGGCCTCCGGTATGCGGGGGTCGTGGTCCCGGACGGAGACCGTGAGGCGGTCGAGCAGCAGCTCGATCTCGACGGTGCACCGCTTGTCCGGCTGGGCATGGCGGTGGACGTTCGTCAGAAGCTCGGTGACACCGAGCACGGCATGGTCGATCAAAGCGTCGAGCTGCCAATGACGGAGATGCGCGGAAACAATTCTGCGGACCTGTCCGATCCGCGACGGCAGGGCGTGGAGCTCCACCGCGTAGTACCTGCTCGGCTCGCTGATCACGGCTGCGACTCCCCGAAGTAGTCCGGAAGAAGACGAAGATTCGGATCTCACATGCGGTACAGCAGGGTGGCGACCTGAGCACACTGTCACCACCGGTCAACCCTCGGTGAGGTGGTTCCAGCGTGAGCCAATGGTGAGCGTCCCGCAACTCACGGCGACCCGCGACACGCCGAGCGGTCGCCTCAGCGCCGCCCCGCCGCCCGCTTCAGCGCTGCCAGGAACCGCCCCGACTCCTCGGACGCCCCGCGGTCTTCGCCCCCGGTGGCGCCGCCCTTGTCGAGGGTCAGCCGGTAGCGCGTGCCGTTCACGGTGGCCACCGCCTCGTCGGGCTTCGCGAACCACGGGCGTCCCGCCCGGACCGCCGTCACGGGCGCGCTGTCGATCTCGCTGCCGTAACTCGTGAGGAGGGCGAGCCGCCCGTCCTCGATCCGCACCTCGCCGGCGCGTGTCAGTGAACGCGGCCAGCGGGCGATCCGTACGCCCCTGGCGCTGAACTCGGGTTCCGACATGCCGATCCGCCCCTTTCACCCGGTTGCCCTCCCAGTGTGCCGGGCCGCCGCGGCCCGCACCAGGGGCCCTTCCGTACGGCGTCCGCAAGCCATCCCTATGGAGAGTCAAAGGAAACGTTTGCCCAGGTGGGAGGGGTATCGTCGGCGGCGGGGGAGTACCTGGGAAGTGATCGAGGAGAGGCGCGGATGAGCACCACCGAGAACAGTGCGGAGAGCGGTGTCACCGCCGCGGCGGTGACCGTCGACGTCGACCGCTCCGATCCGGCGTACCGGTCCTGGCTCAAGGAGGCCGTCCGCAAGGTCCAGGCCGACGCCAACCGCTCGGCCGACACGCATCTGCTGCGCTTCCCGCTCCCCGAGAAGTGGGGCATCGACCTCTACCTCAAGGACGAGTCCACCCACCCCACCGGCAGCCTCAAGCACCGCCTGGCCCGCTCCCTCTTCCTGTACGGCCTCTGCAACGGCTGGATCCGGCCCGGCAAGCCGGTCATCGAGGCCTCCAGCGGCTCGACCGCCGTCTCCGAGGCGTACTTCGCGAAGCTCATCGGCGTCCCCTTCATCTCCGTGATGCCCCGCACGACCAGCCCCGAGAAGTGCCGGCTGATCGAATTCCACGGCGGGCAGTGCCACTTCGTCGACGACTCGCGCACGATGTACGAGGAGGCCGCCGCGCTCGCCGAGCGCACCGGCGGCCACTACATGGACCAGTTCACCTACGCGGAGCGGGCCACCGACTGGCGCGGCAACAACAACATCGCCGAGTCGATGTACCAGCAGCTGCGGCTGGAACGCTATCCGGAGCCCGCCTGGATCGTGGCCACCGCGGGCACCGGCGGCACCTCGGCGACCATCGCCCGCTACGTCCACTACATGCAGCACGACACCCGCATCTGTGTCGCCGACCCCGAGAACTCCTGTTTCTTCGACGGCTGGACGCATCACGACCCGCACGCCAGCGCCGACTGCGGTTCGCGGATCGAGGGCATCGGCCGTCCCCGGATGGAGCCGAGCTTCGTGCCCGGCGCCATCGACCGCATGATGAAGGTCCCCGACGCGGCGAGCGTCGCCGCCGTCCGCGCCCTGGAGGCGGCGATCGGCCGCAAGGCGGGCGGTTCCACAGGCACCGGCCTGTGGAGCGCCTTCAAGATCATCGCCGAGATGGTCGCCCACGAGCGGACCGGCAGTGTCGTCACCCTGATCTGCGACGGGGGCGAGCGCTACCTGGACAAGTACTACTCCGACGAATGGCTGGCCGCCCAGGGCCTGGACATCGGCCCGTACAGCGCCGCTATCGAACGGTTCCTGGCGACGGGGGCCTGGCCGGAGTGAGCCGCCGGTCGAGCCGGCGCGCGGCGTCCCGGAAGGACAGCCCCACGCCCGGCCCCGCCAGGCGCAGCGCCAGCCGGAACGGCGCGGCACCGTCGGCGGCCATCGTCCACCGCAGCCGGGTGCCCTTGCCGACGGGGGAGAGGGCCCACTCCTCCGCGAGGGCCGCCATGCCGGGGGCGTTGGTCGAGTCGACCCGGTAGGCGTACCGGGCGCCGGGCTCGGCGGCGAGGATCGTCTCCTCGAAGACGATCCCGCCCCGGAGGCGGACCGTCCGGCCCGCCCCGTCGCCCGACGGGACGGCGGAGGTGACCGCGGTGAACCAGGCGGGCATGCTCCCCACCTCCACGGCGAGGGACCGGTAGACCGTCGGGGGCGGGGCGGCGAGCGTCGCCGTGAAGACCAGACGGACGGGCGCGGACACGGTGAAGTCGAGCTCCACCGGCCTCAGTCGGCGTGCCATGGACCAACCCTCCCCAGGATGGAACAGGACGGAAGCGGAAGTGCACCCTAGCTGACGGAATGTCAACAGCACAGGGGGTGCGGACGGTGGCCCCGCTCACTCCTCGGAGCGGGCCTCAGCCGTCGGCCTCCGCCGTCGGCAGCACCCGCCGCCGGCCTCCGCCGTCGGCCGCACCCGCCGTCGGCAGCACTCGCCACCGGCCTCAGCCGTCGGCCGCACCCGCCACCGGCCTCCGCCGTCGGCCTC
>NZ_LIPQ01000654.1 GCF_001418135.1 Streptomyces aureus
CCTCACCGATCGGACGGCCGCCCGCCCCACACCCCCCGGGGCGCGCGGCGATCCGATCCTCTCGGCCGCCCTGGAACCACCCCCCCTGTTCCAGGGTGGCCGGCTCTCTTCTCGGCGCTCGTCGCCCTCGTCGTCGTGACCTGGCAGGTGCTCGTCCACGGCTCCTTGGCCAGGCTCGACGAGCGGGTGTCCCGGGCCGTGGTGGACTCGGTCCCCCGGCCCCTCTCCGAACTCGCCGCCGACCTGGGCAACATGACCGTCGCCCTCCCCGTACTCGCCTGCGCCATGGCGTACGCGGTGTGGCGCGGCCGACGACTCGCGGCCCTGTACGCGGGTCTCGCCATGGCCGCCGTGCCCCTGCTCGTGATCCCCCTGAAGGAGTGGACGGCCCGCCCCGGTCCGCTGGAGCCCTGGGCGCACGGCTACTACCCGTCGGGGCACACGGCCACGGCCGCCGTCGCCTACTTCGGCGCGGCCCTCCTCGTCTCGAAACGCCTGATCCCCGTCGCCGCCGTGCTGACGGCGGTGACGGGGACCGGTCTTGTGCTGCGAGGCTTCCACTGGCCGCTCGACGTGCTGGCCAGTCTCTGTCTCTCGCTGCTGATCCTGACGGTCAGCTCCAGTTGTACGCGTCGAAGTTGTTCGAGAACTGCCACTGGTTGTAGCGGTCCCAGTTGATCGACCAGGTCATCAGGCCGCGCAGGGCCGGCCAGGTGCCGTGGGTCTGGTAGGTGCCGCAGTTGGTCTTCTTCGTCAGGCAGTCCAGGGCCTTGTGCACCTCGGCCGGGGCCGTGTGGCCGTTGCCCGCCTGGGTGGAGGCCGGGAGGCCGATCGCGACCTGTTCGGGGCGGAGGGCCGGGAAGACGCGGTCGGTGTTGCCCGCGACCGGGAAGCCGGTGAGCAGCATGTCGGTCATCGCGATGTGGAAGTCGGCGCCGCCCATCGAGTGGTACTGGTTGTCCAGGCCCATGATGGAGCCGGAGTTGTAGTCCTGGACGTGCAGCAGGGTGAGGTCGTCGCGCAGGGCGTGGATGACCGGCAGGTAGGCGCCGGCGCGCGGGTCCTGGCCGCCCCAGGGGCCGGAGCCGTAGTACTGGTAGCCGAGCTGGACGAAGAAGGTCTCCGGGGCCATGGTCAGGACGAAGTTCTGGCCGTACTTGGCCTTGAGGGTCCTGACCGCCTGGATCAGGTTGACGATGACCGGGCTGGTCGGGTTCCGGAAGTCGGTGTCGCCGGTCTGCAGGGACAGCGAGTGACCCTCGAAGTCGATGTCGAGGCCGTCGAGACCGTACTCGTCGATGATCTTCGAGACGGAGGAGACGAACGTGTCGCGGGCGGCGGTGGTGGAGAGCTGGACCTGGCCGTTCTGGCCTCCGATCGAGATCAGGACCTTCTTGCCCGCGGCCTGCTTGGCCTTGATGGCCGCCTTGAAGTCGGCGACCGACTCGACGTTCGGGCACTCCGTCGCCGGGCACAGGCTGAAGCGGATGTCGCCCGAGGTCACCGAGGTCGGCTCGCCGAAGGCGAGGTTGATGACGTCCCAGGAGGCGGGGACGTCGGCCATCCGGGTGTAGCCGGAGCCGTTGGCGAAGCTGGCGTGGAGGTAGCCGACGAGGGCGTGCGCGGGCAGGCCGGGGTTGCCCGGGTTGCCGCCGCTGGTCGTCGTCGCGCTCACGGTGGCCGACTTCGGGGACTCTCCCGCGCTGTTCACGGCGCTGACCTGGAAGGTGTACGCGGTGGAGGCGGTGAGTCCGGTGACGGTGGCCGAGGTGCCACTGACCGTCTGGACCTTGGTGGCCCCCCGGTAGACGTGGTACGAGGTGGCGCCGGAGACCGCGGACCAGGTCAGCGGCACCGTGGTGGAGGTCGGGGAGCCCGCCGCGAGGCCGGTGGGGGCGGCCGGGAGCTGCACCGGGTCGCCGCCGGGGCCGTAGAGGGAGAGGTCGTCGGCCTGGTAGGCGGGCGTGCCGTACCAGCCGTGGGTGTAGA
>NZ_LIPQ01000655.1 GCF_001418135.1 Streptomyces aureus
CGTCGAGGTGGTTGGTGGGTTCGTCGAGCAGCAGTGCGTACGGCTGCTGGGCCAGCGCGCGGGCGATGTGGGCCCGCTGGCGCTCGCCGCCCGACAGGGCCTTCCAGGAGCGGCCGGCGAGCGCGGTGAGGCCGACGACCTCCAGGGCGGCGGCGATCACCGCCCGGTCGGTGGCGTCCGCCCCGCGCCAGCGGTCCCGGAACGGGGTGCGGCCGAGGCCGACGACGTCGGCGACCCGCAGATCGCTGTCGGCTCCCGAGTCCTGGGCGACGAAGGCGACGTGGCGGGCGATCCTGCGCGCGCTCCACTCCCCCACCGATGCGCCGTCGTACCGGACCGCACCCGCGTCGGGGGCCCGGAGCCCGGCCAGGCAACGCAGCAGGGAGGACTTGCCGGAGCCGTTCGGGCCCAGGAGGCCGACGGTCTCGCCGGAGGCGACGGTCGCGCTGACCTCACGTACCACCGGTGTGCCTGCCACCGACCAGCTCAGGTTCTCGGCGGTGATCCTCACAGTTCACCCCTCTTGCGCAGGACGAGAAGGAAGAGGGGAACGCCGAGGAGTGCGGTGATGACGCCGACGGGGACCTCGCGGGGCGCGAAGGCGATCCGTGCGAGCGCGTCCGTCCACACGAGGAACACCGCGCCGGCGAGCGCCGCGTACGGCAACAGCACCCTGTGCAGCGGTCCGACGAGGAACCGCACCCCGTGGGGCACGATCAGCCCGACGAAGCCGATGGCGCCGACGGTGGCCACGGCGACCGCGGTCAGCGTGGCCGTCACCACGAGCAGCAGCATCCTCGTGTGCCGTACGCCGATCCCGAGGGAGGCGGCGGTGTCGGTGCCGAAGGCGAGCCCGTCGAGGGCGCTCGAGAACAGCCACGCCACGGTCAGGCCCAGCGGGGTGACGATCGCGCAGACGACGACGGTGTTCCAGCGGGCCGGTGCCATCGATCCCAGCAGCCAGTGCGTGACGGCCCGCGTCGTGTCCGCGTCCGCCGAGGCCATCAGGATCAGCGAGGTCAGCGCGGTGAGCAGTTGTCCGACGACCACGCCGGTGAGGACGATACGGACGGAGTCGAGGCCGGTACGCCTCAACAGGAGGAGCAGCAGCGCGAAGGAGAGCAGCGCGCCGACGAGCGCGCCGCCGGTGACCCCGAGTGTGCTCGCGCCGATCCCGAGGACGACGACGGCGACGGCTCCGGTCGACGCGCCGGAGGAGACGCCGAGCAGGTAGGGGTCGGCGAGCGCGTTACGGGTGACCGCCTGGAGCACCGTGCCGCACACGGCGAGCGAGGCGCCGACGAGCGCGGCCATCAGGACGCGCGGCAGCCGCAGGTCCCAGATGAGCGAGTCCACCAACGGGGGCAGGGGCTCGACGTCCAGGCCGAGGTGGGTGGCGAGGACGCGGGCCAGGTCGGTCCAGCCGGTGTCGGCCGTGCCGATGCGGACGGCCGCGGCGATCGAGCCCACGAGGGTGACTGCGGAGAGGATCAGAAGGAGAAGGCCGCGGGGGCCTCCGTGGCGGGGTGCCGCGGAGTTGTCGAGCCTGCCGGATCGGACGCCGGGTTCCGGCGGAACCGGCGGACCCGGCATCGGCTGCCCGGCGGTGACGGGCTCCGCCGTACGGCCGCTTTCGCGGGCCTGCGGGAGCAGGAGGTCGGCCGGGCTCATGCCGACGGGCGGCTCGGCGGGCGGGTGTGAGGACTCTCGGACATCGGTCGAGGGCGAGGGCTGTCGGGCGTCTGGCGGGTGCGAGGACTCTCGGGCGTCTGGCGGGTGCGAGGACTCTCGGGCGTCGTGGTCGGCAGGGGGGCGCGCGATCCCGGCCTCGCACCCGCCGACCGACACGCCTCCCGAGGTCCCCGGAGCCTGGCGGTCAGTGGGCATGTCCGAGGTCCTTCATGCCCTGGGCGAGCAGCCCGAGGGCGTGTACGGAGCGGACCGAGGGGTCGAGTTCGATGCCCGGCACTTCGAGGATCTTGTTGTCGCGGACGGCGGCCAGCCGTGAGATCACCGGGTGCGCCTTCATCGTGGCCCGCTTCTCGGCGGCGCTGTCGCCGGGGCGGCCCCGCTCGGACAGGTCGCCGATCACGATGAAGTCCGGGTCGCGCCGGGCGACTTCCTCCCAGGAGACCTCGGGCCAGTCCTCCTGGACGTCGTCGAAGGCGTTCTTGGCGCCGACGATCCGGCTCATCTCACTGGGCAGGCCGGTCTTGCCCGCCACGTACGGCATGCCGTTGAAGACGGAGTAGAGGTAGACGACGGTCGGCCGGTCGGCGCCCCGCGCCTTGGAGGCGTCGGCGCCCGCCCTGGCGACCGCGGCCCGCTGGTCCGCCGCCAGCTTTCCCGCGCGTTCCTCGGCTCCGAAGAGCTTGCCCAGGTTCTCGTAGTCCGAGAAGAGCAGCTCGAAGGGGGTCCGGCCGGGCGGGTTGTGCTGCGGGCAGTCCACGGCGCTGACGAAGGTGGGGACCTTCAGGGCGGCCAGCTCCTCGCGGGTGCCGGCGCGGTCCTTGGTGTAGAGGTCGGCGGAGCCCGCGACGACGAAGTCGGGTGTGGCGGCGCGCAGTTGCTCGCCCGTGGCGATCTTCGGGGCGATGACCGGGATCTTCGCGTACGCGGCTTCGTAGGGAGCGGGGATCTTGGTCTTGAGGTTGGCCGTGCCGGCCATCCGGTCCTGGAGCCCGAGTTCGAGCAGCGTCTCGGTCGAGCTCTGGTCCAGGGCGACGGTCCGCCGCGGCGGACCGTCGAGCGACACCTGGCGGCCGCAGCTGGTGACGGAGGCCGACTGCCCCGCGCCGGGCGCGGCACCGGGCCCGGTGCCCGCCGCGGACCCGCCGCCGCCCGCGGTGGAGCAGCCCGCGGTGGCGAGGAGGAGGGTCAGGGCGATGCCGAGACGGGCGGTGTTGCGCATGGGTTCTCCGGTCTGGGAGGGACGGGCATGGGTGTTGTCGTGCACCGGGCAGGAGTGCCGCGTTCGAAGGGTACTGTAATGGCAATCATTTTCATTAACGACCCCGGGGGCGGTTCACCGAACCGCTCCCCCACCTCCGAGGAGCAGCACACCGTGGCCACCACGCCCGCACCCACAGCGGCCAAGTCCCCCGCCCCGCCCCC
>NZ_LIPQ01000656.1 GCF_001418135.1 Streptomyces aureus
GGCGGGGGCGGGGTCGGGAAGCGGGTTGTCGCGCTGGACGATACGGATGGCGTCGTTCAGGGCTTCACGCTGGTCCTGCGACATCATCCCGAAGAAGGCGACGAGCGCGGCGGCGGGGTTGTCGCTCTGCGCCCATCCCTCGTTCATCAGCGCGGCCGCGTAAGCGGCGCGGGTGGAGACCGCCGTATATCGATAGGCACGGCCTTCGACTTCTCTGCGGACCCAGCCCTTCTGATGGAGATTGTCCATGACGGTCATGACGGTGGTGTAGGCGATGGACCGTTCCTGCTGAAGGTCCTCGAGAACTTCTCGGACGGTCACCGGACGGTTCCATTGCCAGACGCGCGTCATGACGGCGTCTTCGAGCTCTCCCAAAGGACGGGGCACAACGTCACTTTAGTGCGCAAAGAGTCGTTAACGGGCCATTGAGGGATGGAAACGCAAAAAAGGACGTACGACCTCGACGGGTCGTACGTCCCTGGTACCGCGGTGGTTCGTGGTCCGCGCCGGACCTCAGTCCCGGCGGCCGTTGTCCGCCGACTGGCGCACGGCCTCGGCACGGGCGATCGCGGCGTCCACGATCGCGTCCTCCTTGGCCTTGTTCGGCCCGCCCTGGCTCTTGATGATGATCGCGACGACACCGAAGAAGAAGATGGCCATCACGATGGGCGGCACGAGCGCGGATACGTAGTCCATGGCGACCAGACTAGCTATCCGGCGACCCGCTCCTCCGGCGGGGGCGGGGGTACGGGCCTCCGGCGTGGCGGGAAGACCTCGGACGGCTTGGGCACCGGACGCTCGGCCGGGGCCGGCGGTGTCGGCTTGGGCTCGTCGGCCGCCGCACGCCCGCCGGGGAGGGCCAGCAGCCGGGCTCTGGCGCCCCGGGTGGCTGCGACGGGGGTGGTGGTGGCCTGGGAGACCCGGGCCAGGCGCGCGCGCACCGAGCGCTCGGCGAGGATCTGGCAGCGGGCGAGGAGCGCGGCGGCCGCGGGGTTGCGGCGCAGCGCGCGCAGGGCGGCGAGGTCGTCCGCCGCGGGGTCGTACCCGGCGGCGAGGGCGTCCTGGAGGAGCCCCAGATAGCCGCTGAGCGACCCGGGCAGCGCCTGGCGATAGCGGGCCAGGTCGTCGAGGAGGAAGGCGCGCAGTCGGCCTGCCTCGCGCACGGCCTCGTCCACGGCTTCGGCCAGGAGCAGTGCGTCCTGGACGTCCTCGTCCTGAAGGGGGGCGGGGTGGAGGGCGACGGCGAGGGCACGGCGGAGCACACGCAGCTCGTCCGCGCTGAACGCCATGCCGCCGCGGGATCCGTATGGCGTGGGCATGGGCCGACGATACGCGCTAATCGGACAATTTCCTCTTAGCGATCATTCCGGCGCGCCGATCACGGCCGGGGGCCGAGGTCGGGAAGCGACGGGGCGGGGAC
>NZ_LIPQ01000657.1 GCF_001418135.1 Streptomyces aureus
GGTCGCGGAGGGCGGGGAGTTCCTCGGTGGGAGCGGCGGGCGCCAGGAACGCGACCCTCGGCAGCCGGTCCAGGATCGCCTCGCGCAGGGCCCCGTCGAGGGGGCCCTTGCCGAGCGGGCCGGGGACGAGGTCGAGCGTGGCGGTCGTCACCGGCTGCCACTCGGCGAGGAGTTCGGCGTACGCGTCGGCCGCGCGCTGCACCAGGAAGTCGGTGAGCCGGCCGGGCGCCGGGTGCCGCCGCGCGGTGTCCAGGGGCAGGGAGGCGATGAGCAGCGCGGGGATGCCGAGGGGTTCGTCGGTGGGCGTGGGGGCGTGCACGACCGGGGTCGTACGCGGGTAGCGCGGGGCTCCCTCCGGGTCCACGGGTACGGCCCAGGTGACGGACCAGTGGGGGCGCAGGCGCTCCTCGACCGGGCGGTCCTTGAGGAGTTCGGCGTCGAGGGGGCCGCCGTGGGAGACGGTCCGCCAGCGGTGGGTGCCGGTGGCGGAGTCGACGATCTGCACGTATCCGTCGTCCTCGGAGCGGCGGAGGGTCCTTACCCCTTCCGAGGTCTCCACGACGATCTCCGCGAGCCCCGGAAGAGTGAGGAGGAGCGCGTCGTCGACGGAGGCGAGGAGCCGCTCGGCGAGGTCACGGGCGGCGGTGTCGCGGAGCGGGAGGACGACGACGGTGTCGTAGCCGTCGGGGGCGGAGCCCTCGGCGGGCAGCGGGAGCCGGAGGAGGGGTACGTGGCCGTCACGGCGGCGCAGTTCGTCGCCGAGGCCGGGGCTGTACCGGGCGGAATCGGCGGCGAGTTCGCGGGCCTCGGCGAGGGACCAGCGGACGCCTCCGTGGCGGCCGAGGACGGCGGGCTCGTCGGTGACGGCGAGGACGGCGGCGAAACCGACGCCGAACCGGCCGACCGCGCCGTGGGTCTGCTGCTCGCGCTTGGCGGAGGCGCGGAGGGTCGACAGGGACTCGACGCCGGTGGCGTCCAGCGGGGCACCGGTGTTGGCGGCGGCGAGGAGGGCGGGGCTCTCGTGGTCCGCGGGGTGCAGGGTGAGCCTGAGGCGGCCGGGGACGCCGGCGCGGTGGGCGGCGTCGGCGGCGTTCTGGGCGAGTTCGACGACGAGGCGGTCGCGGTAGCCGCCGAGGGCGAGGTCCTCCTCGGCGTTGGCGTCCTCCCGGAACCGGGCGGGGGACGCGCCCCAGGCGTCGAGGACACCCCGCCGCAGCCGGGCGGTGCCGAAGGGATCGGTTCCGTCGGTCGTCGTCCGGACGCTGACGCTCACGTCTGACTCCACTCTGCGGGGCGGTGATGGTGCGGGACCCGGGCCGGGGGCCAGGGTGCGAGCCCTTGGACCCGGGGGCCCGAAGGTACCGCGCTCGGGGGCGGGG
>NZ_LIPQ01000658.1 GCF_001418135.1 Streptomyces aureus
TGCCGGGCCGGGGCTGGGAGGAGATCACCGGTCCCCCGACGGTCTGGTGGGCCCGCTACCGGAGCTGGTCGCGGCGGCTGCCGCGGATCACCCGGCTCGACGGTGAGCGGGCTCCGTCCTTGACGGCGGCACAGGCCCTGGACCGGATCCTCGACGCGGTACGGGAGCGGCCCCGGCCCGAGGCCGATCCCGTGAAGCGGCCCCGGCCCGAGGCCGATCCCGGGAAGCGGCCGCACGTGGTGGTGTCCGTCTACGACGACGCGGAGAACCCGGCCTGCCGGGACGGCGGCGCCCTGGCCATCGGCAAGGTGGCCCGCCGGCTCGCCGAGGACTTCCGGGTGACCGTGGTGACGGCCGGCGGGAGCGGCGGCAGCGGGGAGCGGAACGGCATCCGGTACGTCCGGCTGCCGGTGCGCCGGGCCGGCCCGCGCGCCGGCCGGGCGCTGTTCCTGGCCCTGCTGCCGTTTCTGGCCCGCCGGATCAGGCACGACCTGTGGCTGGAGAGTTTCTCCCCGCCGTTCTCGACGAGTCTTCTGCCCCTGACGACGGGCGCCCCCGTCGTCGGCATCGACCAGGGCCGCAGGGCCGAGGCCCTGTGGCGGCGCTACCACGTGCCGTTCTTCCTGGTCGAGCGGCTCGGGCTGCGCTGCTACCGGCACATCGTGGTGACGAACGCGGCCGACGGATCGGTGGTCCGGCGGCTCAGCCCCCGCGCCGACGTGCAGGTGATCGCGAACGGGGTCGAGCAGCACCTCCTCGACGAGACCCGTCTCGGGACCGGGCGGTTCATCCTGTTCCTGGGGCGGATCGACGTCTGGAGACAGGGCCTCGACCTGCTCTTCGAGGCGTACGAGCGGGCCGCGCCGCCGCTGGAGCTGCTGCTCGTCGGCACGGGGACCCCGGCCGAGGAGCGCGGGCTCGCCGCACTCGTCACCGCCCACAACCTCGGGCGGCCGGAGCCGCGGGTCGTCTGGGTGGGGCAGGCCGACGAGGAACGCCGGCGTCAACTCCTCCTCGACAGCGCCTTTCTGGTGATGCCCTCGCGCCACGAGACGTTCGGCCTGGTCGCCCTCGAAGGCATGTCGTACGGCAAGCCGGTCCTCCACTTCGACCTGCCCGCGCTGCGCTGGATGCGCGGCGGGGGCGACGTGGCCGTGCCGCCGTTCGACGTGCCCGGCTTCGCGGCGCGGATGAACGAGCTGGCCACTGACCCGGAGCTGCGACGCCGGCTCGGACGGCGCTCGGGTCTCGCCGCCCAGCACTACACGTGGGATCAGATGACGGGCGGTTATCTGGCCCTGGCCCACCGGCTTCTGGACACTCCCGGCTCCGCGCGACAGCCGAGGAAGAGGGGCTCGTCATGGCTGACGACCCGCTGACCAGTTTCGTCCGGACCGTCGTCGGATCGGGCGTCCCCATCCTGGTGCTCTCGCCACACCTGGACGACGCCGTCCTGTCCTGCGGCGGGCTGCTGGGATGGGCGGGGCGGCGGGCGCCCGTGACGGTCGCCTCGCTGTTCACCGAGGCGGCGCCACCGCCGTACACGCTGTCCGCACGCCGGTACCTGAGGCGGATCGGCGCCGAGGACGCGGAGGAGCTGTTCGCCGAGCGGCGCGCCGAGGACCGCCGGGTCCTGGAGCGGCTCGACGTGCGCTGCCGTCATGCCGGGCTGGTCGACGGACTGTTCCGGCGGCCGCCGCGGCCCTCCACGGAGCGGCCGGCCGGGCTGCTGCCCGGGCCGGCCCAGGTGTGTCCGACGGGCAGGCCACGCCTGTCCCGGGGCCGGATGTCGCCGCACGACGCCGAGGCCCTGCGTCTGGTCGGGGCGACCGTCGACGAGCTGCTGCCCCGCCGCTCCGGCGGTCTGCTCCTCGCTCCGCTGGGCGTGGGCGGGCACGCCGACCACGTCCTCGTCCGCACCGCCGCCGAGGAGAGCGGCCGCCGGGTCGTGTACTACAGCGAGTTCCCGTACAACCAGCACGCCGGCCCGGACGCCCGCTTCACCGGACGGCACCGGCTCGTGGCCCGCCTGTGGGAGCGGGGCCTCGACCGGAAGGCCGAACTGATCCGGGGGTACGGCAGCCAGGCCGCCGACCTGTTCCCCGACGGGCGCATCCCGTGCGTGCCCGAGGCGTACCTGCTCCCGGACCGGGGGTGGCCGGCGACGAAGGACACGCCCCGGCCGCCGACGGCGGAGCGCGTCCGCAGGGCCGCCGTGACGGGAGCGGGCGATGCGTCGCGATGAACGGCGCCCGCGTGTCCTGCTCCTCACCAGCAGCCCGCTGGACGGGGCGGACGGCGGTGAGGTGCGGCTCGCCGCCGACGTGCTCGACGCCCTGCCCGACGTGGACTTCGTCTGGTTCTCCCAGTGGCCGTCCCGCCGGACGACCTCGCCGGAGCGCGGCCGTCCCGTCCGCGTCCTCTCCCGTGACGGGTTGCCGCACCTGCCCGAGCGGATGCAGGCCGCGGGCGCCTCGACCGTGTGGGCCCGCCGGGTCGACCTGGTGCATGCCTTCCTCAACGTCGGCCGTGTCTTCCCGGCCTTCTCGTGGCTGCGGCCGCTGCTGCTCGGGGCGCGCCCGGTCGTCCACACCGTGCCCTGGGTGATGGACACGTCCTTTCTGCAGCACGTCCGTCCGCTGGGGACGACGGTCGCCCTGTCGGAGTCGATGGCACGGCGGCTGCGGGCATCGGAGTTCGGGGACATCCGGGTGATCCCGCCCATGATCGCCCTGGACGAGTGGCCGTATCTGCCCCGCCCGGAGGGATTCCCCGTGGTGCTGTTCGCGGGGCACCACGATCCGCGCGGCGGGGTGGAGACGGCGATCGACGCGGCGGTGGAGGCGGTCCGTGCGGGGGCGAGGTTCCGCCTCGTGCTCGCGATGCGCCGACGGTCGGGGCAGGACAACGTGATGCTCGACGAGGCGCTGCGGGAACGGGCCGGTGCGGCGGGGCTCACCGACTTCGAGGTGCGCGGCTACGTCGACGACATGCACGCGCTGTTCGCCACCGTCCATGTGCTGCTGTTCCCGCCGACGGCGCGCGTCGGCATGGCCGACATCCCGTTGACCGTCCTCCAGGCGCTCGCCTCGGGGCGGCCGGCGATCCTCAGCGACCTCCCCCAGTTCGCCGACCTGGGCAACGCGGTGCTCCGGGCCCCGGCGGGCGACGCGCGCCGCACCGGGCAGCAGCTGGCCTGGCTGCTCGACCAGCCGCGCTCCTGGGACGTGCTCGCCGACCGGGGCCGGGCGCTCGTCGAGGACCACTTCGGCCCCGAGCGGTTCGCGGCCAGGTACGCGGCCCTCTACCGGGAGCTGCTGGCGTGACCGCGGAGCCGGTCCGCCGTGAGCGGGTGGGACGGGGTGCCGTCACCCGTGCTCCGCCGAGGCGGAGCACGGGTGACGGCA
>NZ_LIPQ01000659.1 GCF_001418135.1 Streptomyces aureus
GGGGTGGTGTCGGTGGTCCCGGGGTGGGGCGAGGGCGTGCCGTCGCTGATCCCGGCGCGGGACACCGGGCCGCCGTCGCCGGGGGCCGCGTCGAGCAGGTCCAGGAGGCCTGTGATCTCGTAGTCGCCCTCCAGCGGATGTCGGAATCGCTTGCCCGGGGCCAGGCGGTAGCGATTGCGCCGGCCCTCCCGCGCGTGCGTGAGGTATCCGGCGGCCTCCAGGTCGGCGACGATCGCCTGCACCGTTCGCTCGGTCACCCCGCACGCGGCGGCGACATCACGCAGGCGCACACCGGGATCGCGGGCGATCACCACCAGCACTCGGGCGTGATTCGTCAGGAAGGTCCATGATTGACGGTCGCCTGAACTGACACCCATGGGCACATTATGTGATGGTTTACTCATGAGTCGCAAGACCGGAAATCTATCTCATGTGATTATTGACGTGCTATGCGAAGAAAGAGGACGATAAGAACAGAAGGACCAGGTTTGTCCGTCTGGCTCACGGGAGCACATGGGAGCACACCATGCATCCCCTTCCCGACCACTCCGCCGCCGCCCGAGCGCCCGCCGGTGACGCCGCCATCAAGCCGCCCGCGCCCGGTCCGGACGCGCAGATGACCGTGAAGACCACACCGGACGGCGGCATCGTCGTCAGCGGCGAGATCGACAAGGCCACCGCCACGCACCTGTGCCGCAGCCTCCTCGACGCGCTGCGCGCGCACCCGGAGGGCATCACGCTCGACTTCGGGGCCGTCACCTTCTGCGACTGCGCCGGTCTGCGCGCCCTCCTGACCGCGCGAGCCTCATGGGTCGCACGGTTGGAACAGGCCTCGCCGGCCGCACCGGCCGCCTCGCGTCAGCACCTCGACAGTGGGCGCCACCCCCCGCAGCCCCTCACGCTCGGTCCGGTGAGCCCACGGATGGCCCGCCTGCTCCAGCTGACCGGCACGGGAGACCTCTTCTCACCGCCGAAGCCGGGACGGCCTCAATGAAGCGGCAGCCGTACCTCGATGGTCTTGCCGCCCTCCGCGGGCAGGGACAGCCTGATCTCCTGGGCGAGCAGTCTGACCAGGGGCCACCCGAAGCCGCCCTCCGCCGGGCCGGAGGGCCGTCGCGCCCCGCGGCCGTCCGCAAGACGCGGCAGCTCACTGCTCGCGTCCGCCACGATGATCGTCACCGTGCCCGGGTCGAGTTCCACACCGAACCCGGTGAGACCTCCCCCGTGACGCAGCGCGTTGGTCACCAGTTCGGACGTCACGAGCAGCGCGTCACCGACGGCGGTGGCGGACGGTGGGCCGCCCGGCCCCGTCGCGGCCACCCGCAGCGCTTCCGCCACCCGGGCGCGCGCCTCGGCCGCGTCATGCGGAACGACGGGCCGGTTCCCGTCCGGCGTGGGATGTCCCGTGCGATGCCCTGTGAACACTGTTCTTCCCACCCAGTCTCCGCTCGTCCCCCACGCACTTTCCGCCCCGGTCCCT
>NZ_LIPQ01000066.1 GCF_001418135.1 Streptomyces aureus
GCTGCCCGGCGTGGTCGTCGGGGCCGTGCCGGATCCCGCACCCGACCCCGTACGCGATCCGGTGCCGGAGGACCCGGATGTGCCCGGCGGTGTCGTGGCGCCGTCCACCGGCGGTGGTGTGGCCGGCCCGCCCGGGTCCGTGCCCGGTTCCGGTGACGGGGACGACGTGCTGGACGTGTCCCCGCTCGTCGTGGGGCCGTCCAGGGGCACCAGGGTGACCGCGCCCGAGGGGGTGCCCGCCGCTCCCGGGGAGGGGCCGGCGCCCACCGCCGCGTACCCCTCGCCGTCTCCTCCGCCGCCACAGGCGGTCAGCGCCCCGCCGAGGCAGAGCGCCACCGCTACGAGTCCGGGCTTCCTTCGGCTCATGACGCCAGTCTGGCTGACGATCCGTCAACAAGGGAGCCCTGCGCGGAACTCAGTCGGCGATGAGGCCCTCGCGCAGCTGGGCGAGGGTGCGGGTGAGCAGCCGCGAGACGTGCATCTGGGAGATGCCGACCTCCTCGCCGATCTGCGACTGGGTCATGTTGGCGAAGAAGCGCAGCATGATGATCTGCCGCTCCCTGGGCGGGAGTTTGGCGAGCAGCGGCTTGAGCGACTCGCGGTACTCGACGCCTTCGAGCGCCGTGTCCTCGTAGCCGAGGCGGTCGGCGAGGGAGCCCTCGCCGCCGTCGTCCTCGGGCGAGGGGGAGTCGAGCGAGGAGGCGGTGTACGCGTTGCCCACGGCGAGGCCGTCGACGACGTCCTCCTCCGACACCCCGAGCACGGCGGCGAGTTCGGGCACGGTGGGGGAGCGGTCGAGCTTCTGGGCGAGCTCGTCGCTGGCCTTGGTGAGGGCGAGGCGCAGCTCCTGGAGCCGGCGCGGGACGCGGACCGACCAGGAGGTGTCACGGAAGAAGCGCTTGATCTCGCCGACGACCGTCGGCATCGCGAACGTCGGGAACTCCACGCCCCGTTCGCAGTCGAAGCGGTCGATCGCCTTGATCAGGCCGATGGTGCCGACCTGGACGATGTCCTCCATCGGCTCGTTGCGGGAGCGGAAGCGGGCCGCCGCGTACCGCACGAGGGGGAGGTTGAGCTCGATGAGGGTGTCGCGGACGTAGGTCCGCTCCGGGCTGTCCGCGGCGGCGCCCTCGGTGTCGAGGGCGCGCAGCCTCAGGAAGAGGGAGCGCGAGAGGGTGCGGGTGTCGAGGGCTCCCGACGTCACGACCATCGGCGGAGGCGTGGCCTCCGCGCTGTCGGTCGCGGTCGGCGCCGTCGTCTGCGTGGGCACGGGAACGGGCGTGAGCGTGAGCACCTTCGAGCTGCCCAGTTCTGTGGACATGCCACCCCCTTGAGGTCGCGGACGGTCGCGGTGGCCGCGACCATCTGAGGAACGCAGCCACCACCTGAATACCGGCGGCGGGGCTGCGGCAAACTCGGTTCCAGCAGAATGTCACATGTCGGCAACACGCTGTAGTGACTTGTCGACAAGCCGAGGGTGCATATCCGCAGGAAACAAGGGGTGTAAGGCATTTGGGGCGGCGCAGAACTGCTCCGAACCGGTCTACCCGATTCAGCTACGCCTCGATTCTGTTTGCGGATCTCAAACGTGCGAAGCTGCGGGCGAGGAGCCTTGACACATGCATCTGGGAGACGCCGAGTTCCTGGCTGATCTGGGACTGCGTCAGATTGCTGTAGTAGCGCAGCATCAGGATCCGCTGCTCCCGCTCGGGCAGCTGGACGAGCAGGTGCCGGACGAGGTCGCGGTGCTCGACACCGGCCAGCGCGGGGTCCTCGTAGCCGAGCCGGTCGAGCAGCCCGGGCAGGCCGTCGCCCTCCTGCGCGGCCTCCAGGGAGGTCGCGTGGTACGAGCGTCCGGCCTCGATGCAGGCGAGCACCTCGTCCTCGCCGATCCGCAGCCGCTCGGCGATCTCGGCGGTCGTGGGGGAGCGGCCGTGGGCGGTCGTGAGGTCCTCGGTGGCGCCGTTCACCTGGACCCAGAGCTCGTGCAGACGGCGGGGCACGTGCACGGTGCGGACGTTGTCGCGGAAGTACCGCTTGATCTCGCCGACGACGGTCGGCATGGCGAACGTCGGGAACTGGACACCGCGGTCGGGGTCGAAGCGGTCGATGGCGTTGATGAGGCCGATGGTGCCGACCTGGACGACGTCCTCCATCGGCTCGTTGCGGGAGCGGAAGCGGGCCGCCGCGTACCGCACGAGCGGCAGGTTGGCCTCGATGAGGGCGCCGCGCACCCGGTGGTGCTCCGGAGTGCCCGGCTCCAGGTTCTTGAGCTGCCCGAAGAGCACCTGGGTGAGGGCGCGGGTGTCGGCGCCACGGGTGCTCTGGGGCCGGGGGCGGGGGGTCTCCGCGCCGCCTGCCTCGTGCTGGGGCGGGACCTGAGGCGCTGTACTGGCCGGCACGTTCACGCCACCCCTTTGGCTGGTCTTGCTGGTCGACTGGGTCAACTACGGTCAACTCATCCGTCAAAAGCGGTCATAGCATCACAAGACATGTCCACTGTGTGCAAGCACCGCATAGTGACGTGTTGAGGGCATAGTGACGGAAAAAGGGGAGGTCACGCGCGTGGAATCACGTACGGAAAAGCCCCCCACCTCGACGGCGGAGGGCCTGGTGTCGACCGAGGACCAGGGGCGTCTTGCCGATCAGGCAAGACACCCCCTAGAACGCGTAGTCCGCGATCACCCAGGTGGCGAACTCGCGCCACTGGGCGACACCCGCCTGGTGCGCGGGGTGGTCCAGGTAGCGCTGGAGGGCGTCGGTGTCCTCGACGGCCGAGTTGATGGCGAAGTCGTACGCGATCGGCCGGTCCGTGATGTTCCAGTCGCACTCCCAGAAGCGCAGCTCCGGGATCTGGTCGCCGAGGGCGCGGAACGCCTCGACGCCGGCGACGACGCGCGGCTCGTCGCGGGCGACACCGTCGTTGAGCTTGAAGAGGACCAGATGGCGGATCACGAAGGGCTCCTAGTTGATGAGTTCGGTCATGAACTCGCCGACACCCTGGGCGGCGCTGGAAATGCCCTCGAACCCTACCTGTACGAGATCGGCGGCCCGGGCAGGGGACGTGATGATCGTGTACAGCACAAAGACCGAGACCGCGTAGAGCGCGACCTTCTTCGCTTGCGCCATTGCCAGCCCTCCCCTGTTCCCCCGCCTGTTCCCCCGCCGTACGACCGCGCCACTCTAACCGAGGCTTTATGGACCAAGGGCCCGGCGATCGAGGCCTTTCGCCGCCCCCCCGGAAGGGTGACGGCGGAGCAGGATGGATGCCGAGCCCGGAGGATCTGGCAGGAATCGGAAGGGCTCCTGGAACCGGCCCGCACTGCGGGGTCCGCGCCGCGAGCTTCCCCCTGAACGCGGCGCGGGCCGGTTGGACCGGTTCTCATCGGGGGGAGCGGCTTGTCCCCCCGATGCCGCTCCCCCCGTCCTGGCTCCGGGCCGGACCCGTCCGGCCCGTCACCCGAGGTACTTCTCGAAGAAGGCGTGCTCGGCCTCGCTGATGCGGCGGGGACGGCCCTTCTCGTAGTCGAACGCCGCCATGACCGTGGACGCGCTCGCGTAGACCTTCTCACCGTCCTTGATCAGACAGTCGACGGTCACCCTGGCCGACGTGAGGCCGGAGACCCACATCTCGACGTCGACGGGCTCGTGCCGGTGCACCAGCTGGTTCAGATAGCGGATCCGGTGCTCCACGACCACCGAACCGCCGCGGAAGAAGGCGTCGCCGCGGGTCGGCGCCAGGCGGAAGATGAAGTCGACCCGGGCCTCCTCCAGGAAGCGCAGCAGGGAGACGTTGTTCACCACTCCATAGGCGTCCATGTCCGACCAGCGGACCGGGCAGGGGTACGTGTGCCGTGTCATCGTCACTTCCCGGGTGTACGCGGAGGGGGCGTCGTCGCGGGGCCGGCCGTGCCGGGCCGGCCGATGGGGCCGCTCGCGCCGGTCCGGAGCAGGAACGCGGCTTCCGGGTCGTCGTACGCGAGGGGCGCGCGGAGCAGCTCCGGGGTGAGCCGGAACGCCTCGGTCAGACGTCGCGCGTGTGGCCGGAGCCGCTCGCAGAGCCCGTCCAGGGCGGCGGGCAGCCCTTCGACCGCTGCCCCGGTCACCAGGCCCCTGGCCAGGTACCAGCCGGCGTCCCGGCGGATCTCGACGAGTCCGTACAGCGACGTGAGCAGCCCCAGGGCCACCCGGTCCCGCTCGTCGGCCAGGGCGGGGACCGCCGCGGCGAGCTGCTCCAGGGCGAGGCGGACCCCGCGGGTGCGGGCCATGTCGAGGGCGGTGTTCACGGCGCCGTTCCAGGCGTCGAAGTAGGTGCCGTCCGACCCCGCCATGTCCGCCCGCGCGGTCCGGTGCAGGGCGTCCTCGCGCCGGCTCAGCAGCGCCAGCTGGACGAGCGGGTCCCCGACGTCGTCCGCCGCCCGCTCGGGCCCGGCCGCGAGTGGACGGTCCTCGCCGGTGAGCAGCCGGCCGGCCGTCGTCGCGAGGAGCACCTGGTTGTCGCCCTCGGCGGTGACGAGCCCGTGCAGCAGCGAGCCGTACTCGGCGATCCGGTTCACCCGGAACCCGCCCTGTGCTCCGCAGCGCTCGCGGCAGACTCCGGCGACCTCGCTCATCTCCCAGGTGGAGAGCGCCTTCGTGAGGGAGATCAGCTGGTTCACCTCGTCCGGCGGCGGGCCGGGGTGTGCCTCGAACTCCCGCTTCGCGTGGTTCAGGAGCAGATTCATCGCGTACACCTTCGCCAGGGCGGGGAAGAGGTCCCGCTGGTGGCTCCGGTAGTCGAGTACGGGCACGTCGCCCCGCCCGGGGCCGTTGGTCAGCCGGGTCTCCGCGTACCGCAGAGCCGTGTAGACGCTCGCCTTCCCGGCCCCGACGGCGGCGCTCGCCACGCAGAGGCGGCCCGGCTGGATGCGGCTCATCGTGTGGAGGAAGCGTCGGCGCAGGTTTCCGCCCCCGGGCAGGAACGATCCGTCGGGGGAGAACCCGCCCGTCTCGCCGTACAGCAGGTTCCGGCGCGGGACGACGACCCGGTCGAACCGGGTGAGCGCGTGGTCCACCCCCTGGACGGGCTGTTCGGGAGCGGGCGTGATGTGCACCCCCTCGGCCGGCCCGGTGCCGTCGCTGATCCGCACGAGGAACGCGTGGACCCCGTGGTTCCTGCCGTCCGCCCGGAGGCGGGCCAGGACCACCGCGAGCTTCGGCATGTCCGTGAAGCCGGTCGCGGACATGAACTTCTGCGCGCCGGTGTCCGGGGTGTGGAGGACGAACGACTCCGTCTCCGGGTCGTACACCGCCTCCGTACGCAGGGCCGCGACGTTGTTCCCGTATCCCAGCTCGGTCGCCATGTAGGGGCCGAAGGAGTCGAGCCGGTCGAGCTCCTCCACGTGGTCCTCGATGTCGTCCCGGCCCGCGCCGAGGTCGAGGACCGTGCCGAGGGCGAGGTTGTGGTGCACGAGGAGCACCGAGAAGACCGCGGGGTCCAGGAGGGGCGCCCACTCCGCCAGCGCGAACAGCCGGCGCGGGCGGCGCAGCATGTCCCGGGGCCGCTCCAGCTCCCGGTGCAGCACGCGGGAGCGCGTGTACGTCAGTTTCCCGGACTCCACCGAGGTCAGACCCTCACGGGGGTCGAACGCCGGGTCGAAGAGCACCGCGCGGATGTCGCGGTGCGTCTCCTCGTACTCCCCGTCGAAGAGGAGGCCGGACAGCGTGGTGGCGCCGACGGCCCCGCCCCGGGCGCCGTGCCGGGGCTCGGTCTGCGTCGCGGTCCCCATGAATTCCTCCTCCGGTCAGGCCGTGAAGACGAGCGTGGCGTTCTGGCCGCCGAACCCGAACGAGTTGCTCAGGGCCGCGCGGACGGGCCCGGTGCGGGCGGAGCCGCGTACGAGATCGACCTCGATCCGCGGGTCCGGATCGACGAGCCCCGCCGTCGGCGGGATCAGCCCGTCGCGGATCGCGAGCACGCAGTACGCCGCCTCGACGGCGCCGGCCGCGCCGAGCGGGTGACCGGTCACCCCCTTGGTGGAGCTCACCGCCACCCGGTCGCCCAGCAGACGGCTGACGACCCCGGCCTCGGTCACGTCGTTGAGCGGGGTCGAGGTCCCGTGGGCGTTGACGTAGTCCACGTCGCCGGCGGCCAGGCCGGCATCGTCGAGCGCCGCCCGCATCGCCAGCTCGGCACCGCGCCCCTCCGGGTGCGGCGAGGTGACGTGGTGCGCGTCCGACGAGGCGCCGTACCCGGTCAGCCGGGCCAGCGGGCGGGCGCCGCGGGCCGCCGCGTGCTCCTCGGTCTCGAGGACCAGGACCCCGGCGCCCTCGCCCAGGACGAAACCGTCCCGGCCCGCGTCGAACGGACGGGAAGCCGTCGCAGGATCGTCCGCGCGCCGGGACAGCGCGCGCATCCGGGCGAAGGAGGAGACGTACAGCGGGGTGATCGGGGCCTCGGCGCCGCCCGCGACGACGACGTCCGCGACACCCTGCCGCAGGAGCTCCCGGCCGATGCCGAGCGCGCTCGCGCCGGCCGCGCAGGCCGTACACGGGGCGAGACAGGGGCCGTTGGCCGAGATGTCGATCGCGACCTGGCCTGCCGCCATGTTGACCAGACCCATCGGCAGGGTCAGGGGGGACACCGACGAGGGTCCCTCCTCCAGCAGGATCCGGTGCTGGGCCTCCAGGGTGGCCGTACCGCCCGCCCCGGAGCCGATGATCACCGCCACCCGGGAGGAGTCCGCCCAGCCGCCCCGGGTCAGCCCGGCCTGGTCGAGGGCCTCGCGCGCGGCGACGACGGCGAACTGGGTGAAGCGGTCCCACTGCCAGGAGCCGTGCCCCAGCTCCCGCGGGGAGAAGTCGGGCACCTGACAGGCCATCGTGACGGGAAGGCCGTCGAGCTCCGGCAGGTGGGCGGCGGTCGGCCGGCCCGCCGACACGGTGTCCCAGTTCGCCTTCACCCCGACCCCGGCCGGGGTGACGAGCCCCGCTCCCGTGACGAGCGCCGGGAAGCCGCTCATCGGGCGACGGCGCCCTTGCTCTGCAGGAGGGCCACGATCTCGCCGACCGTCGAGAGCTCCGCCATCTCGTCGTCGTCGAGCTCGACACCGAGCTGCTTGGTCAGCGCGGTGGCCAGCTCGATCTGCGACAGCGAGTCCAGGCCCAGGTCGTCGAAGGTCGCGTCGGCGACAACGATGTCCCGGTCCATGCCGAAGCGGTTGGCCATGACCTCGGCCACGGAGTCGTGCATGCTGCTACTCATCTCTTCTCCCCTTGTATGTACGGTGGTTGTGTGTGCGGTGGGCGGCGGAGTCGGTGTGGTGACCGACGCTTCGACCGGTGCGGCGACCGGTGCGGTCGTGCGTGCTCAGCGAAGACCTTCGACGGACAGGTCCGGCCACTCCAGGACCGTCGAGCCCCAGGAAAGCCCGGCGCCGAAGGCCGACATGAGGACGCGCGCGCCGGGCCGCAGGGTGCCGTCGGCCGCGAGGTCGTTGAGCAGGAGCGGGATGGAGGCGGCGAGCGTGTTGCCCACGCGGTCGATGTTCACGGCCATCCGCTCCTCGGGCAGACCGAGTTCCTCGGCCACGGCCCGCAGGATGCGGACGTTGGCCTGATGGCCGACGAACCAGTCCACGTCGGCGACGCCCCAGTCGGCCTTTCCGAGCGCGGCCGTCGCCGAGCCGGTCATGCGCTCGACGGCCTGCGTGTAGAGGGGACGGCCCAGCATCCGCAGGTACCAGTCCTCGGTGGCCACCGTGTCCTGGCCGGGCCCGCCGTCCGCGGACCGTTGCCGCGAGCCGCCCGCCGGGATCGCCAGCAGGTCGGCGCGCGCCCCGTCGCTGCCGAGGTCGAAGGGGCCGAGGGCGCCCGGTTCCGCCGCGTCGCCCCGGCGCAGGACCACGGCCCCGGCTCCGTCCCCGAAGATGGGGGCGGTGGCCCGGTCGGCCGGGTTCACGAGGGTGGTGAACGCCTCGGCCCCGATGAACAGCACCGTGTCGGCCGCCCCGGCGGCGATCAGGCCCGCGGCGGTGGCGAGTCCGTAGACGAAGCCGCTGCACGCGGAGGTCAGGTCGAACGCGGCCACCGTGCCGAGACCCAGCCGGTCGGCGACCTCGGGTGCCACCGCCGGGCAGAGCCGGTCCGGCGAGGTGGTCGCCACGACGACCGCGCCGACGGCCGGGTGTCCGGCGGACTTCAGCGCCCTGGCCCCCGCCTCGATCGCCAGGTCCCGGGTCGAGAGGCCCCCGGTGACCCGGTGCCTCCGCCTGATGCCGGTCCTGGTGGTGATCCACTCGTCGGAGGTGTCGAGGGTCGCCGAGAGGTCCTCGTTGGACACCACATTCGGCGGGAGGTATCCCCCGAGGCCCATGAGCACTGCTGCCATCGCCATACCCTCCCGGTGAATTCGGCATTGTTCACTGCGGCGTTCACTGCGACGCGCGCAATTTCCCGCCGGGCCGGTTCCGGTTCTCGTACGCGCCCGTTTCGGCACGCCTCGTGTGAAGGGAACGGATGACCCGCGGCTGCGCACGTCTTTGGTGAGGCCCGTGCGAGCGGAGCGATTCCCGCGCTCTTTCGCGTGCACACGACAAAAGTGGGTGGTGCCCACCGTTCGGACCGCCCCGCGGTTCGCCCTCGGCACACTGCCGGGTAACCGACGCCGATCACTCTGCTTCGACCCTTTGGACGTGTCAAGCGCGCTCCGGGCGCCCGCTGTTGACATCCCGAAAACCCGGCTTCCGGGAATACTCGGGGACATGACGGAGTACGACGCGCGGGAATCGGAGCAGGGCCGGAACGGCGTGACGAGAGGGGCCGCAGCGCTGTTTCCGGCGTCCGTGATCCTGGTCGAACGGTTCCACGACATCCCTGACGGTCGTCTCCCCGACGGTCGTGCCCCCGACGGGCTTCTCCCCGGCGGGGGTTTCTCCGACGGGCGCTCTCCCGGCGGAGGCCTCCCCGGGCGCCCTCCCGGAGGCGGCCTCTCCGACGGGCTCTTCCCCGAAGAGCGCCGGCTCGTGGACCGGGCCGTCGACCGTCGCCGCCGGGAGTTCACCACCGCCCGGATCTGTGCGCGTGAGGCCCTCCGCCGCCTCGGCCGTCCCGCGGTCCCGGTTCTGCGCGGTTCGTCGGGCGCCCCGCTCTGGCCGGCCGGTGTCCTCGGCAGCATCACCCACTGCGAGGGCTACCGAGCGGCGGCCGTGACAACGGCGGGGCGGGTCACGGGACTCGGCCTCGACGCGGAGCCCAACCTTCCGCTCGCCGACCCGGCGATGCTTCCGCTGATCTCCCTCCCTGCCGAGCGCCGCCATCTCGCCGATCTCGCGGCGGACCCGGTCGCGGCCGCAGGAGGAGCCGACGTGCACTGGGAACGACTGCTGTTCAGTGCCAAGGAGAGCGTCTACAAGGCGTGGAACCCGATGACCGACCGTCGGCTCGGCTTCGCCGACGCGGAGATCACCTTTTCTCCCGGCGACGGCACCTTCCGCGCCCTCCCCACCGTCCGAGGTCACGGCGGGGAGCGTGGCTTCGACGGGACCTGGCAACTTCGCGCCGGGATTCTCCTGACGGCGGTGACGGTCGTGTCCGACGCCGGCGGAGAAAGGCCGTAGAGCGTGGCGCCCGGGGAGAGCCGCACGAATACGGCGACTTCCGGGCAACTTCGGTGTGCCTTCGGGGGTGTTCGGAGATGAAACCGGATGTTGCTCCGAGGGATTCAGGACGCCGGACGATTTCCGGCCACGGCGTGAAGGTTCCGGAAGGCTTTGGCCGGACCTGTTTGCATCCCCTTGACCTTCGTGTCACGCGGCAAAGAATGGTTGAGACCAGAAGTTAGGTACTTGTCAGGGGGAAGCACCATGGACGGAGCCGCGTCGTGTCGCACGGACCTACTCGACAGAGTCGGCAGGGCGGCCGAAAAGGTTCCTATCGCCTCGCTGGACATCGCGCATTCGCCGCGCCGCGCGGGACTTGATGTCGGCCACGTAAGGCTGCTGGCCGAATCGGGTACGGCACCTCCGCCGATCATCGTCCAGCGTGGCACCCTGCGCGTCATCGACGGCGTCCACCGTGTCAAGGCCGCCCGGCAGCTCGGGCACGACACGATCGAGGCGCGGTTATTCGACGGCACGGACGAGGACGCGTTCGTCCTCGCCGTCGAGCTCAACTCCTCGCACGGTCTGCCGCTGTCCCTCGGGGACCGCACCGCGGCGGCCACGCGAATCCTCGTGACCCATCCGGCGTGGTCAGACCGCCGGATAGCCCGCACCACGGGGCTGTCCCCCTCGACCGTGGGGAACCTCCGCAGGCGGGCGACCGTCCAGATCGAACACTTGGACAGCCGAACGGGGAGCGACGGGCGGGAACGGCCCGTGAACAGCGCCTCCGGCCGGCTCAAGGCCGGGCGCGTCCTCACCGAGCAGCCGAATCTCTCACTGCGTGAGGTGGCGAGGCTCGCCGGAGTCGCGCCCTCGACCGTGCGGGACGTACGGGACCGGCTGCGCGCCGGTGAGGAGGTGGTGCCGCGGCAGCGGAGCGGCCTCCGGCCGGGGGAGTCCCCCACGGCCCCCGCGGCCCCCCCGTCTCCGGCGGCGGCCTCGGGGGCCTCCGGGGCTTCCCATCCCTCCGGGACCTCCGGGGCTTCCCATCCCTCCGGGTCCTCTCGGTCCCCTCAGCCCCCCGGGGCCTCCCGGTCCTCGGGGTTCCCCGGCTTCCCCGGGCCTCCCCGGCCCCCTGTCGACGGCGACCAGGCCAGGGGCCGCCCTGTCCCCGCCCGCTTCGCGTCGCGGGGCTTCGACCGGCAGGCGACGCTGGAGAGCCTGCGCAACGACCCGTCGATCAGGTTCAACAACGCCGGCCGCGAGCTGCTGCGGCTGCTCAACCTGAGCTCCGTGGAACAGGCCAGCCTGGAACGCATCGTCAATCACGTGCCGCCGCACTGGGCCGGCACCGTGGCGGAGCTGATCCGGAACAACGCCGAGGCGTGGACGGCGTTCGCCGCCGCCCTGGAACAGCGCCGTGGAGTACGGGACGCGTCCTGACGCCACCGGCCGGGCCCACCACCGCCCGTATTTCCACCACGGAATTCCGTGTGCGGCGGTCCCGCGTTGACACCGATTACCGGCGGTTCTAAGTTTTGGTCATCGCCGCAGGGAATCCCCGGAGAAACAGGGGGATCCGGGGAGTCGGGGGAATCGCGGAATCGGGGGAGAATGGACAGCAGGGCGGATACGTCGCTTGAATTCATTCCGGTGCTCACCGAGAATGAAGAGAAATTGCTCGACGGAGTGCTCGCCGCCCCTTTCTCCTACGTTTCCACCGAGGGCCCGGTGTGGCGCACCGCGGCGATGCGCCGGCGCATCGTCGAGGACGAACGCAGGTCGCATCTCCTGGTCCGCCGTGACGAGCGGATCATCGGTGCGGTCAGCTGGTCCGCCGGTCAGACGCCGGGGTACCACCGACTGGCCCTGACCTCCTGCTCCGACGGGGACTGGACGCCGGGGGCGGCCGACGAGGCCATCCGGGCGGCCCTGTCCACGTTGCTGCGGGCCGCCGAGGTGAAGCGGGTCGAGCTCCTCGTCGCCACCTACAACGAAGTGCTTCTCGAATATCTCACAGAGTATTCGGGATTCATCGTCGAAGGTGTGCTGAGGGACCGGTTCTTCATTGACGGAGAGTTCTGGCCCGGAATAATCTGCCGGGCAGATGTCGCTGAATTCGCACAGCGCGGGGAACGGCTTCCGGAAAGTCGGGCCGAACTTCTGACCTCGCTGCGCAAGAAGACGCTTGAAGATCTGAAAGCCGCCCACGACGGCACGTCGTGGAGTGCGTGACCCCGGATCTCGCGTCCATCCGAGCTCATCGTCCTCCGGGGCGATGTATCCCATGAAATTCGATACCCGGAAAGGAGGAACAGTCATGGATCTCACCAACGTGATCGACCTGCAGGGCACCGAGATCGTCGCCGACGGCGTCGAGCTCCCCGCCAGCGGCTCCAGCGAGGGCTGCTGATGCCCGGGCGAGCGGGTCGGCTGTTGCGCGTACGACGCGGAGCGGCCGGCCCGCCGCCCGTCCCTTTTTCTGACCCGTTCCGTACTGAAGGAGGCCGCGTGCCCCGATGGCAACTCACCCCGGTCAGTCCGCTCAGCGTCGGCATCGCCCTGCCGGAGCGGGTCGTCACCAACGAAGAGCTCTGCGCGACGCTGAAGACCTCGCCCGAGTGGATCGAGCGCAAGACCGGCATCCGGGAGCGGCGGTTCCTCTCCGACGGCGAGTCCATCACCGACCTGGTCGAGGAGAGCGCGCGCAAGGCCGTCCGGCAGGCCGGACTGACCATGCGTGACATCGATGTCCTGCTCGTGACCTGCAGCAGCCCCGAGTGGACCATGCCGTCCCTCGGCGTCCTGCTCGCCGAGCGGCTCGGCATCGAGACCCCGCGCATCATCGACATCACCCAGCACGCCTGCGCCTCCGTCGTGTACGCGGTCTACACCGCGTCCTGCCTGCTGCAGGAGCCGGACGTGCGCAACGCCCTCGTCGTGTGCGCCGAGGGTCCTTCGCGCGTCACCGACCCGGACGACCGCCTGGTGCGCATCTTCTTCGGCGACGCGGCCGGGGCGATGGTCCTCACGAAGACACCCGGCGACGTCGGCCTCCTCAGCTACGACCTGGGGAACGCGCCCTCGCCGAAGGTCGCCCTCGCGGCCACCGCCCTGCTCAACGGGCCGAAGACCGAGGGGGTTCCGGAGACCGGGCCCTACCTCACCATGGACGGACCCACGGTGTGGCAGGAGGCCACCACCCGGGTTCCCAAGTCGCTCGCCGCGGCGCTCGACGCGGCCGGGGTCGAGGTCGACGACGTCGCCGGCTTCGCCCTGCACCAGGCCAATCTGCGGCTCATCGAGCACATCGCCGGCTCGGCCGGAATCGACATGGCCAAGGTCGCCATCACGGTCGACACCCTTGGCAACACCGGTGGCGCGTCCCCGCTGACCGCGCTGTGGCGCCTCGCCGAGGACGGCCGGGCGAAGGCGGGCGACGTCATCGCGATGGGGGCCATCGGAGCCGGGTTCCTCTGGGGTTCCCTCTGCTTCCGGCTGCCCCGTGACATTCGAGTGGAGGCATGACCAATGGACCAACTGCGCGAGATCTTCCTCGGTCTCTTCGGTGAGCGCACGGGCGGTGAGGCCCCGGGCGACGACGACGTGGTCTTCGGCCGCGACAGCCGCTACGGCCTGGAGTCGATGGACACCCTGAGGTTCGCCTCCGCCCTGCTGCCGGTCTTCGGCGACGCGGTCTACGACCTCAAGGTCGAGAACGTGAGCTCGCTGCGCAGCATCCACGACCAGCTGCAGCCCGCCTAGGCACGACGGTGAAGGGCCTTCTCTGCGAACTGGTGCCGCTCACCCCCGACTCCCTGGAGTCGGTGGCGAAATGGCTGAGCGGCACCGACTGCGAAACCCTGCTGCGGGGCACGTCGAGCCAGCTGGTACGCCGCTCCCGGTACGAGACGCTGGAGGGCGACGACCGCAGGGCGGCGCTGATCACCGACCGGCAGGGCACCCCCGTCGGAGTGGCGCACTACTGGCGTCTCGGCGAGGGCGTCTACGAGGTCGGCGGCGCCACGGGCGACGAGCGGCTGTGGCACACGGGCATCGGCATCGAGGCCGCGATGCTCCTCGTCGACTACCTCTTCGAGGTGCTGAACTGCCGCCGCGTCGAGTTCACCACCGGTCTGCACAACAACACGACGCTCCAGCTGGTGCTGACCGACGGACTGTCCCTGGAGGCGGTCTGCGAGGACTACTTCCAGACACCTGACGGCACGCTTCCGGCGGTGAAGTCCTCCCTGACCCGCGAGGAGTACCGCCGTCCCTATCCGCACTACCAGCCGCGCGTGGGACGGCGCGTCGACGGGGACCGCGTCCGGACGCTCACCGAGGGCCTGGTGCGGCGCGCGGCGGCCGATCCCGGATATCCCGAGGGGAACAAAGCATGAGTGACGAACGGACGACGGAGTACCGCAACGTCGTGGTCATCGGCGGTACGAGCGGCCTCGGCCAGGAGGTGGCGCGGCAGTTCGCGCCCCTGGCGCAGAAGGTCTTCCTCACCTACCACGGGCGCCGCGAGGAGGCGGAGAAGGCGGCCGCCGCCGTCGTGGAGGCCGGCGGGACCGCGGAGATCCGCCAGCTGTCGCTGCCCACGGACGACATCGGCGGCGCGCGCATCCGGGAACTGCTCCTGGAGGCCTCTCCCTGCGACGTCGTGGTGAACTGCGCCGTCACCAACGAGGCCGCGGTGGCCACCATCTCCAACGCCGCGGCCTTCAAGACGGTCATCGACGCCAACGTCTTCGGCACGTACCAGATCAACGCCATCAGCGCGCAGACCCTCGCCGCGACGGGCGGCGGCAGCGTCGTCAACGTGTCCTCGATCCTCACCCGGCGCTACATCACCGGGGCGATCGGCTACATCACGAGCAAGGCGGCCATCGAGATGATGACGCGCGGCTTCGCCCGCGAGTGGGGCCGCCTCGGGGTGCGCTTCACCACCGTCTCGCCCGGCCCGATCCGCGACACCAGGCTTCTCGACACCGTGCCGCGCGAGGTCGTGGCCGAGGTCATGGGGCCCGACTTCGAGGAGAAGCTGATGCCTCCGGAGAAGGTCGCCGCGGTCATCCGCCGGATCACCGGCCCGGACTTCGCCGCCGTGAACGGCGAGGTCGTCGTCGTCGACGAGGGAGCCTCGCTGTGACCGACTCCGCCATCTACGTCTTCCCGTCGCAGGTCTACCTCGACGCGGACATCCGGCAGCGCTGCCTGGAGTCCCGGCAGATGCAGCTGATGCTCGACCTGGCCAGCGACACCCTGTCGATCGACTTCAGGGACGTGCTCCGCAACGGCGACGAGGACCAGCTGAACGACGGACGGTTCCGCCGCCCGCTCATCAATCTCATGGGCGTCGCCGGATACCAGCAGGACCTGCGCCGGCGGGACGTGCAGCCGGTCTGCGTGACCGGCATGAGCCTGGGCTTCATCAGCGCCGCCGCCGCCGTGGGCTGGGTCTCCCTGGAGGACATGGTGCGGATGTCGCACACCATGGCCGCCATCGAGATGGACGTGTTCGGGGGGACCGACCACGTCAGCGTCTTCTTCTACGTCGGCGACCACGAGGCCGTCTTCCGTGAGCTGCGCGCCCACGGCACCGACCACCTCCTGCACCTGTCCGGACACGTCTCCAGCAACCAGTTCCTGGCGGCGTGCCGCCTGGCCGACCTGGACGCCATGAAGCCGGCGCTCATGAAGGCGGGCGCCCTCTACAAGGCGATCCCGCACAGCTACCCGGGGCACTGCGACCTGATGGCCGGGGTCCGCAAGACCTTCGCCGACGAGTGGCGCTTCGACGACCCGTGCCGGAACCTCGACATACCGCTGATCAGCCATGACGCCCGCCCCTACACCAGCGGCGAGGCGATCGCGAAGCTGGCGGTCGAGCAGTACACCACCATCCTCGACTGGCAGGGGATCCTGCGGTACGTCGAGAGCCTGGAGCTCGACACCCACATCGTCCTGGAGCCCTCGGCCTTCGTCGTGAAGTCGATGCAGCTGGACCCGGAGTGCGGCATCGAACCGGTGACGGGCGGTCTCGGCCGTGGCGAGTGACCGCGCCCTCGTCTTCCCCGGTCTGGTGCCGCTGACGCGGGGCGAGCTGACCGCCGTACTGGACACCAGGGACGAGCTGCTCGAACTGGCCGAGGGGACCAGTGGGTTCGCGGCACAGGACCTTGATGTCACCGACGGGCACGCACGGTTGTCGTCGACCGTGCACGAGTCCCTGCTCGCCGTCGCCCTGTTGCGCCGGGTCGCGGCCGAGGGGCGGCGATGGACCGCGTACGGCGGCATGAGCGCCGGCTGCGTCCCCAGTCTGCTCGCCGCCGGGGTGATCACCGAGGAGACCTGCTTCCGGCTGATCCGGGACATCAACGAGACGCAGATCGCGGCCAAGGCGGCACGCCCCAACGGCATCACTCTCGCCCTGCTGCCCTCCTCGGAGGGTGACGCGGAACGGCTCGTGGAGGTCCTCGCGACCGCGGACGACAAGCCCTGGCTCTCCGTCGACCTCGGGGCCGGCCTGATCGCCCTCGCCTTCCGCGGCGACGACGCGGAGGCCCTCACCCGCCGCCTCGGTGCCCTCGGCACCGCCGTGCTCGACCGCATCGACCGGGCCGAGCACTGCCCGTGGGCGCTCCCAGGACCGGACGTGTTCGCGGAGCTCCTGGCGGGCGCCGACTTCCGCCCGGCGACGGCGGCGGTCGTCTCGCCGCTCACCGGGAAGCGGGTGGACGACACCCCCGAGGCGTACCGGCGGATGCTCACGGAGCAGTGGTTCGACACGGCGAGCCTGCCCCGGCTCGTGGACGGACTGTGCGCCGTCGACTCCGTGACCGCCGTGGATCTCGTCGGCCCGGCGAAATCGGTCTACGTCCCCCGCGTCCGGGCGATGACGGCCGGCCGGGCAGACCACCGACTCTTGACGATCGCAGGATGACAAGGAACACGCAGTGACCGAAGACAGCGTGACGATGCCCGTGGTGAACTCCTGGAACGAGTGGGACACCCTGCGGGAGGTCGTGGTCGGCTCCGCCACGGGAGCCTGCTTCGAGCCCACCGAACCCGGAAACCGGCCGCAGGTGCGCGGACCCGGCGACCTGCCCTTCCCGACCGGCCCCAAGTCCGACGAGGCCGTCCATCGCGCCAACGAGCAGCTGGAGGGCCTGGCGGCGGTCCTCGCCGGCCAGGGCGTGACCGTACGGCGCCCTGAGCCGTACGACTTCTCCCGGTCCCTGCGGACCCCCGGCTTCGAGGTCGAGAACCAGTACTGCGCGGTGTGCCCGCGCGACGTGATGATCACCCTGGGGAACGAGATCCTCGAGGCCACCATGTCCCGCCGGGCCCGCTACTTCGAGTACGAGCCCTACCGGAAGCTGGTGTACGGCTACTGGGAGGCGGACCAGCGGGTCGGCTGGACGGTGGCGCCCAAGCCGACGATGGCCGACGCCATGTACCGGCAGGACTTCTGGGAATGGCCCCTGGAAGAGCGGCACGCCCGGATGCACGACTCCGAGTTCTGCGTCACGCAGGACGAGGTGATCTTCGACGCCGCCGACATGAGCCGCTTCGGCCGCGACGTCCTCGTGCAGGAGTCGATGACCACCAACCGGGCCGGCATCCGCTGGCTCGAGCGGACCCTCGAACCCAAGGGCTTCCGCGTCCACGCGGTGCACTTCCCGCTCGACTACTTCCCCTCGCACATCGACTGCACCTTCGTGCCGCTGCGCCCGGGGCTCATCCTGACCAACCCCGAGCGCCCGATCCGCGAGTCCGAGCGCCGCATGTTCACCGAGAACGACTGGAAGCTGGTCGACGCGCCGCAGCCGGTGCTCACCAACGACGACATGCCGCCGTACTGCCAGTCCTCGAAGTGGCTCTCCATGAACGTCCTCAGCGTCTCGCCGGACACGGTGATCTGCGAGGAGCAGGAGAAGCCGCTCCAGGACCTCATGTACTCGCTCGGCTTCGAGGTGCTCACCGTCCCCTTCCGCGACGTCTTCGAGTACGGCGGATCCCTGCACTGCGCCACCTGGGACATCCGCCGGGACGGCACGCGCGAGGACTACTTCCCCTCCCTCTCGTCCCGGCCGGCGGTCTGATGCCCAGCCACTCCTCCGCACGCCCGCCGGCCACCGTCGACGCGCTGGTACGCCGCCACGCCGAAGGCCCGGCGGCCGCCACCGTCGCGATGGAGCACGGCGACCGGCGGGTGACCTACCGCGACCTGGACGCCATGACCCTGCGGGTGGCCGACGCCCTCGGCCGGGCGGGCGTGGGGAGGGGTGACTTCGTCGGCATCCGCCTGGCCCGCTCGCCCCGGGCGGTGGCGGCCGTGCTGGGCGTCCTGCGCGCCGGGGCGGCGTACGTCCCGATCGACGTCGCCGACCCGGTGGAACGGGTCGGGCACGTGATCCGCACGGCGGGCGTCGCCCTGCTGATCACCGACGACGCGGCGGCGGCCGGCGGTCCCTCCGTACCGGCGCTCCGGTTCGACGAGGACTGCCGCCCGCTCGCCGGGGCGGCCACGCTCGCGCCGACCGGCGCGCCCGGAACCGGTCCCGGCACCGGTCCCGCGACCGCCATCGGTCCCGCTACGGGTCCCGACGCGGCGGTCGCCCCCGATACGGCCGCCGCGCCCGCCCTCACCGGTGAGGACATCGCGTACGCCCTCTTCACCTCCGGTTCCACCGGCGCCCCGAAGGGCGCGCTGATGACGCACGGCGCCCTGGTGAACCTGCTGGAGTGGCACGACCGGGCACGGCCGGGAAGCTGCCGCAGCCGCACGGCCCAGGTGTGCTCGCTCAGCTTCGACTTCTCGTTCCACGAGATCTTCTCCACCCTCGCCTTCGGCGGCACCCTCGTGTTCGCGGACGACGAGGTGCGGCGCAACCCGTTCGCGCTCCTCGCCCACCTGGGCGAGCGGCGCGTCGAGCGCCTCTTCCTCCCGGTGCCGCTGCTCGACCAGCTGGCCCAGGCCGCCGCCGGGGAGGACGAGGTGCTCCCGGCGCTGCGCGAGGTCGTCACCACCGGCCAGCAGCTGCGGACGACCCCGCACATCCGCGAGCTGTTCCGCCGCACCGGCGCCCTGCTGCACAACCACTACGGCGCGACCGAGTTCCAGGACGCCACCGCCCACACCCTGGACGGCGACCCCGGCACCTGGCCCGCCGTCGCCCCGGTCGGACGCCCGATCGACGGCGTACGGGTCCGGATCCTCGACGAGGACCTCGCCGAGGTGCCCGCGGGCGAGGAGGGCGAGCTGTGCGTCCTGGGCGCCGGTGTGTCCCCCGGCTACCTCGGCCGGCCCGACCTGACGGCGCGCAGGTTCCTCGACGACCCGGCCGGCGGCGGCCGGCTCTACCGGACCGGCGACCTGGCCCGGATCGGCCAGGACGGCGTGATCGAACTCCGCGGCAGGATCGACACCCAGATCAAGGTCGCCGGGGTGCGGATCGAGGCGGGGGAGATCGAGGCCCTGCTCCTGCAGCACCCGGGCGTGCGGGACGTCGCCGTGCTCGCGCACGAGATCGACGGCCACACCCGGCTCGTCGCCCATGTCGTCCCCGCGCCCGCCCTGCCCGACGCCGGGGCGCCGCGGCTCCTCGACGCCTTCCTCGCGCCGAAGCTGCCGCGGGCGATGATGCCCGAGGCCTACGTGCTGCTGCCCGGGATGCCGCTGACCGCGAGCGGCAAGACCGACCGGGCCCGGCTGACCCCGCCCGAGGTCTTCGAACGGCTCACGGGGGAGGAGGTCGTCGCGCCCCGGAGCACCACCGAACAGGTCCTCGCGGAGGTCTGGAGGTCCGTGCTGAGGCTGGCCGACATCTCCGTCGACGACCGCTTCTTCGACCTGGGGGGCACCTCCCTGCTCCTCGTCCGGGTACGGGCCGAGCTGGCCCGGCGGCTCGGCCGCGACGTCCCCATGGTGGACCTGCTCCAGTACCCGACGATCCGGGCGCACGCCGCCCGGCTGGACGGGGCGGTGGCGGCCGCCGGGACCACCGGGGACGCGCACCTGGCGTACGACGGGCACGGGACCACCGGGGACACCACCGAGGACATCGCCATCATCGGCATGGCGGGCCGCTTCCCCGGCGCGCCGGACGTGGAGACGTTCTGGCACAACCTCCGCCACGGCATCGAGTCCGCGGGACCGCTGTCCGGCGGCGGCGCGGGCCAGCGGGACCCCGGCATCTCCGGGCATCCGGACTTCGTCGCGGCCGGCGCGGTCCTGCCGGACATCGACCTGTTCGACGCCGAGTTCTTCCAGCTGAGCCGGAAGGAGGCGGAGCTCCTCGACCCGCAGCAGCGACTCTTCCTGGAGTGCGCCTGGGAGGCGATGGAGTCCGCCGGACACCCGCCGGGCGGCGCTCCGGCGGACCGCGTCGGCGTCTTCGCGGGCGCCGGCATGAGCACGTACCTCCTCAACAACCTCGCTCCGCACTTCGGTTACGGGCAGGGCAAGGCCCTCACCGAATCCGATCTGGAGCAGTTCCAGCTGAAGCTCGGCAACGACGGCAACTACCTCGCCACCCGGGTGTCGTACGCCCTGAACCTGCGCGGCCCCAGCGTGGGCGTGCAGTCGGCCTGCTCGACCTCCCTGGTCGCGGTCCACCTGGCGTGCCGGAGCCTGATCGACGGTGACAGCGACATGGCGCTCGCGGGCGGCGTGCACGTGGTCGTCCCCCAGGACGCCGGGTACGTCCACGAGGAGGGCATGATCATGTCCGCCGACGGCCACACCCGCACCTTCGACGCCGACGCCACCGGCACCCTGTTCGGCAACGGCTGCGGCATCGTCGTCCTCAAGCGCCTCGCCCGCGCCCGTGCCGACGGCGACCGGGTGATCGCCGTCATCAAGGGCTCCGCCGTCAACAACGACGGCAGCGAGAAGATCAGTTTCACCGCCCCGAGCGTCACCGGCCAGGCCGACGTGGTCCGCACCGCGCTCTCCCGCGCGGGGGTGAAGCCCTCGGAGGTCGGATACGTCGAGGCCCACGGCACCGGTACGGCCCTGGGCGACCCCATCGAACTCGCCTCGCTCGCGGGCGTGTTCGGTACGGCAGCGGGCGACGGAGTCGTCGCCGTCGGCTCGGTCAAGACCAACATCGGGCACCTGGACGAGGCCGCCGGGGTGGCCGGGCTCATCAAGGCCGCCCTGTGCGTACGGGACGGCGTCCTCGTCCCGAGCCTGCACTACCGCGCGCCCAACCCCGAGATCGACTTCGACCGGTCCCCGTTCCGGGTGAGCACCGGGACCACCGCCTGGGAGACGGACGGCGCCCCGCGCACCGCGGGCGTCACCTCGCTCGGCGTGGGCGGCACCAACGCCCATGTCGTCGTCCAGCAGGCCCCGGAGAACATTCCGGCGGATGGTCCCGTTCAGCTCGGCGACAACGCCGATGCCACCGACGCTGATGCCGCCGCCGATGCCCGGCTGCTCGTGCTGAGCGCGCGCGGCGGGCGGGCGCTCGCGGAGCTCTCCGACCGGTACGCCGCTCACCTGGGCGCGGCACCCCGCGACCTCTCCCTCGCGGACGTCTCCTTCACCGCGGCCACGGGCCGCAGGCACTTCCCCTACCGCCGTGCGGTGGTCGCGCGGTCCCCTGCCGACGCCGCCGCACGGCTCCGCGAGCGACCCGGCGGGATCAGCGTCCCGCCGGGCCGCCTCGCCCTCCTCTTCCCGGGGCAGGGTCCCCAGTACGCGGGCATGGGCCGCGAGCTGTACGACCGCGAGCCGGTGTTCCGGGAGGCCCTGGACCGCTGCGACGCACTGCTCCGCGACCGTCTCGAACACCCGCTGCTTTCCGTCGTGTTCGCGGCGGAAGGTGAGCCCCTCGCGGCGGGCGGAGAGTCCTTCGCGGCGGGCGGCGGGCCCGTCGGGATGGCCGGCGGGTCCTCCCCGATCGGGGAGACGCGCTACGCCCAGCCCGCCCTCTTCGCCTTCGAGTACGCGCTCGCGCGGCTCTGGCTCTCCTGGGGCGTACGGCCCGACATCCTGCTCGGACACAGCCACGGCGAGTACGCCGCCGCGTGCCTCGCCGGCGTCCTCTCCCTGGAGGACGCCCTGACCCTGGTCCATGCCAGGGGGCGGCTGATGCAGGCCCTGCCGGAGTCCGGCGCCATGGTCGCCGTCGCCCTGGACGAGGCCTCGGTGGCCGGGCTGCTCGGCCCCCACAGCGCCGTCGCCGTGGTCAACGGGCCCCGCTCCACGGTCATTTCGGGCCGGGTCGACGAGATCGCCGCCGCCTGCGCCGCACTCGCCGAGCGCGGTGTGCGGCACCGGAGGCTGGACATCTCCATCGCCTCGCACTCGCCGCTCATGCGGCCGATGCTGGCCGAGTTCGAGGCGGTCGCGCGCTCGGTGCGCTACCAGGAGCCGCGCGTCCAGATCATCTCCACCGTCACGGGCGCGCCCATCGGGAAGGAGATCGCCGACTGGCGGTACTGGGTCGACCAGATCACCCGGCCGGTGCGCTTCCACGACGCGGCGACCGCCCTGCGGTCGGCCGGCGCCCGCGTACTGCTGGAGATCTCGCCCAAGCCGACGCTGCTCCAGCTCGTCGAGGACCTCTTCGACGAGGGCGACGCGGCGCTCGTCCCCAGCATGCGGGCCGACGGCGGCCACGAGCATCTGCTCGGCGCCCTGGGCGCGCTGTACGAGGCGGGCGTCGACCCCGACTGGGACGCGGTCCTCGGCGGCCGCGACCGGCGGCGCGTGGCCCTGCCGACGTACCCCTGGCAGCGTGAGCGGCACTGGATCGACGCCCCGGCACGGACGGGCGGGCCGGAGCGGGCGGGCCGGCCGGAGCGGGCCGGCGCGGACTTCCTCGGCGCGCGGCTCGGCCTCGCGGGCGGCGGCGGTGTGCGGTTCACCTCGACGGTCGGGGTGGGCACCGTGTCCTGGCTGCGCGACCACCGGGTGTTCGGCTCCGTGGTCATGCCGGGCGTCGCCTTCCAGGAACTCGCCTGCGCGGCGGCCCGCGAGGCCTTCGGGCCGGTCCCCGCCCGGGTGCGGGACTTCCACATCCACCGTGCCCTGGTGTTCCCCGACGAGACCACGCTGCGGCGGATGCAGGTCGTCCTGGCGCCCGATCGGGACGGCACGTACGCCTTTGAGGTCCACTCGACCCTCCTGCCGGCCGACTCCGGCAGCGGGCCGGAGCAGCCCGAGGAGTGGACCCTGCACGCCTCGGGGCAGCTGGAGTCCGGGGCCGCCGAGGAGTCCTCCGTGCCGCCGCCGGCGGCCGATGCCCTCGACGCGCTGCGGACGCGGTTCGCGGACCATCCGCTGCCTCCCGACGAGATCTACCAGCGGGAGCGGGAGCGGGACATCGACCTCGGTCCGCTCTTCCGCGTGACCGACCGGCTGTGGCACCGGGGTTCCGAGGCGCTCTCCCACGTCGCGCTCGGGCCCGCCCTGCGTCCGGAGACGGACCGCCACCGGGTGCACCCCGTGCTCCTGGAGGCGTGCTTCCTCGCGCTGACCGTCACGTACCCGGAGAAGCTGGGCCGGCGGACGTACGTCCCGCTCGGGGTGGACCGCATCCGGATCGAGGGGCATGCCGCGGGCGACGAGGCCTGGTGTCACGCCCGGATCCGGCCCACGGACCAGGACGACCCGGAGACCCTGCGGGCCGACATCGACCTGTGGGCCCCGGACGGCACGCTCCTCCTCGCCCTGGACGGGGTACTGCTCAAGCGCGCGGCGCGCGGGACGATGATCCCCGCGGCCCGTGAGCCCTGGCGGGACTGGCTGTACGAGACCCGCTGGACCCCGACCCGGCTGCCCGCGCCGGCCCGGTCGGCGGGGCGCTGGCTCGTCGTGTCGGACGACCCGCTGGGCGCCGCCCTCGGCGACTTCGCCCGTCTCCACGGGGTCGCGTGCGAGGTGCTGACCGGTGAGGAGGCGGCGAGCACCGCGCCCGAGGAGTACGACCTGGTGGTCCTGTGCGGGCCGTCCGGACCGCGCACGGGGCGCGGGTCCGGTCCCGATCGCGGGTCCGATCCCGACGGTCCCGACGCCGGCCCGGACGCCGATCCCGATCCCGGTCCCGACGCCGGTCCCGGTTCCGCTGCCGGTCCCGGGACCTGGGACGCCGCGGCGGAGGCCGAGACCGGGAGCGCCCGGATGCTCCGGCTCGTCCAGCGCCTCGCCGCCCGTACCGAGGGCGTCCCGCGCTGGTGCCTGGCCACCCAGGGCGCCCGGCCCGTGGGCGGCCGGTCCGTGACCGCGCCCGCCGGGGCGGCGGCGTGGGGCCTCGGCAGGTCGGCGGCGGCCGAACACCCCGATGTACGACACCTCCTGGTCGACCTCGACCCGGCGACGCCCGTCGAGGCGAGGGCCGCGCTGCTGTACGCGGAACTCGCCCAGGTCTGCGCCGCGCGGGAGCAGCCCGAGCACCACCGGGTCGGCTACGTGGGCCACCGCCGGCACGTCGAGGCCCTCGTGCGCGGCACCGCCCCCGCGCGGCCGGAGCCGGACGCGCAGCCGGGCTCCGTGCTGCGCCCCGACGCCGCGTACCTGGTCACCGGCGGCCTCGGCGGCCTCGGTCTGGCGGCGGCCCGCGCGCTGAGCGCCTCGGGTGCCCGGCACCTGGTCCTGCTGGGCCGCACACCGCCGGGCGACGCGGCCCTGCGGGAGATCGAGGCCCTGCGCACCGAGGGCTGCGCCGTCCGTGTCGTCACGGCGGACGTCGCCGACCCGGAGCAGCTCGCCCGGGCCGTGGCGCCGCCGCCCGACGGTCCGGAGCAGCCGCGGCTCGCGGGTGTGCTGCATCTGGCCGGAGTGCTCGACGACGGGGTGCTGCTGCTCCAGTCGCCGGAGCGGCTCCGGCGGGTCATGGCCCCCAAGGCGCGGGGCGCGTGGAACCTGCACGAGCTCACCCGTGACCTGCCGCTGGACTTCTTCGTCCTGTTCTCCTCGGTCTCGGGACTCCTCGGCACCCCGGGGCAGACGACGTACGCGGCGGCCAACGCCTTCCTCGACGGCCTCGCCTCCCACCGGCGCGGACTCGGTCTGCCGGCCCTGTCCGTGCAGTGGGGCTCGTGGTCGGAGACGGGCATGAGCGCGCGGGCCGGTGTCAACGCGAAGCTGGTGTCCCGGGGCGAGGGGATCATCCCGCTCGCGGACGGACTCGCCGCGCTGCTCGGTCTGTTGACCGCGCGGTCCGACGACGGCGTCCTCGCGGTGCTGCCCGCGGACTGGACGCGGTTCGCCGACCGTGACGCCCCGGCGCTGCGCGGCTTCCTGGCGGCGATGCCGGGTGCCGGGCGGGGTCCCGCGGAGAGCGGTGGGTTCCGGGCGACGTTCGACGCGGCGCCCCCAGCGGTGCGCGGGGAACTGCTGCTGGCCCAGGTCCGGGAGCAGGTGGCCCGGGTGCTCGGTGAGACGGCGCCCGACGCGCGGGAGACGGACGACCTGGACGTCTTCGCCCGCGGCCTCGACTCGCTGACGGCGATCGAGCTCAGACGGAACCTGCAGCGCGCCCTGGGGTGCCGGCTGGGCCAGTCGGCCGTGTACGACCACCCGACGGTCGCGGCGCTCGCCGGGCATCTGGGGGAACTGATCGAGGACGACGGGAGCGGTACGCGATGACGAAGCTGGTGTGTCTGCACCACGCGGGGGGCAGTCCCTCGGTCTTCCGCCCGTGGGAGTTGTACGCGCCTCCGGGGATCGAGGTCGTCGCGATCGCCCTCCCGGAGGTGCCGCGGGCGGCGGTGTCGACGGACTCGGGGGCCATGTCGACGGTCCCTGCGGCCGCGTCGACGGACCCGGGGGCCATGTCGGGGGACCCGGGGGTGCCTCCGCGCCGGCAGATCGGCGCGCTGGTCCCGGTTCTCGCGGATCTGGTCCGCGAAGAGGTCGGCGACGAGGATTTCGTGCTCTTCGGGAAGAGTATGGGCGGCCTTCTCGCCTATCTCGTCACCCGGCATTTCGGGGAATGCGGCGGACCGCTGCCGAAGGCACTTGCCGTGGCCAGTTTCGGGGCGCCGCACAGCCCTTGGCGGAATTTCACCGAAGGATATGAGGACGACCGGCGACTCGTGCGATATCTGCACGAGATCGGGAGCATCCCGGACTGGGCCGTCGAGCATCCCGAATGGGTGGCGCCCTACCTCGGGCGGCTCCGCGAGGACGCCCGTATGTGTTCCGAGTTCCGTTTCGAGCCGCAGTCCGGCCCGCTGACCGTGCCGGTGCGGGTCTTCGGCGGGGACCGGGATCCGCTGGTCCCGGTCGAGGCGGTACGCAGGTGGTCGGAGCTCGGCGACGACGTCGAGGTGACGATCCTGCCCGGTGGCCATTTCCTGGTCTCCGAGGACATCGGTCTGCTCAGGCAGTCGGTTTTCGGCCTGGCCTCCGCAATTCGGCCATCGGCTTGTGGTGTCGAGCCCGCCATATGGCGTACCGTGGAGGCAAGTTGACAGTTCCTATACCGAACGCAGACATACCCCAGGAGGCTCACAGGTATGAAGCGAATTTTCGGCCTCGCGGCCATCGTCGCGGGCGGAGTGCTCGCCCTTTTCTTCCCGGATCTCGAATTCGGCTGGTTCAAGGGCCGTCCACTGGGAATCGCCCTCGTCGTCATCGGCGGAATCGAACTCCTGGAGAGCACGCGACGCCGCAAGCCGAAGGGTTTCGTCGAGGAGCTGCGCGACGACCTCGGCCTCGGTTCGCGGAACCGCGACAGGGACGAGGACCGGGGCGGGAGCCGCGGCAGGGACCGTGAGCGGGACCAGGACCGGGAGATGGTGCGGGAGTTCGACCAGGAGGTGGAGCGTGAGGCGCGGAAGTACCGCGACTACCCGGACCTCTGACTCCCGCGGGGACAGCAACACGAACGGGGAGTGACCAAGCGATGCCGGAGTTCGGCACCATCGGATTCGACAAGAGCGAAGAGGCCCGGTCGAGGCGGGCGAAAGTGTTCCTCGTGGCCACGGGCACGCTGTCCACGGCGCATCTGCCCTTCTGGCTCAACTGGCTCTCGTCCAACCGTCCCCACTACGAGGTGACGATCGGGCTGACCGACTCGGCCGGGAAGTTCGTGAGCGCCCCGGCGCTCGCCGCGATCACCGGCTCCCCGGTGGTCGGCAACACCTGGGACACGGCGGACGGCCTGCGGCCGGTCCACACGCGCATCGCCGCCGACTACGACGGCCTCCTGGTGTTCCCGGCCTCCGTCGCCTTCACCTCGGCCCTGGCCGCGGCCTCCGGCGCCTCGCCGTTCCACCTGGCCGCGCTCGGTACGGCGGCGCCGGTCGTGCTCGCCCCCACATTCCCGCCCCGGGTGGCCGACAACCCGCTGGTCGCCGACGTGTTCCGCAGACTGGGCTCCGTACCGAACTACCACGTCGTCGAGCCCCGTAAGGGGACGAGCCGTTCGACCGGCGCCGAGACGGACGTGACCGCGCCCCTGTGGGACGTGATCGCGGCGTTCGAGGCGGCACGCCAGGCCCCCGCGCCGGGCGAGGCCCAGGCACCGGCCCCCGCGCCGGCACCGGCCCCCGCCTCGGGCGCGGCCCAGGCACCGGACGACGCCCCCGCGCCGGCGGCGGACACCACCGTGACCGCACCGGTACCCGTATCCGCCTGACACCCCGCCCGACGCCCACCGGTGGCCGGGCCGTTCAGACAGCGACGCTCAACAAGAGGCCGAGCACATGGACTACTTCTATTACACGTTCGCCGACCCCGACGCGTACGACGACATAGGCCGCTGGAAGGCCGACCCGCGGGACCCGCGGTTCGACCGGATACGCAGCGGCCTGACCGCCGTCCCCCACACCGAGGGCTGGCACTACGCCCAGCACGGGATCTGGACGGTCTGCCGTCCCGGCCCCGAGCCGGTGCGCGGTCAGGGCTGGAAGATCCATGTGGCGGTGACGCCGGAGACCTTCGCCCCGCTCGTCGACGTCGTCTCCGCCTTCTGCTACGAGCGCGGTGTCCCCTTCAAGTTCCTCGCGCGCCACGAGTACGCGTGGCTGATCAACGCCAAGTACGCGCCGCGCCCGGTCAGCGGGAAGGGCGTCGTCCTCTACCCGGCCGACGAGGAGCAGTCCGTCGCCCTGGCCACCGAGCTGACGGCCCTTCTGGAGCCCTGGCAGGGCCCGCGGGTCCTGTCCGACCTGCGCCTCGCCGAGGGCGTGGTCCACGTCCGGTACGGGGCCTACACCCGCCGCTACTGCCGCGGCGCCGACGGCAAGGTCACCTTCGCGCTCGAAGACCCGGAAGGCCGTCTCGTCCCGGACCGCAGGGCCGTGCCGTTCCGCGCTCCGTCGTTCGTCAGCGTGCCCGAGGCCTTCACCGCCCCGGCGTCCGTGCCGGACGGCCCCGTGCCCCCGTACCGGATCGACAAGACGCTGCACTTCTCCAACAGCGGTGGCGTGTACCTCGCGACGCACAAGGAGACCGGCGGCCAGGTCGTCCTGAAGGAAGCGCGCCCGATGGCGGGCCACGACCTGATCGGCGGCGACGCCGTCGAGCGGGCCCGTCAGGAGTACGCCGCCCTGCGCAGGTTCGCCGACCTTCCGGCGGTGCCCGCCGCCCACGAGCAGTTCACCTGGCAGGGCCACCTGTTCACGGTGATGGAGTACGTCCGTGGCACCACGCTCCTGGAGTGGTGCGCCGCCAAGCAGCCCTACCTGCTGCGCCCCGACCCGACGGCGCCGCCCACCGCGGCGGACATCCGGGAGTACCGCGAGCAGCTCGACACCGTCCTTCCCCAGGTCCGCGCCTTCCTGTCGGCGCTGTGGGAGCGGGGCCACGTCTTCGGCGACGTGCATCCGGGCAACGTCATCGTGACCCCGGACCTGGAGGTCAGGTTCATCGACCTGGAGGCGTGCATCGAGGAGGACGCCCCGCGTCCCTTCCCCGGCGCCCCCGGGTTCAACGACTACACCCGCACCGGCCGGGCGGCGGACGAGTACGCCCTCGGCATGCTGGAGCTGTCCTGCTACCTGCCGCTCACCCATCTCGTACGGATGGACGCGGCGAAGCTCCCCCTCCTGGTGGCCACCAGCGTCGAGCGCTACGGCCTCCCGGCGGAGTGGGCCGAGCGGATCATGCGCCTCTGCGCCCCCGTCGACGCCTCGCCCGCCCCCGTCGACACCACGGCTC
>NZ_LIPQ01000660.1 GCF_001418135.1 Streptomyces aureus
GACACGGCGTACGAGCGCTCGATCCCGAGCGCTCGTACGCCGTGTCCAAGCAGCGCGGTCTGCTCGACCGGCTGGGCGATCTCTTCTCGGACAACCCCGCGAGCGAGCAGGCAGTCAACGTCCTCGCCGCCCAGCGGATCAGCGACGCCGCCCGCGAGTCCGGCCTGACGTCGCGGGCGGAGCGGAACACGACCGAGATGCTTCAGAAACTCCTGCGCGGCCTCGGCTTCGAGCGGGTGACGGTCACCTACGCATGAGTGGCATTCGGCGGGGCCGCGCGCTGGGGACACGCCCCTCGGGGCAGGCGGCGCGGCCTCGGCCGTACTCCACGCGCGGTTCGAGCGGTGTGGACGGCTCCCGGAAAGGCCTTACCCCGTCCCGCGCCTGACACGCAGTTGAGGCAGCTCACGACGGAGGCGATCGTCGATCTGAGGCTCCGCCGTATGGCGGCCCGGCGCATCGGCCGCACAGGGCGGGCGGTCGCCGTCGGAGTCGATGTCTTCGCCGACGGCGATGCGCATCATCGCCGTGCCGAGCTCGCCCTGTCGTCCAGCTCCCGTCGCCGCTCGAAGGGCGCGACGGGAGCTCGCCGCCAGGGCCTAGGCTCCCTTTCATGGGACTCCCTGTGCGCACCGACGACGGTCGTCTTCTGGTGGCCGAGGAATGGGGCAATCCTTCGGGTACCCCGGTGGTTCTCCTCCACGGGACGCCCGGTACCCGTCTCGGCACTCTGCTTCCCGGGCTCGCCGCGCAGCACCCCGGCTTCCGGTTCCTCGCCTACGACCGTCCCGGCTACGGGGAGTCCGGGCGCGCCCGGGGGCGCCGGGTCGCCGACGCGGCCCGGGACGTGGCGGCCGTCGCCGATGCCTTCGGCGTCGAGCGGTTCGCGGTGGTCGGCCGGTCCGGCGGGGGCCCGCACGCGCTCGCCTGCGCGGCACTGCTGCCGGATCGGGTCCGGGCGGCCGCCGTACTGGTCGGGCTCGCTCCGCCGGATGCGGCCGGTCTGGACTGGTACGCGGGCATGACCCCGTTCAACGTGCGGGAGTACGCCCTGGCCCGCGCCCATCTGGACGGGCGGGACCCCGATGGGCTCGAGCGGGACCTGGCCGCCCGGGCCGTCGCCATCCGGCAGGACCCCGTACGTCTCCTCGACGACCTGCGTGCCGATCTCTCCCCCCATGACCTGCCGGTCGTCGAGGACCCCCGGGTACGGGCGGTACTGCTGCGCACCTACGAGGAGGCCCTGCGGGTCTCGCATCACGGCTGGCTCGACGACTGCCTGGCCTTCGTCCGCCCTTGGGGCTTCGACGTCTCCTCCGTCCCTTCGCCCGTGCTGCTGTGGCACGGCCTCGACGACGCCTTCTCGCCCGTGACGCACACCCGTTGGCTGGCGGGACGGATCCCAGGCGCCGAACTCGTCCTCGTACCGGACGCCGGTCACTTCGCCGCCCAGTGGGCGCTGCCCGACGTGCTGAGCTGGCTGAACGGTCAGGGCGCCGGGCGCTGATACGAGGTCGAGCGGGCGCCCTTCAGGGCGTCGAGGATCCGCTCGTGGCTGTCCCCGACGACATCGCCGACGCGGACCCTTATGTGGAGCGCCTCGACCTCGTCGACGAAGCGCTGGGAGAAGGCGCCGAGCATGGTCGTCTCGTAGGAGCCGGTGCCCACCAGGGGGAATCTCCCCATGGTGACCAGCTGGAAATCCTCCCCGACGGTGAGCCCTGCCCCGGTCAGCACCTCCGCCACGCCTTGGACGTCGGTCCACGGGGCGGCGT
>NZ_LIPQ01000661.1 GCF_001418135.1 Streptomyces aureus
GTAGCGGGGGGCCGGGAGGGTGTCGGTCGGGTCGGGTGTTCCGTCCTCGCCGGTGTTCCCGTCCCCGTCCCCGCTCCCGTCCCCGCCCGCGGTGGGGCGTTCGTCGTGGCCGAGACCGGCGTCGACCGGGCCCCGGCGGGCGTGGCGGGCGAGGAGCCAGGCGTTGAGGACGGCGAGCAGGACGAAGACCGTGGTGAAGACGGTGAGGGAGAGGCGCATGGTGCCGGGGGAGAGGTCCGAGACCGCGTCCTCCGTCTTCAGCAGCCCGTAGACCACCCAGGGCTGCCGCCCGGACTCCCGGAACACCCAGCCGCTGATCATCGCCATGTACGGCAGGGGGACGGCCGCCATCAGGACGAGATGCCACAGGCGGAACCGGAAGACGACCTTCTTGAAGGCGGCCAGGATCACCCCGGCGAAGCACAGGTACATCATCAGCGCGAAGCAGATCAGCATCACCAGCGCGCCGCCCCGGGTCCACGCCTCCGAGGGCACGTAGTCACCGGGTCCGAAACGTTCCGTCAGTTCTGCCTGGACCCGCGCGATCTCCGAGGTCTTCCCGCTGAACACGGCCGACTTCATCGGCTGGAAGGCGTCGAGGACGGCGAACTGCACCCCGCCGAAGACGGCGGTCACCATCAGCGCGGGCGCCGAGAGGAACACGCCGATCCGCAGGCTGCGGCCGAAGAACTCCCACTCGGGGCTGCGCCGGAACAGGTGGTACGCGCTCACCCCGGCCATGAAGAACCCCGCCGTGAGCAGCGCGCCCGCCACGATGTGCCCGAAGGCGAGCAGCGCGGAGGGGTTCGTCAGCACCGCGACCGGGTCGTCGAGGACGAGCTCGCCGTTCTCGGAGCCGTACCCCACGGGGTGGTTGAGGAAGCCGTTGGAGACGAGGATCCAGTACGCCGAGACGTACGCGGTCAGGACGACGACCCAGATCGCCGCCAGGTGGGCCCAGCGGTTGAGCCGGTTCCAGCCGAAGATCCACAGGCCGAGGAAGGTCGACTCGACGAAGAACGCCACGACCGTCTCGACGGCGAGCGAGGCCCCGAGGATGTTGCCCGCCTCGTGGGTCAGTCCGCTCCACGTCATGCCGAACTGGAACTCCATCACCAGGCCGGTGACGATGCCGACCGCGTAGTTGATCACGTACAGCTGGCCCCAGAACCGCACCATGCGCGCGTCCAGCGGCTTCCGGCTGAACGTGGCCCGCGTCTGGAGCACGGCCACGACGGTCGCGAGCCCCAGCGTGAGGGCGACGAAGAGGAAGTGGCCGCCCGCCGTGAGGGCGAACTGCAGCCGCGCGAGATCGAGTACGTCCTGGTTCACCCGATCAGCGTCGGCGTACGGTCAGGGGCCCGGCGTCACCCCGGGGTGGACAGTGGCCGTACCCCAGCGGTTGTGCCTGCCCGCCCGCGCGTACCCCGTGAGTTGCGCCGAGCGGTTCCCGCCGCCTAAGGGTCGGGACACGCCGAGGGGCGGCCCTCGGTCAGGCGAGCCAGCCCGGCGTGATCATCCCCGACTCGTACGCCAGGATCACCAGCTGGGCCCGGTCCCGAACGGCCAGCTTGGTCATGATCCTGCTGACATGGGTCTTCGCGGTCGCGGGGGACAGGACGAGGCGGCCGGCGATCTCGTCGTTCGAGAGCCCGGCGCCCACCAGGCCGAGGACCTCGCGCTCCCGCTCGGTAAGGGCGTTGAGCCGGGGGCTCGGGTCCGGCTGCCGGTCGGCCCGGCCCGCGAACTCCGCGATCAGACGGCGGGTCACGGCCGGGGCGATCAGGGCGTCGCCGCGCGCCACGACCCGTACCGCGTGGAGCAGTTCCATCGGCTCGGTGTCCTTCACCAGGAAGCCCGACGCGCCCGCGCGGAGCGCCCCGTACACATGGTCGTCCGCGTCGAAGGTGGTCAGGATGACCACCCGTACCCCTTCGAGCCGCTCGTCGGCGGTGATGCGGCGAGTGGCCTCAAGGCCGTCGAGGACCGGCATGCGGATGTCCATCAGGACCACGTCCGGGCGCAGTTCGCGGGCGAGCGCGATCGCCTGCTCCCCGTCCCCGGCCTCGCCGACGACCTGGAGGTCCTCCTCGTCGGAGAGGATCGACCGGAAGCCGGCTCGGACCAGGGTCTGGTCGTCGGCGAGCACGACGCGGATCATCGGGGGTCCCCCTCGGAGGCGTCGCTGTCGGACGCGGTGGGTTCGGGTGCGGTCGGGTCGGGCGTGCCTGGTTCGGGCGTGCCTGGTTCGGGGGTGCGTGGTTCGGGCGCGCCGGGTTCCGGGAGCGGCAGTCGCGCGTCCACCAGGAAGCCGCCGTCGTCCCCGTTCCCGGCGGTCAGCCCGCCGCCGAACGCACGGGCCCGCTCGGCCATGCCCCGGATACCGCTGCCCAGGGGACGACCCTCCGGCGCGCCCTCGCCGTCGTCCGCGATCCGCAGCCGCACCGCGTCCGCACCCCAGTCCAGGGTGATGCGGACGGTCCTCGCGCCCGCGTGGCGGGTGACGTTCGTCAGCGACTCCTGCACGATCCGGTACGCGGCCAGGTCGACAGGTGGCGGAAGGGGCACGGGCGTGCCCGTGACGTGCGTACGGACATCGAGACCGGCACTACGCGCGCGTGCGGCGAGATCGCCGAGGAGCGCGAGACCGGAGGACGACGGGGCCGTAGGCGTCGGCTCGTCGGCGCGGCGCAGCACCCCGAGGGTGGCCCGCAGCTCGCGCAGCGCGTCCTTGCTGGTGGACTTCACCGCCTCCAGGGCCTCGGTGGCGGTCGCGAGCCCGGCCTCCGGGGCGGGCCCCTTGCCGAGGCGGTGGAGCGCGGCACCCGACTGGACGTTGATCAGCGAGATGCTGTGGCCGAGCACGTCGTGCACCTCCCGGGCGATCCGCAGCCGCTCCTCGGTGGCGCTCTGCCGGGTCCTGGCCTCCTGCTCCCGCTCGGCGGCCAGCGCACGCTGCTCCACCTCGTGCAGATAGGCCATCCGGGTGCGCTGGGCCCGGCCCACCGCGACGAGGCTGATCAGCCAGCCGGCCAGCATCACGAGCGAGGTGTCGTCGATCTGCCGGTGCCCCGGCCGCTGCCGGATCTCGCCGAGCCCGACCGCGAGGAGGGTCACGGCGGCCAGCGCGACGGCGGCGGCGAAGCGGCCCTCCGCGGCGGTCGTGTACAGCGCCAGCGCGAAGGCGATCATCAGCGGGCCGTCCTGGGCGGACAGCGGGTAGTAGACGACACAGGCGAGCAGCGTGACGACGGAGACGGTGACCGGCTGCCGCCGCCGGAAGTACAGGGCTCCGCACCCGATCAGGATCAGCACCCAGCCGAGCGCCGTACGGATGGTGGGTTCGCTCGCGTACTGCGCGGAGACGAGCGTCCAGACGGCGACGACGAGCAGGACGACACCCGCCACGACGGCATCGGCGGCCCGTGGCGAAAGACGCCCGCCGTCCGGGGAACGGAGGGGGAGGGGCATGCGTCGAAGGATAGGCGGGGGG
>NZ_LIPQ01000662.1 GCF_001418135.1 Streptomyces aureus
AGGGCCGGGGCGGCGGGCGTGGGCTTGTCCGGTGTGGAGTGATGGGCCGGAACCTCTGTCCGAATTGGCCCAAGAGGCGGAGTCGCCTGGCGGGACGGGAACGTTCGGCAGGCGCCGCACCGGGGAACGTGCGGAACGCGCCGCACGGGAGAGCGTTCGGGAGGCGTCGCACCGGAGGGCGCCGGTCATCGGCGCCGTTCCGTCGAGACGATGAGACAGACTCCGCCGACGACGATCGCGCCGCCGAGGACGATGGGCCACGACAGCGCCTCGTTCAGGACGAGGGCGCCGAGGGCGACCGCCACGACGGGGTTCACGTACGCGTACGTGGCGACGAGCGAGAGCGGCGCGGCCTGCAGGAGCCACGCGTACGCGGTGAAGGCGATCAGCGAGCCGAAGACGATCAGATAGCCGAGCGCGACCCACGACCGGGTCGAGATCTCGGCCAGGTCGAGGCCGTGGTGCTCGCCCCGGAACAGCCCGAGGGCCACGCCGGCGAGACCGCCCGCGATCATCTCGTACGCACTGGCGGTGAAGGGGTTCGCGGGCATCGGGAGGCGCGCGGAGGAGAACGACCCGAGGGACCACAGCAGGGTCGCGACCACGACGAGGACGACCCCGCCGACCTTCACCTCACCGCTGATCCCCGGCAGGGTGAGCACGGCGAGTCCCACGAGCCCCAGGAGCACTCCGGCGAGCCCGCCGGCACTCGGCCGCTGGCCGGTGGCGGCCTTCAGGATCACGACCCAGGCCGGGACGACGGAGATGAGGAGGGCGGCCAGGCCGGAGGGTATGGAGGTCTCGGCGAGGACGACGAGGGCGTTGCCGCCGAGGATCAGGAGCAGACCGACGAGCACGGCCGACCCGAGCTGCCGTCGGTCGACCTTGAGGGCGGCGGGTCCCTGGCGCCAGGCGATGATCCCGGCGAGGAGCAGGCCGGCGGTGACGAAGCGGACGCCGGCGGAGAGGAACGGCGGCATCGTCTCGACGGCGATCCGGATGCCGAGGTACGTGGAGCCCCAGACGACGTACACGATGCCGAGCGCGGCCCAGACGGCCCCGGTGATCCGGCGGGTCGGAACGGCGGGCGCGGCCGTGGTGGCGGTGGCGGCGCTGGGCGTGGCGGCAGTCACGGTGGTCGCGGTGGTCGCGGTCGCATGCGCGGAGGTACGGGTCTCGGGCTCGGGGGCGGCCTGGGGTGCCTCGGGGGCCGGATCGACGGCGGGGCTTGTCATGAGCAGGAGAGTAGGGAGTAAAAGGCCCGATGACCAAGAGAATTGCCCGTATTCGGGCAGGCGGAGGCGGTTACGCGGGCGCGTGGTGACCGATTTCGAGGAATGGCAGGATGTCCGGACCCACCGCGGAAGCGGTGGGGCAAGACGCAAGACAGGGGGACTCGCATGATCGTGCTCGCGTTGACCGGCGTCCTGGTGCTCGCGATCGGAGGGTGCGTCTGCGTGGTGTGGGCCGCGCGGGGCGGGCCCCGCGCGGCCCACACCAC
>NZ_LIPQ01000663.1 GCF_001418135.1 Streptomyces aureus
CCACAGCTCACCGACCGCGTCGATGGGCTGGGAGGGCGATGCGAGCACGTCGGGGGTGAGGCCCCCGGTGGCGGAGGAGGTCCACCAGAGGGCGAGGAGGGCGGCCGGGCCGAGGGCGCGGACGGTGAGGGAGTACGTACGGGAGCGGGGGCGGCGGACATGGGGGCGGGGCGTGACCAGTCCGGCGGTGCTGCCGCCGTCCGCGGGTGTCTCCTTCGTGGGCGCGGAAGTGGGCGCGGGGGCGGGCGCGGAGCTGGTGGTGGCGGTGGCCGGGGCCGTCATGACAGCTTCTCGATGTCGATGAGGTGGGCGGCGATGTCGACCTTGTTCGGCGTGACCTTCTGGTCGGCGTAGAACTGGGCGACCGTCTCGAAGCGCTTGATGTCCTCGGGCCGGATCGGGTCGACGGTGCCGCCCTTGCGGGTGAAGGAGATCTGGACCTCCCTGGCCTTGCCGTCGACGGCGGTGGGACCGGCGTCGGTGAAGACGTTCAGATAGGCGGCCGGGTCCTTCCTCTCCTTCACGCTGTTCTCGTGGAGGTAGGTGTAGAGCGCCTTGACGACCTCGGGATGCTCCTTGGCGAAGCCCGAACGAACTGCGTTGAGGCTGTAGTTGTCGGAACCGATGGCGGCGCCGTCGGCGACGAAGTGGGCCTTTTCCGCGCCGATCTCGGCGACGGCGTAGGTGGACCAGACGGCCCAGGCGTCGACCTGGCCGGCATTGAAGACGGCTGCGGTCTGGTCCGGGCGCAGATAGACGCGCTCGACCTTGTCGGCGGGGACGCCGGCCTTGGCGAGGGCCTTGAGGAGCAGGTATTCGCCGGTGCCGCCCTTGTTGACGGCGACCTTGCGGCCGACGAGGTCCTCGACGGAGCCGATGTCCGAGCCCTCGCGGACGAGGATGCCCTCGCCGACGGGGTCGGGGGCCGTGGCGGTGAAGAAGGCGAAGCCGGGGTTCTGGGAGAGGGAGGTGATGCCGGAGGTGATCGAGCCGGTCGCGATGTCGAGCCGGCCGGCGTTCATCGCCTGCGCGGCGGGCGCGAAGGGACCGGCGCTGCCGGTCCACGCCACCTTGGCACCGACCGCGGCGAGCGCCTTGTCGAGGCTCCCGTCCTTCTTGCCACGGGCGAGCACGCCCGCGTTTCCGGGGTCGGGGATGCGGATGGTGACCGTCGCCTTCGCTCCCTTCGGCCCGTTTCCGGCGCCCTGGCCGACGGCCGAATCCGCTGCGGGACTGCCGCCGCAGGCGGTGAGCACGGAGAGGGCGGCGAGGACCGCCGGAGCGACGCGGGTGGTGCGAATGGCGGGCGGGGTGAGGGGGGCGAGTGGGCGCATGACGGTCGTCCTTCGGGATACGGAGGGTGGGCGTGGGGCGTGGTGACGAGGCAGCCGGTCAGGGAATCGGCTGCGGCGACGTCCCCACCGGGGCGGCGGCCGCCCGCCGGCGGGCCTGTCGCAGCGGCTCCGGGTCGGACCAGGCACGTACGTCCACGGCCTCGGGCAGGAAACCGTGGGCCCGCAGCGCCTCCTCCTGCCGGGCGAGCAGGTCGAGGCGGGTGTCGGACAGGTCCGGGTGGAGGGTGCGGTGGGTGCCGGGGCGGTAGGCCCCCGCGACGCCCTCGGCACCCGCACCGGTCTCGGCGCCGAGGATCCGGGCGACCTCGTCCGGCTCGTCGGCGGCCCAGTCGGCGGCGCGGAGCAGGACGGTCAGGAAGCGGGCGACGAGTTCGGGGTGCTCGTCCAGGAGGTCCTGGTGCACGGTGAGGGGACGAGGAGTGCCGTTGTTGACGCGGTGCGCGGGGTCGGGGAGGGCGTCCAGCTCCACGGCCACCTCGGCCCCGGCGCGGCGGGCCGCCTCGACGGCGAGTGCGCCCTTCACGTAGACGGCGTCGACCTCGCCCCGGCGCAGGGCGTCCAGCTCCGCGGCCCACTGACCCCGGTGCCCGTCGGCCGGTACGTCGACGAGGCGCGCGTCGCCGAGCCCGTACCCGGCGGAGGCGAGTGCGCCCTCGAAGCCGCGCAGGGCCATCGCACGCCAGAAGTCGATGGGGACCGGGTGCCGGGGCAGGGCGAGCCGCAGCCCGCGCAGGGCGGCGGCTCCCCGCACCGGGAAACCGGGGGCGACGAGCACCACCTGGCGCTCCTCGATCCAGGTGAGCCCGACGAGCCGGGTCCGCTCGCCGCGTGAACGGGCCCACAGCGCGGGCACGTTGCCGCCCTCGCGGAAGAGGCCGGGCAGCGCGTGGGTGAAGTGGGTGGCGCGGTCGGCGCCGGGCTCGGAGTCCTGGAGGGAGCGGACGGCGATGCCGTCGGGTGCGAACTCCCGCTCTAGCCAGCCACGATCGGCGGCGACGCCGGTGGCGGTGGGCACGGGGCAACGGGTGAACCAGAGCGTGTCGGGCACGCGGGCAGACGTCATGGAGGGGCTTCCCGGGGTGAGGTGGGACGGCGGAGGCGGCGACCGGGCACGAGGCGACGTCGAGCGAGGGCGGGGGCGCGGGCGCGCGGCCGGGCGA
>NZ_LIPQ01000664.1 GCF_001418135.1 Streptomyces aureus
GACAGTCCCCACCCTCGACACCGAGCTCGACGCCGTTCTCCGGACGCCCGTCGAGCAGGTCCGGGACGATCTCCGTCCGTTGGCCGGAGGTGAGCACCTCGACCGGCTGCGGCTGCTGCACGACGATCCCCCCGCCGTTCTCCGCAAGGTCGTCGACGAGGTCGAGGCCTACTGGGAGCTCGCCCTCGCCCCCTACTGGGCCCGGATCCAGCACGTCCTGGAGGCCGACGTCTTCCATCGGGCACGGCAGGTCGCCGAGCACGGTTCGGCGCGGGTGCTGAGCGAGCTCCACGAGACCGTGCGGTGGGACGACGGCACCCTGCGGCTCGTACGGCGGCACTGCGCGCTCAGCCGCGACCAGGCAGGGTCCGGGCTGCTGCTCGTCCCCTCCGTGTTCGCCTGGCCCCGGGTCCTCACCCGGTCCGTTCATCCCGATCCGCCTCAACTCGCCTACCCGGCAAGGGGCTTCGGTACCGTCTGGGAGCCTCGTACCGCCGGTTCCACCGACGCCGTGGCCGCCGTCCTCGGGCGCTCCCGCACCCTGCTCCTCACCGAGCTCGACACCCCCGCGTCGACCACCCAACTCGCCGCGCACTGCGGCCTGTCCGCCGCCGGTGTCTCCCAGCACCTGATCGCCCTGCGCAACGCCGGTCTCGTCACCGCCCACCGCAGCGGGCGCTCCGTCCTCTACGCCCGCACGGCCGTCGCCGATCAGCTCCTCAACCCGTAAGGGATCATGGAAGGATGACATCTTCCTCCAGCCCCTCCTGGTCAGAGCGGGTCGTGGTCCGTGACGGCGTGCGGCTCTCCTGTCGTGACTGGGGTGGTTCCGGGGCCGACGTACTCCTCCTCCACGGGCTCGCCGGGCACGCCGGCGAGTGGGACGACACGGCCCGGCTCCTTCGGGACTCCGGCCATCGCGTGGTCGCCCTCGACCAGCGCGGGCACGGCGGCAGCGACCGGAACCCTTCGGACGGGGATGTCTCGCGGGCCGCGTACGTGGCCGACACCGTCGCCGTCATCGACCAACTCGGCCTGGACCGGCCCGTGTTGATCGGTCAGTCGTTGGGCGGGAGCACCGCTCTTCTCACCGCCGCCGCCCACCCCGGCCTGCCGCGCGCCCTCGTCCTCGTCGAGGCCGGGCCCGGCGGGGCGAACCCCGGTGTCCAGGAGCAGATCGGCGGCTGGCTGCGGGCCTGGCCGGTGCCGTTCCCCTCGCGGGCCGCGGCCGTCGCGTACCTCGGCGGTGGCACGGACGCCGTGGGCGAGGGCTGGGCGAGCGGGCTAGAGGAGCGGGCCGACGGGCTGTGGCCGCGCTTCGACCCCGAGGTCATGGTCCAGTCCCTCGACGAGAACGCCACCCGCGCCTTCTGGGGCGAATGGGCGGCCATCACCTGCCCCACCCTCGTGGTCCTCGGTCAGGGCGAACACGGCGGGATCATCGGCGGCGAGGAGTACGCCGAGATGGTCCGCCGCCGGCCCGCGCTGCACGGCACCAGCCTTCCCGGCACCGGTCACGACGTGCACCTGGAGCGGCCCGGGGTCCTCCACCGGCTGATCGTCGGCTTCCTCGCCGACGGGGGTGCCGTGTCCTCCCCGGCGGACGGGCCCGGGACGGCCCAGGACGGCGCCCGGGACGGCTCAGGCCGGAGGTAGGTACAGGGGCCGGGAGGTCGGCTCAGGTCCGGGGGGCAGGACGGCCAGGCTCGGGGGCAGGAGCTCAGGAGGGCCCAGGTC
>NZ_LIPQ01000665.1 GCF_001418135.1 Streptomyces aureus
CGTCCGGTCAGCCCGGACCGGGCGCCGCAGGGCCGCTCCGCGTCCGGTCAGCCCGGACCGGCGCGCACAGGGGCGCTCCTCGTCCGGTCGGCGCGGAGCGGACCGGCGCGCAGGGCCGCTCCTCGTCCGGTCAGCCCGGCCGGTGCAGCCGGTCGCCGCCCGCCAGGATCGCCTCCGCCAGCGCGTCCGCCGCCTCCTGCACCGCCCCGCCCCGGCGCCCCGCACGCAGCACGAAGCCGACGTCGCCGAGCTCCGGAAGCCCCGCCACCGGCACCAGACCCGGCGGTACCAGACCCCGCGTGTGCGCCATCACGCCCAGCCCCGCACGGGCCGCCGCCACGTTCGCGCTCAGGCTGGAACTCGTGCACGCGATCCGCCACGCCCGGCCCTGTGCCTCAAGGGCCTCCAGGGCCCGCGCCCGGGTGATCCCCGGCGGCGGGTACAGGATGAGCGGAACCGGACGGTCGGGATCCAGCCGGAGCCCCGGCGCCCCGATCCAGATCAGGGAGTCCTCCCACACGAGTCGCCCCTCGCTCTCCCCGCCGCGCCGCTTGGCCAGGATCAGATCCAGCCGGCCCGCGGCGAGCCGGGCCTGGAGGGTGCCGGACAGCTCGACCGTCAGCTCCAGGTCGACCTCCGGGTGCTCGCGCCGGAACGACTCCAGGATCTCCGGCAGCCGGGTCGTCACGAAGTCCTCCGACGCCCCGAACCGCAGCCGCCCGCGCAGCCGTGTCCCGGCGAAGTACGCCGCCGCCCGCTCGTGCGCCTGAAGGATCGTGCGCGCGAAACCGAGCATCGCCTCCCCGTCATCGGTCAGCGCCACCCGATGGGTGTCCCGGGTGAAGAGCGGCCGGCCCGTCGCCTCCTCCAGGCGCCGCACATGCTGGCTGACGGTCGACTGCCGCAGCCCGAGACGGTCCGCGGCCCGGGTGAAGCTCAGCGTCTGGGCCACGGCGAGGAAGGTGCGCAGATGGGTGGGCTCGTACACAGGACGACCGTAACGCCCGCACTCCATGATTATCGCCAAACGCGATGACAGTCAGTGCCCTGTACGGGATTCCCGATCACCGGGCCCTGGGCCAGGATGGAAAGGCGCGAGACACCCCCTCGCCGAGCACAGAGCAGTGGAGTCCATGACCGCCCGTACGCCCGCCCCGCGCCGAAGCCGCGGCACGCCGCGCCGCACCCTCCGGCTGCCGTCCTGGCTGCCCGTCGACGGATACATCCTGGCGCTGCTCGGCACGGTCGGCCTCGCCGCGCTCCTCCCCGCGTCCGGCGGCGCCGCCCACGTCGCGCAAGGCGCGTCCACCGGAGCCGTGGCCCTCCTCTTCTTCCTCTACGGGGCCCGGCTCTCCACCCGTGAGGCCCTCGACGGGCTCAAGCACTGGCGGCTCCACCTCACCGTCCTCGGCAGCACCTTCCTCCTCTTCCCGCTCCTCGGACTCGCCGCCCGCGGCCTCGTCCCGACGGTCCTCACCCCCCAGCTCTACAGCGGCCTCCTCTTCCTCTGCCTGGTGCCGTCCACCATCCAGTCCTCCATCGCCTTCACGTCGATCGCCCGCGGCAACGTCCCCGCCGCGATCTGCGCGGGCTCCTTCTCCTCCCTCGCCGGCATCGTCCTCACCCCGCTGCTCGCCGCGCTGCTCCTCGGCAACAGCGCCGGCGGCCTCTCCGCCGACGGGCTCACGAAGATCGTGCTCCAGCTCCTCGCACCGTTCCTCGCCGGACAATTCCTGCGCCGCTGGGTCGGCGCCTTCCTCGTCCGCCACAAGAAGCTCCTCGGGTACGTCGACCGGGGCTCGATACTCCTCGTCGTCTACACCGCCTTCAGCCAGGGCGTGGTCGCCGGCATCTGGCACCTGGTGACCCCGGCCCGGCTCGGCCTGCTGCTCGCCGTCGAGGCCGCCCTGCTCGCGGCGATGCTCGCCCTGACCTGGTACGGAGCCGGGCGTCTCGGCTTCGGCCGGGCGGACCGGATCGCGATCCAGTTCGCCGGTTCGAAGAAGAGCCTGGCGGCGGGACTGCCGATGGCGAGCGTCCTCTTCGGCCCCCAGGCCGCGCTCGCCGTGCTCCCCCTGATGCTCTTCCACCAGATGCAGCTGATGGTGTGCGCGGTGATCGCGAAGCGCCGCGCCCGTGACGCGGAGGGGGATCCCGAGACGGACGGGACGCCGGTGGCTCAGTCTGCGACTCCCTCCGTAGGCCGGATCACACCCACGACCACCCCAGGATGATCATCCCGGCCGCTACGGTGCTCCCATGCCCGCACTCGATTCCGGCCGCACCGCGCTCGTCCTCGTCGACCTCATGGAACGCATCGTGGCGCTGCCCCTCGCGCCCCGCCCCGGCACCGACGTCCTCACGGCCGCCGCCCGGCTCGCCGACACCTTCCGGGCCGCAGGCGCGCCCGTCGTCCACATCCGGGTCGAACGGCCGAACGTCGAAGCCCAGCCGCCCGGCAGCGAGCTCGTCGCCGGCCTAGTCCGGGAGGGCGAGCCCGTCGTCGTCAAGCGCACCATCGGCGGCTTCCAGGACACCGGACTCCACGAACTCCTCACCGGGTTCGGCGCCACCACCCTGGTCCTCGGCGGCATCGCCACCAACCTCGGTGTCGAGTCCACCGCCCGCGCCGCCGGCGACCTCGGCTACGACCTCGTCTTCGCCGAGGACGCCATGAGCGCGCTCACCGCCGACGAACACCGCGCCTCCGTCGACCTCGACTTCCCGCGCCTCGGCACGGTCGCCCCCGTCGCGGCGATCACCCTGGAAGCCCCCGCCTCCACGCCCACCCCGGACGGTTCAGCCTCCACGCCCACCCCGGACGGTTCCGCCTCCACGCCCACCCCGGGCGGCCGCGAGTGACCCCGGTCCCGATACGTTACGGGGCCCGCCCCTGCTCCCTCGTCGTCTGCCGCGGCTGCTGCTGCGGCGACGCCCGCAAGAACCCCGGCACCGACCACGCCGGACAACTCGCCCGCCTCCGGGAGGCCGCCGCGGCCTCCGGCGGCCGGCTCGCCGTCCGTACGAGCGACTGCCTCGGCCCCTGCGCCCAGGCCAACATCGTCGTCGTCCAGCCCTCCACCGAGGGCCGGCGGCGCGGCGGCCGGGCCGCCTGGGTCGCCTTCACCCTCGACCAGGACTCCCTCGACGACATCCTCGCCTGGACGGCCGCCGGTGGTCCCGGCATCGCCCCGCCCCCGGCCACCCTCGCCCTCCAGATGATCGATCCGCCGAAGAACTGACCCCGCCCGCGGCCCCACGCGACGCCGTGGGGCCCGTGGGGCGCCCGGGTCCTTGTCGCGGTCGACCAAGGGGTACGGATGAATCTTGGTGGATTACGTCACCGGTTACCCATCAGTCGCTGGCAAGACTGGGGAATCCTGCCGGACGATCGAACCACCGAGGGGGTCCCGGGATGACGGGCACTCGCATTGCCGCGCTCGGGCACTACCAGCCCGCCAAGGTGCTCACCAACCACGACCTCGCGGAGTTGGTCGACACCGACGACGCGTGGATCACCAGCCGGGTCGGCATCCGCACCCGGCACATCGGGGGGCCCGACGAACCCGTCGACGAGCTCGCCGCGTACGCGGCG
>NZ_LIPQ01000666.1 GCF_001418135.1 Streptomyces aureus
CTCTGTGCTACGACCCCGCCCCGTCGCCCGTTAAGATCATCCCAAGGGCGGGGTCGTAGCACAGAGGTAGTGCGCCGCGATGACATCTCGGAGGACGCCGGTTCGAATCCGGTCGCCCCGCCCCCTCGAAACTCGGAGGCGGCGCCCGTGCGCCCTCCGGCCACGTCCTAGTTCAGCCGCGCCCGCGCCGCCTGCGCCCGGCGCCGGATCGTCGTCGCCGACTCCGGGTCCACCGCGTCCATGACCTGCGCGTACGCCTCCATCTCCGCCGCCCCCGTCAGGAAGTCCCCGCGCTGGACGAGCAGCTCGGCGCGCTCGTAGCGGAGTCTCGCCGGGTGGGAGGGGAGGAGCAGGGAGAGTTCCACGGCCCACAGGGCCACGTCGGAGCGCTCCGGGCGGGGGGCCGCCCAGGCGCGGATGTTGTTGAGGACCCGCAGCACGATCGCGCCGGGCTCGGCGGGCCGGAGCATCGAGCGGTCGAGCGCCTCGCCCGTCGCGCTCGTCACCAGGAGCTCGGCGTCGGGGCCCGTCATGGCGCGGCCGCCCGCGAAGGGGTCGGCGAGGTTCAGGTCGGCGGGGTCGCCGAAGCCCACGACGAAATGGCCGGGCAGCCCGAGCCCGTACACGGGGGCGCCCGCCCGCCGTGCGACCTCCATCCAGACGACGGAGAGCAGGATCGGCAGGCCGCGGCGGCGCCTGAGCACCTCGTGCAGGAGCGAGGACTCCAGACGCTGGTAGTCGGCGGGCACGCCCTCGAAGCCCTCCCGGCTGCCGAGGAGGTCGGCGAGGGCCGTGGTCCAGTCGCCGAGGATCCGGGTGGCGTACGGGACGAGCCCGGCGAGGCGGTCGAGTTCGATCTCGGCCTCGTTCAGGACGTGCCGGGTGACGGTGGGGTCGGCCACCGCTCCGATCAGCAGGCAGAGCCGGGCGAGGTCGGGCCGCTCCGACCGCGCCTCCTCCGCGAACTCCCGCCGCCAGTCGGGCGGGTCCGGGCTCTCGAAGGCGTCCTCACCCGCTGCCCCGTCCCGCCGTGCCGGTCCGTCCTCCGGTCCGTGCTCCGGCCCGTCCTCCGGTGGTGGTACGTCCTCCGTCACGCCTCCGTCACGCCTCCGCCCATCGGTAGTGGTGGTAGTGGTGGTGCGGGGCGAAGCCCATCCCGTCGTACAGCGCCCGCGCTCCGTCGTTGTCCGCCTCCACCTGGAGCCAGGCCGCCGACGCGCCCTCGTCGAGGGTCTGTCGGGCGAGCGCGGTCATGACGGCGGTCGCCAGGCCCCGGCGCCGCTGCTCCGGGTCCACCTCGACGGCCATGAAGCCGGCCCAGCGTCCGTCGACCACGCACCGTCCGATCGCCGCCGGTACCCCTCCCGTGCCCGCCACGGACGCGAACCACACACTGGGGCCGGACGTCAGCACCGACCGTACAGCCGGGCTCGGTTCGCCGAAGCGCTGATAGCGGCGGAGCCACGATTCGTCGACGGTCCGGGAGAGGCGTACGGCGGAGATGTCGGCGTCCAGGTCGCCGATCGGGGCCAGTGCCGCGATCCGCACCTCGGCGGAGACCTCGCGCCGCCAGCCGTGCCGGTCGAGGGCCGCGCAGAGCAGCTCCTGGGTGCCCTCGGCGCCGGTGGCGGTCTGGATGTACGCGGGGAGCCTCCTGGCTTCGTACCACGCGCGTACGTGCGTCAGGGCCTCCGCGATCGGCAGCCCGGGGTCACCGAGCGGGAGCACCGAGTTGGCCCGCCGGGTGAAGCCGTCGGAGGCCCGCAGGGTCCACTCCCCGAGCGCCTCGCTCTCGACCGGCCGCCACGCGCGCGCGGTGGCGCGGGCCAGCTCGGGGAAGGTGGCGGAGGGGCCGCGCCGGCGGGCCGGGGCGGCCCCTCCGCC
>NZ_LIPQ01000667.1 GCF_001418135.1 Streptomyces aureus
GGTGGGGAGGAGCCAGAAGGGGGCCGTTGCCGTTCCAAGAGTTGTCCCGGGATGTGACCCAGTAGGTGACCCAGGAGTTGTCCACAGGCGCTTGTCCACAGGGGGAGACGACCACTCGGGTACGGCGGTACCTTCAGGCCGGATGATGTTGGACTTTCTTATCGGGGGAGGGCAGGCCATGGACGACAACCAGGTCGTCGTGCCGNNGTGCGGGTGCCGCACGTGCCGGGCTTCGCCCGCCGCGCCACCGTCGGCGGCGGGACCGCAGCCTCCCCCAAGGAGCGCGGCAAGGCACTGCGTGAGCGGGTTCCACGTTCCGCCCACCGGCAGCCCGCCCTCGCCGAAGACCGACCCGACGCCGTCCGGGCCGTCGAGGAGTCGAACCGGGACCGCGTCCCCGAACTCGCACCGATACGGGTCGGCAGGATGGCGGCCAGCCCCTTCACCTTCCTGCGCGGAGCCGCCGGGCTCATGGCCCAGGACCTGGCCGGCACCCCCGTCACCGGGATCGCTGCCCAGCTGTGCGGCGACGCCCACGCGGCCAACTTCGGGCTCTACGGAGACGCGCGCGGCCGGCTCGTCATGGACCTGAACGACTTCGACGAGACCGTCGTCGGCCCCTGGGAGTGGGACCTCAAGCGGCTCGCCGCCGCCTTCGACACCGTCGGCGCCTACCGGCGCACCATGCGGCTGCTCGCCCGCCTCCCCGCCCTCGACGCGTGGAACGCCATCGCCGACGAGGAACTCGTCTCCCACACCGACGCCCGTGACCTCCTCGGCACCCTGGAACGGGTCTCCGCCAAGGCCCGCAACAACACCAGTGCCCGGTTCGCCGCCCGCTCCACCGAGGCCGTCACCGACGCCGAGGGCGGCGGCCGCCGCTTCGTGGACGCTCCCCCGGTCCTGCGCAGGGTCCCGGACGCCGAGGCGGCCGCCGTCGCCGCCTCCCTCGGCCCCTACCTGGAGACCGTGTCCGAGGACCGGCTGCCGCTCCTCGCGCGGTACGCCGTCCACGACGTCGCCTTCCGGGTCGTCGGCACCGGCAGCGTCGGCACCCGTTCCTATGTCGTGCTGCTCCTCGACCACCGGGGCGAGGCACTCGTCCTCCAGGTGAAGGAGGCCCGCCCGTCCGCCCTGCTGCCCCATCTGCCGACCGCCGGCTTCACCGTGCCGGACCCCGGTCACGAGGGGCGGCGCGTGGTGCTCGGGCAGAAGCGCATACAGGTCGTGAGCGACATCCTGCTCGGCTGGACCACGGTGGAAGGGCGCCCCTTCCAGGTGCGTCAGTTCCGCAACCGCAAGGGCAGTGTCGATCCCGCCGCGCTCACCGTGGACCAGGNNACCGGGGCCCTGCTCGCCCGGGCCCATGCCCACAGTGCCGACCCGCGTCTGATAGCCGGGTACTGCGGGAAGAACGAGGAGTTCGACGAGGCCGTCGCCGCGTTCGCCGTCTCCTACGCGGACCGGACCACGGCCGACCACGCGGACCTGCTCACCGCCGTTCGAGCGGGCCGCATAGCGGCAGAACTGGGCGTCTGACCGACGCCCTGAGAAGGCCGGAGGCCGCGCCGACGCGACGTCGCGGCCCGGGGCGCACAGGCGCGGCGGCTTGATGCCCCTGTCCGGGGCACGAGGGGGAGGGGGGGGAG
>NZ_LIPQ01000668.1 GCF_001418135.1 Streptomyces aureus
GGTGGGCCCCGAAGGCGCCACGGGGAGGGCAGGCCCCGGGGCCGCCGGGATCAGGGGGCCTCGGAGCGCCCCTCAGTGGGCGGTCCAGCCGCCGTCGAGCGCGAGGGAGGTGCCGGTGATGAACGAGGCCTGGGGAGTGCAGAGATAGAGCACGGCCTCGGCGACCTCGTCCGGCTCGATGAGCCGCTTGAGAGCCGAGTCCTTCAGCAGGACCTCGGAGAGGACGCGCTCCGGCGGAATGCCGTGGGCGGCGGCCTGGTCGGCGATCTGCCGTTCGACGAGCGGGGTGCGTACGTAGCCCGGGTTGACGCAGTTGGAGGTGACCCCGTGCGGGGCGCCTTCGAGGGCGGCGGTCTTGGAGAGGCCCTCCAGACCGTGTTTGGCGGCCACGTACGCGGACTTGAAGGCGGAGGCGCGCAGCCCGTGGACGGAGGAGATGTTGACGATCCGGCCCCAGCCCTGGGCGTACATGTGCGGCAGGGCGCCCCGGATCAGCCGGAAGGGCGCTTCCAGCATGACCGTGAGCACGGTGTGGAAGACGTCCGGCGGGAACGCCTCGATGGGGCGGACGAGCTGGAGTCCGGCGTTGTTGACGAGGATGTCGGCGCCGTCGGCGGCCGCCTCGGCGGCGTCCAGGTCGGTGAGGTCGAGGAGCCGGGGTTCGAGGCTCCCGGGGAGTTCGGCGGCCTCCTCGGCGAGGGTCTCCAGGCCTTCGGCCGCCCGGTCGACGGCTCTGACCCGGGCCCCCGAGGCGGCGAGCCGCAGCGCGCAGGCGCGGCCGATGCCGCCGGCCGCGCCGGTGACGAGCGCGGTGCGGCCGGTCAGGTCGAGGACGACGGCACGGGGCCGGGGTGCGTCGGCGGGTGCGTCGGGGTCCGATACGGCACCGAGGGGGGCGGTGATGGGGGCGCTCATGCTCCGCACCCTATGAAGCGTCCACTCCCCCACCGATGTGCTCCGGTCCCATAGTTCAGCTGGTTGCTGTGGTGCGGAACCATGTGGGTTCGTCGGCCAGCGCCTTCTCGATCCGCAGCAGCGAGAAGCGCTTCATCTCCGGCAGGTCGTTCACGTCGAACCAGCCGACCTCGGTGGACTCGTCGTCGTTGACCCGCGCCTCGCCGCCCACCGCACGGCAGCGGAAGGAGACGTCCAGGAACTGGCACTGGTCGCCGTTGGGGTAGACGACGGGCTTGCGAAGGGTCTCGACGAGCACGATCCGCTCGACCTCGCATCGCACGGCCGTCTCCTCGAAGACCTCGCGCACCGCGCAGTCGGCGGGCTGCTCCCCGGGCTCGACGATGCCCCCGATGACCGCCCAGCGTCCGTTGTCGGCACGCCGGCCGAGCAGCACCCTGCCCCGGTCGTCGAAGACGACGGCGCTCACTCCGGGCAGGAAGAGGAGCTGGTGGCCGGCTGTCTCGCGCAGGGCCCGGATGAAGTCAGGGGTAGCCATGCTCCGACCCTAGATCATCCGCGGACCGCCCCACCCGGGCGGCCGGTGCCGCTCTGCTCCGCACCGGTACGCCGGGCCCGTACCGAACGGAGGGCCGACCAGCCGAGACCCGCGGCCGCGAGCGCCACGAGGAGGGCCTCCGGCAGGGTGCCCATCCGGGTCGCCGGGGTCAGCGAGGAGCGCAGCGGCACCTTCTCGACCAGGACGTCCGGGGTGAACATCCTCGTCTCCGCGACGATCTCGCCGTCGGGGCGGATGACCGCGCTGACCCCGCTGGTCACGGGCACGACCACCGACCGGCTGTGCTCGACGGCCCGCACGCGCGACATCGCGAGCTGCTGGTAGGTCATCTCGCTGCGGCCGAAGGTGGCGTTGTTGCTGGGGACGCTGATCAGCTGGGCGCCGTGGGTGACCGTGTCGCGCACGGCCCAGTCGAAGGCCGCCTCGTAACAGGTGGCGAGGCCGACCTTCGTACCGGCCAGGTCGAAGACCCCGACCTTCGTGCCGGCGCCGAAGTCGCGGCTCACCCGGTCGACGTTGCTGTTGAAGAGGCGGACGACGGACCGCATCGGGATGTACTCGCCGAAGGGCTGGACGTGCCGCTTGTCGTAGGTGGCGACCGGGCCGCGGTCCGGGTCCCACTCGATGAGCGTATTGCGGAGTTTGCCGGTCTCGGGGGCGACGACCGCGCCGATCACGGTCGGCACGCCGATCGCGCGGACGGCGCCGTCGATGACGTCGGCCGCGTCGGCGTTCGCGTACGGGTCGATGTCCGAGGAGTTCTCGGGCCACAGCACGAAGTCGGGCTGCGGCGCGCGGCCGGCCTTGACGTCCGCGGCGAGTTCGCGGGTGCGGGCGGCGTGGTTGTCGAGGACGGCCCGGCGCTGGGAGTTGAAGTCGAGGCCCAGGCGGGGCACGTTGCCCTGGACGGCGGCGACGGTGGCCGTGCCGTCCTCGGCCGAGTCGTCGACGAGCGGCAGCGCCGCGAGCGCGCCGGTGACGGGGAGGAGCACGGCGAGCGCGGCGGCCACGAGCGGACCGCGCGGAAGGGTGCGGGGGCGGGCGCCGGTGGCCGCTTCGAGACCGGTGCCGGCGCGCGCGGCGGGCGCGCGGTCCGAGCCGCCGCCGTCGGCCTCGGTGAGGGCGTCGGCGCCGGTGTCCTCCTCGCCGACCGTGCCGGTCGCCGCGCCCGCGGCCCGGCGGGCCTGGATCTGGCGGTACGTCTCGTACAGGCCGAAGCCGCAGAGGGCGACGGCGAAGCCGAGCACCGGCGTGCCGCCCACGGCGGCCAGCGGCAGGAAGATCCCGTCCGCCTGGCCGAAGGCGATCTTGCCCCACGGGAACCCACCGAAGGGCACGCGCGCGCGTGCCGCCTCCGCGAGGATCCACACCCCGGCGGCGAAGAACGGCCACCACGGGAGCCGGGACACCGCCGCGATCCCGAGTCCGGCGAGGGCCACGAACAGCGCCTCGACGGCGGCCAGGGCGAGCCACGGCCCCGGGCCGACCTCCTCCCCGGTCCAGATGAGGAGCGGCAGCAGGAAGCCGAGCCCGGCGAGGTATCCGAGGCCGAACCCGGCGCGGAGCCGAGGGCCCCGCAGGCTCCAGCCGAGCAGGGCGAAGGCGGGCAGCGCGAGC
>NZ_LIPQ01000669.1 GCF_001418135.1 Streptomyces aureus
AGCCGCCTGGCTCGGCCCGGGGCAGCAGCGTGGCGGTGATCTCGGCGGTACGGCGGTGCCAGTGGGTGGCGCCGCGGAGCATCGAGTGCCCTCCGGTGGTCATCCGGATCCCGACCGCGTCGGCGCCCGCCTCCCGGGCCCTGCGCACGAAGTCCCAGGACTCCCGGGCGGAGGTGATCCGGTCGGCCTCGTCGTGCAGGACGTGGATCGCGCGTCCCGCGAGGTGCTCGACGGGCTCACCCGGCGGGCACCAGGGCGCCAGGGCCACCACACCGCGCACCATCGGGTCGCCGGCGGCGCTCAGCGCGGCGCGGCCGCCCATCGAGTGGCCGACGAGGACGACGGGGACGTGTCCGAACCGCTCCCGCAGCCGCACGAGCGCCGCCGCCGCATCCACGGCCGCGTCACGGCGGGCGCCGTTCCAGCCCCGGTGCCGGTAGCGGACCTCCGCGACGAGCACCTCCCGGTCGGCGAGCGCACGGGCGACGGCGGTCGCGAACGGACGCATGCGCAGCGCGGGCAGGTTGACAAGGGGTGGCGGCCCGAGGCCCTCGGAGCGACCGCCGTGCAGCAGGAGCACGGCCGCGACGGGCACGGCCGGCTCGCCGCCGCGTACGACGAGAAAGCCCGCTTCGCCGCGCCCGACCGCGGCGGCGTCGGACGTCATCGGACTTCGGTCCGGTGCGCGGGCCGACGGGGCGGGCGAGGCAGGAAGCCGCTCGTACGGGCGGCGTAGGCGGCGTAACCCGGGCGGTGCGCCATGTGGGCCTCCAGGAGCCGTTTGCCGCTCCCCCAGATCAGCAGGCCACTCATCACCAGGGGTGACACCAGGACGATGACAGCGGTCCGCCAGTCCGCGCAGGCGGTCAGATAGAGCCCCCACCAGACCAGGAAGTCACCGAAGTAGTTGGGGTGCCGGGTCCAGCTCCAGAGTCCCCGGTCCATGATCCGTCCCCGGTTCGCGGGGTCGGACTTGAATCGGGCGAGCTGGTGGTCCCCGACCGTCTCGAAGGTGAGGCCCGCCGCCCAGAGGGCGAGGCCGAGCGCGAGGAGCGGGTCCGGTCCTTCGGGCAGGTAGGCCGCCGCCTGGACGGGCAGGGAGACGAGCCAGACGAGAGCGCCCTGGAGGAGGTAGACGGTGCGCAGCGCGTACAGCGCCGGATGACCGGGGGCCCGGGCGAGCATCTTCGCGTAGCGCGGGTCCTCGCCGTGGCCACGGCCTCGGCGGGCGATGTGGAAGGCGAGCCGCAGCCCCCACAGGCAGGTCGCGAGGGTGACCGCGAGCCTCCGGCCGTCGTCCCCGTACCCGGCGGAGAGCGCCCAGGTGACGACGGCGACGGCGGTGAACGCGAGGCCCCAGGCGATGTCGACGATCCGGTGGACGCCCTTCACCGAGGCGATCGCGAAGGTCACCAGCATGACCGCGAGGGCCGCTCCGGCGGACGCGGCCAGGTTGACCGCCAGCGCGGACGCGTTCATCGGGACGCTCCGGGGGCATCGGTGGCGACGAGGCGGAGCTGGCGGACGTCCAGGTAGTGCGCGCGGAAGCCCGCCTCGGAGTAGGCCAGGTACAGCTCCCACATACGCTGGAAGGTCCGGTCGAAGCCCAGTGCGCCGACCGCCGCCGACTCCTGGAGGAACGTCTCCCGCCAGAGCCGGAGCGTCTCGGCGTAGTGCGCCCCGTATCCGGTGTCGTGAGTGATGCTCAGGCCGGCGGTGGCGCTCTCGTGGGCGAGGGCGTCCGGCGACGGGATGAGGCCGCCGGGGAACACGTACTTGCTGATCCAGGTGTGGGTACGGGCGGTGTGGAGCATCCGCTCGTGCGGCATCGTGATCGTTTGGAGGGCGACGGCCCCGCCGGGCGCGAGGAGGCGGCGCAGCGCCGCGAAGTACGTGGGCCAGTACTCGGCGCCGACGGCTTCGATCATCTCGACGCTGACCACGGCGTCGAACCGGCCGTCGACCTGCCGGTAGTCGCGCAGTTCGACGCGCACCCGGTGTGAGAGGCCGGCCTCGGCGATCCGGCGCAGGGCGAGCGCGCGCTGCTCCTCGGAGAGCGTGACGGTCAGGACGTCGGCGCCCCGGGACGCGGCGCGTATCGCGAGTTCGCCCCAGCCGGTGCCGATCTCCAGGAGCCGGGTCCCCTCGCCGACGTCCTGACCGTCAC
>NZ_LIPQ01000067.1 GCF_001418135.1 Streptomyces aureus
CCCACCTCGCCCTCGCCGCCGGGCACCTGCTCACCGCCAACTACACCTCCGGCAGCGTCACCGCCCTGCCCCTGGCCGAGGACGGCACCGCCCGCCCCGCCACGACCGTCCTCCGGCACGAGGGCAGCGGACCCGTCACCGCGCGGCAGGCCGGCCCGCACGCCCACCAGGTGCTGCCCGACCCCAGCGGCCGCTGGATCGTCAGCGTGGACCTCGGCACCGACTCCGTACGGATCTGCGCCCTGGACCCCGGCACCGGGGCACTCACGCTCCACGGCGAGACCGCGCTGCGCCCCGGCACCGGACCGCGCCATCTCGCCTTCCACCCGGCCGGCACGCACGCCTACGTCCTGAACGAGCTGGAACCCACCCTCACCGTCTGCCGCTGGGACGCCGGCGCCGGTGTCCTCGAACCGCTCGGCGAGACCCCCGTCGTCCCCGAGGGCGCCCCCGGCCCCAGCTACCCCTCCGAGGTCGTCGTCGCCCCCGACGGGCGTTTCCTCTGGGCCGCCGTGCGCGGCGACGACACCCTCGCCGTGCTCGCCCTCGACCCCGACGGGGCCAAGGCCACCCTGGTCGCCACCGTGCCCTGCGGCGGCACCTGGCCCCGCGACCTGACCCGCGCCCCGTCCGGCCGTCACCTGTACGCCGCCAACGAGCGCTCCGGCGACGTCACCTGGTTCGACATCGACCCCGAGACCGGGATTCCCGCGCGCGCGGGCTCCATCGCGGCCCCCGCCGCCTCCTGCGTCGTCTTCGGCTGAGGGCGCGGCCGTAGCCTGCCCGCTCCGCGAGACCGCACGTCGAGACGTCGAAGGGCCCGCACCGGACATCCGGTGCGGGCCCTTCGACGTACGGGCGGGGTGGCGTGGCCTCAGAGCGAGGGCACGCCCTGCGGCTGCTGCGGCGGGATGCCGAGCGCGGCCGTGTACTGCGAGAGCACGAGCTTGCCGATCGCCGGGTAGGCCCCCAGCGGCTCGGCGGCGGCGCAGCCGGCCTCCTTCGAGGCCTCGTCGAGCAGACCGTCGGCCAGCTCCGGGCCGATCAGGTACGGGGCGAGCGCGAGCTGCTCCGAACCGGAACCGCGCAGCTGCTCGGCGACGGAGGCGATCGAACCCTCCTGGTCGAGCGCGGCGGCGATCACGGGCACGGCGAGGCGCGCGGCCAGCAGCATGCCGGTGATCCCCGCGGCCTGCACCGCCTCCTCGCCGCCGACCGTGGCGAGGATGATGCCGTCGGCGGCCGTCGCGACCGTGAACAGCCGGGCGCGGTCGGCGCGGGCCAGGCCCGCCTCGGAGAGACGCACGTGCAGCGCCTCGGCGAGCAGCGGGTGCGGGCCGAGGACATCGGTGAGCTCGGCGGTGTTGCCGGCGTCCATGACGGCCTGGCGGACCTGGCGCGTCTGGGCGCTGTCCGGACCGGCGAGCAGCGGCACGACGACCGAGGCGGGACCGGTGGGGGCGCTGACCTCGCGGCCGGCGGCCACGGCCAGCTCGTACCGCTCGGCGCGCAGCGTGGCGGCGGCCGCGAGCACGGTCGCGAGCGAGGGGTACTCGCTGTCGTCGCCCTCGACGAAGCCGATCAGGGCGTCGAGGCCGGGCAGCTCGGAACGGGCGATGCTCACGACCTCTTCGGCCAGCGAGCGTATGGCGGCGGACGGCACGCCGGGCACAGCGAGAACCAGTGCGGGAGCGCCCTCGGGCGCCGCCGCGGGTTCGGGGCGACGGTGCCGCCCGGACTGACGGGGTCGAGGCATTCGTACAGGCAGGCCGGAAGCAGGCCCATTGGGGGAGCTCATGGCGCCGCATGCTACTGGTTTCGCCCGGGGCGGCGTCGGCTGAGGTACGATCATGCGCCTTCTGCCCCTCTATGTCCCCCCGGTGGCGCGTCCGGAATGCGGTCCCCGCTCTCCTCGCGGGTCTATGCACCGCCTCCCACCTGGGCCGATGAGGTGGCCCGCGGAGCGTCCTCGCCGAACAGGCGCAGCAGTGCGGGGTCCTCGGGCAGCCGCAGCGTGCCGGTGGCGAGCGCCGCCGCGAGCGCGACGGCCCCGGACAGCGGATCCCCCGCGGGGTCCACCGTCCTCGCTTGGGGTACGAGCTCCCCGAGCGCCGCGCGCAGCGGTACGACCAGGGGGTCGCCCATCTTGAACAGGCCGCCCGTCAGCGCCACCGACGCCCCCGGCCCGTCCGGGCACGCCGCCTCGGCGGCCTCGGCGATGTGCCGGGCCGCCCGCGCCAGGATGTCCGCCGCCACCGGGTCCTCGGCGGCGCACAGTGCCACCTCGGGGGCGAAGGAGGCGAGCACCGCGGGCCGGTCGGTACGGGGGTAGAGCGCGCCCGGCAGGCCGGCCGCCGGCCCGAAGAGCTTCTCCGCCCGGGCCAGGAGCGCCGCCGAACCGCCGCGCCGCCCGTCGTGCGCGCGCATCGCCGCCTCCAGGCCGGCCCGGCCGATCCAGGCGCCGCTGCCGCAGTCGCCGAGGAGGTGGCCCCAGCCGTCGGCCCGCCGCCAGGACGTCAGATCCGTGCCGAGCGCGATCATCCCCGTACCGCCGGCGACGACGGCCCCCGGCCGCTGCCCGAGCGCACCGGCGTACGCGGTGACGGCGTCGGCCGCCAGCGCGAGCCGCCGTACGCCCCAGGCCTCGGCGAAGGCGCCCGGCAGCTCGGCCCGCAGTTCGTCCCCGAGGGTCGCCATCCCGGCGGCGCCCACGGCCAGGGCGACGACAGGCCGCGTGCCATGAGGCTCCGTCAGGGACCGGACGGCCGGCAGGACCTGGTCGAGGAAGTGCCCGGCGGAGATGCCGCCGGGGCCGGTCCGCACCGGTTCGCGCGACGTGCGGGTGCCGAGCACGGCGCCGCCCGCCGCCTCGGCCAGCGCGACCCGGAGTCCCGACCCCCCGGAGTCGACACCGACGACCAGCGCGCCGGAAGGGTCGTTCACGGGAGCCACGGAGACGACAGAGGTCACGGTGCACCGTCCTCGCAACGAGTGGGCCGGGGGAGTGGGCGGAGTCTAGGTGGTGACCAAGGACGGCGCCCGCACCGGGGTGTCAGGGTAGGCCGGTAGAGTGACGGACCGTGACAGCGCGACCTTTGAAGGAACTGGTGGAGCCCGGCTGGGCGGAGGCTCTGCGCCCCGTGGCAGGCCGCGTGGCGGAGATGGGTGACTTCCTGCGGGCGGAGATCGCCGCGGGCCGGACCTACCTGCCGGCCGGACAGCACGTACTGCGGGCCTTCCAGCAGCCCTTCGACGACGTGCGGGTCCTGATCGTGGGTCAGGACCCCTATCCGACACCGGGAATGGCGATCGGGCTCAGCTTCGCGGTCGCGCCCGAGGTCCGTCAGCTGCCGGGCAGCCTGGAGAACATCTTCCGGGAGCTGCACACCGACCTCGGGATGCCCCGGCCGTCGAACGGCGACCTGACCCCCTGGACCCGGCAGGGCGTCCTCCTCCTCAACAGGGCGCTGACCACCGCCCCGCGCAAGCCGGCCGCCCACCGCGGCAAGGGCTGGGAGGAGGTGACCGAGCAGGCGATCCGCGCGCTCGCCGCCCGGGGCAAGCCCCTGGTGTCGATCCTGTGGGGCCGCGACGCGCGCAACGCCCGCCCGCTCCTGGGTGATCTGCCGGCGATCGAGTCCGCGCACCCGTCCCCGATGTCGGCGGACCGCGGCTTCTTCGGCTCCCGTCCCTTCAGCCGCGCGAACGAACTCCTCCTGGAGCAGGGCGCCCAGCCGGTGGACTGGCGCCTGCCCTGATCCACCGTCGGCCTCCTTCGTGCGGAGGAGGCCGCGGGAGCACTCCGGCTCGGACGCGCCGCGCCCGGCCCGGCTCGGAACCGTAACGGCTCGCCACCGGCCCGGCTCGGAACCGTAACGGCCCGCAACCGCCCCGGCTCGGAACCGCAACGGCTCGCAACCGCCCGGCTCAGATCGCGGCCGCGCGCACGCACAGCACGTCCGGCAGGTGTTCGGCGAGGAGTTGCCAGCTGTCGCCGTCGTCGGCGCTCCCGTACACCTCGCCGTTGCGGTTGCCGAAGTACACGCCCGCCGGGTCCGCGTCGTCCGTGCACAGCGCGTCCCGGAGCACCGTGCCGTAGTGGTCGCCCTCGGGCAGGCCCCGGCTCAGCGGCTCCCAGGTGGCTCCGGCGTCGGTCGTACGGTAGACCCGGCACCGGCGGCCGGCCGGGACCCGGTCGGAGTCCGCGGTGATGGGGAAGACATAGGCGGTGTCCGGGCGGTGCGGGTGCGCGGCGACCGCGAAGCCGAAGTCGGACGGCAGGCCGGAGCCGATGTCCGTCCAGCTGGCGCCCGCGTCGTCGCTGCGGAAGACGCCCCAGTGGTTCTGGAGGTAGAGCCGGTCGAGATCGCCCGCGTCCTGGGCGATCTTGTGGACGCACTGTCCGAAGACCGGGTGCGGATCCGGCAGGAACACCGCCGACACGCCCTTGTTGGAGGGCTCCCAGGCCGCCCCGCCGTCCTGCGAGCGGAACACGCCGGCGGTGGACACGGCGACGGTGACGGCCGCCGGGTCGCGCCGGTCGGTCACCACGGTGTGCACGGCCTCGCCGCCGCCGCCCGGAACCCACTGGGCGCGGGTCGGGTGCTCCCACAGCGGGCGCACGAGCTCGAAGGACTCCCCGCCGTCCCCGGACCGGAAGAGCGCGGCCGGCTCCGTCCCCGCGTACACGACGCCGGGGGAGTGCTCGGGTGCCGGGTGCAGCTGCCAGACGCGCTCCAGGGAGGCGCCGGTGTCCTCGGGGAACTTGACGGCCGGCCGCGCCGGTTCGGTCCAGGTCCTGCCGAGGTCGTCGGAGTGGAAGACGGACGGCCCCCAGTGGGCGCTGTCCCCGCCCACGAGCAGCCGCGGGGTCGGCCCGCGGGTGTCGATGGCGACCGAGTAGACCGCCTGCGCGGGGAAGGCCGGATCGTCGAACTCCCATCGGCCGTCGTGCCTGCGGCCGATGAAGAGCCCCTTGCGGGTGCCTACGGTGAGGAGAACGTCGGGCATGGCTGCCAACCTCCAGGACGCCGTTGTCGCGGATACGGGCCAGTCTGCACCCGGCCACTGACAACGGCTCCCGGACACTCCCGGAGACCCCCGTGCCACGCCGAACGCCCGTGGTTCAGGGGCCGGCGGTCACCTCGCGGTCCTCAGATCGCCCAGGCGTACTGCGGCGGCGCCGCGTGCGTCGACGCGCCCAGGTCGCGGGCGGCGCGGCGGGCCCAGGAGGCGTCGCGGAGCAGCTCGCGGCCGAGGAGGACCGCGTCGGCCTCGCCGTTGGCGACGATCTTCTCGGCCTGGTCGCTCTCGGTGATCAGACCGACGGCGGCCACCGGCAGCCCGGTCTCGGCCTTGACGCGGGCCGCGAAGGGCACCTGGTAGCCGGGGCCGACCGGGATCTCGGCCGGTCCGCCGTTGCCGCCGCTGGAGACGTCGAGGAGGTCGACGCCGTGCTCGCGGAGGAGCGCGGCGAACCGCACGGTCTCGTCGACCGTCCAGCCCTCCTCCTCCAGCCAGTCGGTGGCGGAGACGCGGAAGAAGACGGGCAGCTCCTCGGGCCACACGGACCGCACGGCGTCGACGACCTCAAGGGCGAGCCGGGTCCGGTTCTCGAAGGAACCGCCGTACGCGTCGGTGCGGTGGTTGCTGTGCGGGGAGAGGAACTCCCCGATCAGATAGCCGTGGGCGCCGTGCACCTCGACGACCTGGAAGCCGGCGTCGAGCGCGCGGCGGGCCGCGTCCGCGAACTGCCCGGTGATCTCCCGGATCCCGTCGACGGTCAGCTCGGTCGGCACCGGGTGGCCCTCGGCGAACTCGACGGGGCTGGGCGCGACGGGCTGCCAGCCGGGACCGCCCTCGGGGACGGGCCCGCGGCCCTCCCAGGGGCGCTTGGTCGAGGCCTTGCGTCCTGCGTGCCCGATCTGGATGCCGGGGACGGTGCCGTGGTCCTTGAGGAAGCCGGCGATGCGGCGGAGGGCCTCGGTCTGGGTGTCGTTCCAGAGGCCGAGGTCCGCCGGGCTGATCCGGCCCTCGGGGGCGACGGCGGTCGCCTCGACCAGGATCAGCCCGGTGCCACCGGTGGCCCGGGAGGCGTAGTGGGCGAAGTGCCAGTCCGTGGCGACACCCGCGTTCGGTCCGGTCATCTCCGCCGAGTACTGGCACATGGGCGCCATCCAGACCCGGTTGGGGACGGTCAGCGACCGCAGTGTGTAGGGCTCGAACAGGGCGACGCTCATGACGGACTCCGTTTCGGGATGCCTCGAAGGACGCTAGTACGGTAACCATCGTAGTACGGCACCTGTCAAACTACGAGAGTTCTCGTACAATGGCCCGTATCCCGGATGAAGTGGAGCCGCCGCCATGACGACCGCCACCAGCCCCCGCGCCCTCGAACACCCCACGCGCGACCAGATCCGACTGGAGGCGGTGCTGCACGCTCTCGCGGACCCGGTGCGGCTGCGCATCGTGCGGGACATGGCGCGTGAGCGCGCCGAGCTGAGCTGCTCGTACTTCGACCTCCCGGTGACCAAGTCCACGACGACGCACCACTTCCGGGTGCTGCGCGAGGGCGGAGTCATCCGGCAGACGTACCGCGGTACGGCCAAGCTCAACGCCCTGCGCGAGGACGACCTCGAAGCCCTCTTCCCCGGTCTGCTCGTCACGGTCCTGGCGGCGGCCGACGCCCAGGCCACGCGCGAGGACGCGGCCGGCGCCCGGGCGGACCGCTGACGCGGCCGGCGCCCGGGCCGCGCGCGAGGACGCGACAGCCTGGACGCCGGTGCGGGTGAGGGTGAGAGGGGCGGGCCCGTAGCGCCCGCTCACAGACCCCGCATCCTCCCGATCTCCGCCGACTGCTGGGCGATCACGTCGTTCGCCATCTCCTCCACGAGGACGTTGTTGCCCTCGCTGAGCACCTCGGCGGCCATCGTCACCGCCCCCTCGTGGTGCGTGATCATCAGCTTCAGGAACAGTTCGTCGAAGGCCCTGCCCTTCGCGTTCCTGAGCTCCTTCAGCTGCGCCTCGCTCGCCATGCCCGGCATCGAGTGATGGTCGTGGCCCGCCTGTTCGCGCGCGCCACCGTTGTTTTTCAGCCAACCTTCCATCGCGCCGATCTCCGGCTTCTGCGCCGCCGCGATCCGTTCGGCGACCCCCTTCACCTGGGCCGAGGCAGCCCGCTGCGGGGCCAGCGCGGTCATGGTGAGGGCCTGCCGGTGGTGCACGATCATCATCTGCGCGTAGGCGAAGTCGGCGCTGTTCGGGCTCTGGTCCGGCAGCAGCTTCGCGGCTTCCTCGGGGGATATCCGCCGGGCCGGTTCGCCGGGCTTGCCCGGCGCGACCACGGTCCCGGTCGAACTCCTGGCCTCCGGTGTGCCCTTGTCGGGCCCCGACTCGCAGGCGGTCAGGGCGAGTACGGCGACGGCGGACAGGGCCACGGCGACGACGGCACGCTGGCGGCGGATCAACAACGCGACCTCCAGATGTTCTTGCGGGGACAGTGACCGTTCCTAGCACTTTTCTCGGGGCTACCGATCAAAAACCTTCATTACGTCTGTGTTGCCATCTGTTGAGATGTGCACGGCAAGGAAGATACTGCCGGGGTCCAACACCCGTTCAACGCTGAACGGATACCAGGGAGGACGGAGTGACTTCGTTGCGTACCCCGCGTACCACGTCCATCACGCGCGACCCGCGTGCCAGGCTCAGACGCCTCGGCGTGGCATCCGCCGCGGCCGGACTGCTGGCCACCATGCTCATGGCGGGCCCCGCCACCGCGACCCCCGACCCCGGGGACGCGCCCGCTCAGGGCAAGGTCTCCACGGAGCAGGCGGCCGAGGCGCGTGCCGCGATACAGAGCGGTGAGATACCCGGCGTGGACGAGATCGTCCACAGCTCGAACATCGAGCACCTCGCCAACATCCCCAAGGACGCCCTCCCGGGCACCAACTCGGACCTCGCCTTCCAGGGCAAGTACGCCTTCGCCGGCAACTACGACGGCTTCCGGATCTTCGACATCAGCAACCCGAAGTCCCCGAAGACCGTCGCCCAGGTCCTCTGCCCGGGCTCCCAGAACGACATCTCCGTCTCCGGGAACCTGCTGTTCCTGTCGACGGACTCCTCCCGGAGCGACAACTCCTGCGCCAGCACGACGCAGCCCGCCTCGGTCAAGGAATCCTGGGAGGGCATGAAGATCTTCGACATCAGCGACGTCCGGAACCCGAAGTACGTCGCCGCCGTCGAGACCGCGTGCGGCTCGCACACCAACACGCTGGTTCCCAAGAAGCGGGACGTCTACATCTACGTCTCGTCGTACTCGCCCAACGCCGCGTTCCCGGACTGCCAGCCCCCGCACGACGGCATCTCGGTCATCAAGGTGCCCCGCAAGGCGCCCGAGAAGGCCGCGCTCGTCGGCTTCCCCGTCCTCTTCCCGGGCGAGGGCCCGGACGGCGGCGGCAACCCCGGTGGCCCGACCAACCCGGGTGTCTCCAAGACCACGGGCTGCCACGACATCACCGTGCTCCCGGAGAAGGACCTCGCGGCCGGCGCCTGCATGGGTGACGGCATCCTCTTCGACATCGAGGACCCCGAGCACCCGCGGGTGATCGACCGTGTCCAGGACAACGTCAACTTCGCGTTCTGGCACTCCGCGACCTTCAACCAGAAGGCCGACAAGGTCGTCTTCACCGACGAGCTCGGCGGCGGCGGCGCGGCCACCTGCAACGCCGCGGTCGGTCCGAACCGCGGTGCCGACGGCATCTACGACATCGTCGGCAAGGGCAAGAAGAGCAAGCTCGTCTTCCGCAGCTACTTCAAGATCCCGCGCCACCAGGCCGACACCGAGAACTGCGTCGCCCACAACGGTTCGCTGATCCCGGTCAAGGGCAAGGACATCATGGTCCAGGCCTGGTACCAGGGCGGCATCTCCGTCTGGGACTTCACCGACTCCAGCAAGCCCAAGGAGATCGCCTACTTCGAGCGCGGCCCGCTGTCCGCCACCACCATCTCCACCGGCGGTTCGTGGTCCGCGTACTACTACAACGGCTACATCTACTCGAACGACATCGCCAAGGGCTTCGACGTCCTGAAGCTCTCCGACCGCCGTACCGACCCCGCGAAGCGGATCCGGATGGACGAGCTCAACGTCCAGACCCAGCCGGACTACTTCGACTTCGACGACTGACCGGAGTCGTGACCGCCGGCCGTCGGCTCACGTCGGCCGGCTGACGTCCTGACCACCGGCGCGCCGTCGGGCGGACCCCCGTCCGGCGGCGCGCCCGCCTCCCAGTCCAGGCCGTAGCGGTGGAACAGCTCCGACCGCAGCCGCGCCAGCGGCATCTGCGCCCCCGGCAGCAGCACCGCGACCACCGCGCCCATCAGCAGGGCGCGCAGCATCGGATAGTCCGTGTCCACGTCCTCGGAGCCGTACCGCGTCACGGTGTCCCGCAGCAGGAACGCGAGGCGCTGCTGCTCCGGGCACTGCACGAAGCCCTCGGCCTGCAGGATGCCCGCCATATGGGTCCGCATCAGGGTCGGCCGGTCCGCGGCGAGCCCCAGGATCGCGTCGATCGCGCGGGCCATGCGCTCGCGGCCGTCCTCCGTGCGCGGCTCGCGCTCCAGCGCCTCCTCCAGCGTGAGGTGCATCAGCCGGTGCACCGCCGACTGGAGGAGCTGCCGCTTGCCCGGGAAGTAGTACGAGACGAGACCCCGCGCCGAACCGGCCCGCTCCGCGATGTCGCCGAGTGTCGTCGCCTCGTAGCCCCGGGTGTCGACGAGCTCCACCGTGGCTTGCAAGATGCGCTCCCTGGACCTGCGGCGGAGCTCTTCATTGACCGATGGGCTACGCGGGGACATGCTTGACTCCTGCGTTGACTGGCTGCCGGCCAATATACTCGGCGCATCCCGTCGGGCTGCCCTCGTGACAGACCGCCGGGTACGCCGTCTGTTCTGGGCGACACGGGGGATCGTCCAGAACAGGCGGCTTCATTCCGTTCCTCCCATTCTGCTCCCCTCGCCGTCGCTCTCCCCGGGTCCGGCCCGGGGCGCACGACGCTCGTTCCAGCGGTACGTCAGGACCGCGGCGGCCACACAGCACCAGCCGAGCAGCCAGCCCCCGAGCACGTCCGAGGGCCAGTGCACGCCGAGATAGACCCGCGTCCATCCGACCCCGAGCACCGAGACGACCGCCACGCCCGTGAGGGCGCCCCAGCCGCGCCACTCACCGCGCCAGCGCAGCGCGAGGACCCAGAGCAGCAGCCCGCAGGTGACCATGGCCGTCATCGCGTGCCCGGACGGGAAGGCGGCGAACCGCGCCGAGTCGACCGGGTCGGTCCACTGCGGCCGGTCCCGTCCCACCAGCGTCTTGAGGCCCTGCTGGAGCCCCACGGCCAGCAGACTCGTCGCGGCCACCCACACGGCCAGCCGCCGCTCCCGGCCCCACCACAGCAGCACCACCGTCGCGGCGGCCAGCGCACGCATCGTCCACGGGTCCCACACCCAGTCGCTGAGGAAGCGGTGCACCTGGGTGAGCCCCGGCTCGGCCACCGCGTCACGGTGGAGTGTCTCGGTCACCGACCGGTCGAAGGAGAGCAGGGGCGTCCACCCCACGGCGACGAGGACGAGCAGGAGAACGGCCAGGGCCCCGGAGATCACGGCGGAGGAGCGCATGTGTCGATCCTGCCCGACGATCGGCGCCGGGCGATCCTTCCCGCCTCCCGCGCGCGCCGTCGCGCGCGACCCGACCGGCGAGCCTGCCGTCACCCCTGTCCCAGCGCGCTGAGCGCCGGGACGAAGGCCACGAGCACCGGGACCACCGGCACCAGGGAAGCGGCCGCGGTGAGCCGGAGCCGGCGGCCCGCGGTGAGCCGGGGTGCCGCGGTCAGCAGCCGGTTCACCCGGCGCGGCAGATCCCCGTACGGGGCCTGGCCGGGCCCGAACACACCCCGGTCCTCGTTCAGTTCGACCAGCGCGAGCGCGATCGTCAGCCGCCCGAACCGGCGCGAGGCCACGTCGTCGGCGGCCAGCTCCACCAGCCGGTGCATCTCCTCGCGGAAGGCCGTGAAGACCGGGATCCCCGGGAACCCGGCCGCCAGCGCCGCCGAGGAGTGCAGCAGCCAGTCGTGCCGGGCGCGCGCGTGCCCCTGCTCGTGCGCGAGGACGGCGTCCAGCTGGCGCCCCTTCAACCGCCGCAGCGCCGCCGTGGTGATGACCAGCTGGGGTGTGCTCCCCGACAGCCACCAGGCGTTCGCCCGCTCGCCCTCCAGGACCACGAGGCGCTCGCTGCCCGGCTGCTCGCCGGGGAGCAGGGGCGCGCGGACGAGCAGATCGCAGCGGCGCTGTCTGCGCCGCGACCGGGCCTGACTGAACTCCCGGCCCAGCATCGCCCCGGTCCACACCCCGCCGGCCGCCAGGGCCACCGCGAGCACCGCGGACCAGGGACCGGTCGTCCCCAGTTCGTACGCGTCGATCACCGCGCGCGGCGCGGGCGCGAAGATCTGCCCGCGTACGGCCTGCCAGGCGGTCGACGCGCTGAACGTCATGGAGAGCGCGAAGCTCAGCAGCACGGCGGCGATCACGCACTGCCACACCCAGAGGGCCACCACGGGTTCTCGCTCGACCCAGTCCGCCCGGGACAGCAGCCGGGGGGCTGCGAGGGCGGTCAGAACTCCGAGCAGGAACAGCGCGAGGGAGACCCACATGGCGCCAGCCTATGAGCGCGGTACTGGTCGGGGGTATGCCGCGGGACGGCAAGTGACGTACGCCACGGTTTGGTTGGGCACCGGGCGGCACTCACAGGGTCACCAGCATGGCCAGCATCGCGAGCGCCATCGACAGCCGGCAGGCGAGCGTCAGCTCCGGGCGGGCCGCCCGGTCCGGCCCCGGCCCGCCCGCCGTGGCCGCCGGTAGCGCGACGGGCACGAGTCTCGTGCCCGCGTGCAGCACGTACGCCGTGTAGTAGAGGAGCAGCCCGCCCGTGAGGACGGGTGTACCGCCGGCCGTGCCCGCCGTGTGCCCCGCGTGCGCCCCCGCGCCGGGAGCCGCCATCGACACCGCCATGTAGACCATGGCGAGCGAGCCGACGAAGTGGTGCAGATGGTGCCCGCCGTGCCGGACCGCCGCGAGGGCGTGCAGCGCCGCGCCGCCGAACACCGCCGCGTACACCGTCCAGCTCCACTCCGGCGGCGTGAGCACCGCCGCGGGCAGCGCCATCGACGCCATCCCCAAGCCCATCACCGCCTCGCCACCCGCGGCCCGCCGCTCCTCCCCCGCGCACGCGCGCATCCGCAGCAGGCAGTACACGCCCGTCACCGCGCAGAGCACGACCGTCAACCACCCGGACAGGGCCGGTCCGTGCACGGCACACCTCCCCCTCGACGCCGTCCCCTCCGCGGAGGATGCCCGGGTCCGGCCGGGCACACGCGGGCGCACAGGCGCGCACAGGTGTACGAGGGGGAGTGAAAGGCGCGGGCGTTAGGCTCGGGACGATCGCGTACGGCGATCGTCAGCGCCCGAGGGGAGCCCCGTTCACATGGACACCGCCACGTCGCAGGAGACCGGCCGGATCAGCTACCGCGAGGCGGTCCTGGACGACGTCCCGGCCCTCGTCCCGCTCGTCGAGTCGGCCTACCGGGGCGACGCCAGCCGGGGCGGCTGGACCACCGAGGCGGACATCCTCCAGGGGCAGCGCACCGACCCCGAGGGCGTCGCCGCCGTGATCACCACGCCGGACAGCCGGCTCCTGGTCGTCGAGCGTGACGGCGAGATCGTCGCGTGCTGCCAGCTGGAGCACCGCGGAGAGGCCGCCTACTTCGGGATGTTCGCGGTCCGCCCCGAACTCCAGGGAGCGGGTCTGGGCAAGCGGATCATCGCGGAGGCCGAGCGCCGCGTCCGCGAGTCGTGGGGCGTCCGCGAGATGCACATGACGGTGATCTCGGTACGGGAGGAGCTCATCGCCTGGTACGAGCGCCGCGGATACCGGCGCACCGGGCGGATGACCCCCTTCCCGTACGGCGACGAGCGCTTCGGTCTGCCCCAGCGCGACGACCTGGAGTTCGAGCTCCTGGTGAAGCCGCTGAGCTGACGAGCACGCCGGAAGGGTGGCTTCCCCCCTGGTTGACAGGAAAAACTTCTGTGATCAGGGGGGTCGCGCAGGATAATTTCTCTTGCCCCCTCTTGTGGCTGAGAACCGTCCACGGTTACGGTGTCTTAACGCGAGGTTCTCCTGTGGAGGAAGAGGCATGACGGAAATTCTTGTGCAGGACGTGACCGGTGGGGGGATATCCACCGCCGCCCGGGTGATCGACCACCCCGCCTGGCCCGAGCTCAAGAATGCCGTGGAGGAGATCCGCGCCTGGCAGAGCGCGGACGGCTCCATCGACTTCGAGCGCGAGGACGCGCCCGCCAGGGCCCAGGCCGAGCTGACCCTCGACCGGGTCACCGCCGCGGTCGAGCAGCTCTCCCCGCTCGTCCCGCACGACGGCGCCTACCACCGCGCCCTCGTCTCCGACCTGCGCAAGTGGGCCGAGAGCGGCTTCACCGTCCCGGACTTCCTGGACTCGCTGCTCGCCTTCCAGCCGGCCGCCGACCGCGTGGACGGGCTCCAGCACCTGGTGCTGTTCCCGATGTACACGCAGAACGGCAACCCCGACCGCAACCTCGAGGCCGTCGTGCTCCGCATGGTGTGGCCGGAGTGGCTCGCCGAGCTCGAGCGCACCCGCTACGACAACCCGCTGTTCTGCGGCATCACGTTCGAGGACTTCACCGCCGGTTACGACACCAACTCGGCCGTCCTCTTCCCGGAGACCATCGCCGTCCGCGAGGCCCCCGAGCGCTTCACCTGGGGCGGGATCTTCTGCGACCGCGAGGCCGCCCGCTTCCGCAAGGTCACCGAGGCCGCCGTCGACACCCTCGGCATCCAGCTGCCGGCCGACATCGCCGCGATGATCGACGACCAGGAGCGCTGCGAGAAGGCCTTCGTGCTCTGGGACATGGTCCACGACCGCACCCACAGCCACGGCGACCTGCCTTTCGACCCCTTCATGATCAAGCAGCGCCAGCCCTTCTGGATGTACGGCCTGGAAGAGCTCCGCTGCGACCTCACCGCCTTCAAGGAGGCCGTGAAGCTGGAGGCCGAGGGCAACACGCACGGCCGTGACGTGCAGTACGCGGTCCTCTTCGACCGGATGTTCCGCTTCCCGCTCTCCGGCGACCGCAACCGCAACTACGACGGTCTCGGCGGCCAGCTCCTCTTCGCGTACCTCCACAAGAACGACGTGGTGCGCTGGACGGACAACACCCTCAAGATCGACTGGCAGCGGGCCCCCGAGGTCACCAACCAGCTCTGCGCCGACATCGAGAAGCTCTACCGGGACGGCATCGACCGCCCCAAGCTCGTCCACTGGTTCAAGGCGTACGAGCTCGTCTCCACCTACCTCGCCCCGCACCCGGGCTCGAAGTGGGCCAAGGGTCCCGACGCCCTCGACCTCTCCCTCCCGCCCCGCAAGCTCGTCGACGACGTGCTTCCGGACGAGTTTCCGCTCAGCATGTTCTTTGAGGCCCTCGCCAAGAAGCTGAAGGGCGTGATCGCCGACACCAAGGGGATCACCGCCGCCGACGTCTCTCGGACCGAGCAGGCCGAGCGGGCTGCCGCGTGAGCGCTCGTACCGACGACACGGAGGAGGCGTCGCCCATGACCGCCAACGGAAACGGCGGGCCGCTCGACGGCGCCGTCATCGCGGTCGCCGGTGCGGCCGGCCCGGCAGGCCGCGCGACGCTGCTGCGCCTCGCCGAAGCGGGCGCGACCGTCGTCGGCTCCGACGCGGACCCGGCGCGCCTCGCGGAGGCCGTCGACGCCGCCCGCTACGCCCACGGCGGCGCCAAGGTCGTCGGTGACACCGTCGACCTGCTCGACCTGGACGCCACGCGCGACTGGGCCGCGAAGACCGAGAAGGAGTTCGGCCGGATCGACGGCCTGGTCCACCTCGTCGGCGGCTGGCGCGGCAGCTCCTCCTTCACGGAGACCGACCTCGCGGACTGGGACTTCCTGGAGAAGCTCCTCATCCGCACGGTCCAGCACACCTCGCTCGCCTTCCACGACGCGCTGCTGCGGGCCGGCGGCCGCGGCCGCTACGCCCTGATCAGCCAGGTCGGCGCGCACAAGCCGCTCGCCAACAACGCCGCGTACAACGCCGGCAAGGCGGCCGCCGAGGCCTGGACCCTCGCGATGGCCGACTCGTTCCGCAAGCTGGGGGGCGACGACGGCCCGCAGGCGGCGGCTGCGATCCTGGTGATCAAGGCATTGGTGCACGACGCCATGCGCGCCGAACGCCCCAACGCGAAGTTCGCGGGCTTCACCGACGTCAAGGACCTGGCCGACGAGGTCGCCGGGCTCTGGGACAAGCCCGCCCAGGAAGTGAATGGACAGCGTCTGTGGCTGACCCCCAAGCCGTGACCGCGGCCCTCGGCCCCAGGACCGACGCACGTCGTCACCACGACCCGTCGGTCCGGGGATTCGCCAGCGACAACTACGCCGGCGCCCACCCCGAGGTCCTCGCGGCCCTCGCCCTCGCCAACGACGGCCACCAGGTCGCCTACGGCGAGGACCAGTACACCGAGCACCTCCAGCGGATCATGCACAGCCACTTCGGCCCCGCCGCCGAGGCCTTCCCGGTCTTCAACGGGACCGGGGCCAACGTGACCGCCCTCCAGGCGCTCACCGACCGCTGGGGCGCCGTCATCTGCGCCGAGTCCGCGCACATCAACGTGGACGAGGGCGGAGCGCCGGAGCGTATGGGCGGCCTCAAGCTGCTCACCGTGCCGACCCCGGACGGCAAGCTCACCCCCGAGCTGATCGACCGGCAGGCCTGGGGCTGGGAGGACGAGCACCGGGCGATGCCGCAGGTCGTCTCGATCACCCAGAACACCGAGCTGGGCACCGTCTACACGGTGGAGGAGATCCGCGCGATCGTGGAGCACTCCCATGCCAAGGGCATGAAGGTGCACCTCGACGGGGCCCGGATAGCCAACGCCGCCGCCTCGCTCGACGTACCGATGCGCGCGTTCACCAACGCCGTGGGCGTCGACGTCATCTCGTACGGCGGCACGAAGAACGGCATGCTCTTCGGCGAGGCGATCGTCGTCCTCAACCCCGACGCGGTCAGCCACATGAAGCACCTGCGCAAGCTGTCCATGCAGCTCGCGTCGAAGATGCGCTTCGTGTCGGTGCAGCTGGAGGCCCTCCTCGCGAAGGACCTGTGGCTGCGCAACGCCCGCCACGCCAACGCGATGGCCCAGCGCCTCGCGGCCGGCGTGCGCGAGCTCGACGGGGTGGAGATCCTCTACCCGGTGCAGGCCAACGCGGTCTTCGCCCGGCTGCCGCACGAGGTCACCCGGCGGCTCCAGGAGCGGTTCCGCTTCTACTTCTGGGACGAGTCGGCCGGCGACGTGCGCTGGATGTGCGCCTTCGACACCACGGAGGACGACGTGGACGCCTTCCTCCAGGCCCTGAAGGAAGAGCTCGCGCGCTGAGTCTCACTGCATGAGTATGCGGCCGGATGGAAAGTCATTGACTTTCGTCCGGCCGCTTCCGTACGCTCGATGCGCATGGAACGAAGGGAACTCATCCAGCAGAACCCCGACATCGCGGCCTATCTGGCCGCGGGTGAGGCCGTCGACCACGACCATCCGGTGGTCCGGGAGGTCGTGCACCGCCTCGCCGAGGAGCGCCCCGATGCATACACATACGCCGAGGCGGCCTACCGGTACGTACGCGACACCGTCCCGCACTCCGCCGACGCCGACGACCCCCGCGTCACCTGGCGTGCCTCCGACGTCCTGGAGCAGCGCACCGGCATCTGCTATGCCAAGTCGATCGCGTACGCCGCGCTCCTGCGGGCCCGCGGCATCCCGGCCGCCCTCTGCTACCAGCGGCTCGCCGACGACGACGGCTCCCACCCGGTGATCCACGGTCTCGTCGCCGTGCTGCTGCCGGGGGAGCGGGCCTGGGCCCGCCAGGACGTGCGCGGGAACAAGCCCGGAGTCGATGCCCAGTTCTCCCTGGGGAAGGAGCGGCTGGCCTGGACCGTGCGCCCGCAGTTCAATGAAGTGGATTATCCGGTGCTCTACACTGAACCGCATCCGGCTGTTCTGGACGCGCTGCGCGCCGCGCCCGACCGGCCGTACCTCTGGCGGACGCTCCCCACGGAGCTCTGACCCCGGACTTCAGCGAACGGCGGACCATGACCCTCACGCTCACCGTCTCCGACGAGGTGCGCACCCTCGTACCCGGCTTCACCGCTCTGGTGATCGAGGCCCATGGCCTCGTCAACGGACCCAGTGACGACGCCGGTTCGGCCCTCCTCGACGACGCCGCGCGCCGGCTCGCCGAGCGGCTCGACGGCCGGACCCCGGACCAGGACCCGCACATCGCCGCCTGGCGCGCCGCGTACACCGCGTTCGGCGCCAAGCCCTCCCGCACCCGCAACTCCGCGGAAGCGCTCGCCAGGCGGGCGCTCGCGGACGGCGGGCTGCCCCGCGTCAACCGGCTCGTCGACGCCTACAACGCGGTGAGCGTCGCCCACCTCATTCCGGTCGGCGGCGAGGACCTGGGCAGGATCCGGGGCGCCATGCGCCTGGTCCGGGCCACCGGCGGCGAGCCCTTCGTCACCATGGCGGGCGGTGCCGAGACCGTGGAGCACCCCGAGGCAGGGGAGGTCGTCTGGTGCGACGAGGAGGGGGTGACCTGCCGCCGCTGGAACTGGCGCCAGGGCCCCCGCACCCGTATCGACGACGACACCGTCGACGCGCTCTTCCTGCTCGAATCGCTCGCCCCGATGACCCGGGGCGAGCTCCTCGCGGCGGGCACCGAACTGGCGGAGTCGCTGGAGAGGCTCAGCCCGGGGGCCAGGATCACGGTCCGCGACCCGGAGTGACGATTCAGCGCGGTGCCGTTCGACGGCGTCCCGCCGTCAGCCGGCGTCCTTGACCTCGGCCGGCGTCGGAGCCGTACCCCCGAGGTGGGCGGGCACCCACCACGTGTCGTTCGCATCCTTGGGGCGCACCGGGTAGGCGCGCTGCGCGGCCTCCAGCAGCTCCTGGACGCGCTCGCGCAGCCGCCGGGTGATGGCGCCCGCGTACTGGTCGGCGGGAGCCTCCATGGGCTCGCCGACGCGGATCGTCACCGGGATGTGGCTGCGCTTGAAGTTGCGGGGGCGGCCCTTGGTCCAGACGCGCTGCGTACCCCAGAGGGCCATCGGGATCAGCGGGACCCCGGCCTCCTGGGCGAGCCGCGCCGCACCGGTCTTGAAGCCCTTGAGGGTGAACGACTGGGAGATGGTCGCCTCGGGGAAGACGCCGATGATCTCGCCGGCCCGCAGCGACTCCAGCGCGTGCTTGTAGGCGTGCTCGCCCGCCGAGCGGTCCACCGGGATGTGCTTCATGCCGCGCATCAGCGGCCCCGAGACCTTGTGCCGGAAGACCGAGTCCTTCGCCATGAAGCGCACGAGACGCTTCTGCGGGAGCGCGGCCAGGCCCGTGAAGATGAAGTCCAGATAGCTGATGTGGTTGGAGACGAGCACCGCGCCACCCGTGCGCGGGATGTGCTCCGAACCCTGCGTGTCGATCTTCAGGTCGAGCGCCTTGAACATGGTCAGAGCGGCGCCGATGACCGGCCGATACACGAGTTCTGCCATCTGGGAGGAACCCCTTCTTCCGTGCCTGGGGAGGGTTCTCCCGGCGAAGTTACGCAGCCGTAGGTTTTCGGCTTTGGGCAGATCGTGCCCCATGTGGGCCGCCGTGACCAGCCCAGGCGGCTTCGTACAGGGAGATTCTCGTCACTCGCGGTGGTCGTGGCGGGAATCGAATCCTCCCGTGCGACGCTGCACCAGGTGAGACGGCCGACGGAGCAGGGAGCAGGGGTGACCGAGATACCCGGAACCGACACGCTGGGACCCGAGGCGCTCGGCGTACCACTGGGGGAGCGGGCCACCCTCGTCCAGTTCTCCACCGCTTTCTGTCAGCCGTGCCGGGCCACCCGTCGCACCCTCGCCGAGGTCGCCGCGATGGTCCCGGGCGTCGGGCACGTGGAGATCGACGCCGAGGAACGGCTCGATCTCGTACGCGCCCTCGGCATCGCCAGGACGCCCACCGTCCTCGTCCTCGACCGGACCGGGCGCGTCGTCCGCCGGGCCGCGGGACAGCCCCGCAAGGCGGACGTCATCGCCGCCCTGGGGCGGGCGGTCTGACGCGGTGACACTTCTCCCACATCCCGGTACGCACTTGACTGCACGCGGCAACGATCGCCACTCTGACGGGGTGCCCCAAGAACTCCTTCTCTACGGCCGGACCCACGTGGACCTGGCCCGCAACGCGAGCGCGCGCTGTCCGGGTGTCTGACCACCCCCGGACCTCTCTCATGCCGCCCTCGCAGAAGGACAACTCCATGACGGTCACGCCCGACCTCCGACCCGGCACCGTTCCCACCATCGGCGCACCCCGCCAGGCCTCCCCGGATCTGCTCCGTTCCGTCTTCCGGCGGCACGCGGCCGGCGTCGCGGTCGTCACCGCGCACGGGGATCGACCCGTCGGCTTCACCGCGACCTCTCTCAACTCCGTCGCCGCCGAACCCCCGCTCATCTCCTTCGGGGTGGGTACGGGCTCCTCCAGCTGGCCCGTGCTCGCCGAGGCCGAGCACATCGGCGTCCACATACTCGGCGAACACCAGCAGGAACTCGCCGCCACCTTCGCCCACAGCGGGGCCGACCGCTTCGGCGAGGGGACCCGCTGGAGCGTGGGACCCGAGGGCGTGCCCGTACTCGACGGCGTACTCGCCTGGCTGGTCTGCCGGGTGGTCGCCCGGGTGCCCGCGGGGGACCACCGGATCGTGATCGCGCAGGCCGTCGCCGGGGACCCGGACGGGGCGGGCCGGCCGCTCCTCTATCACCACGGCCGCTTCAACGCGCTGCGCGACTGAGAGTTCCCGCGCGCGCCGCTCTCCGCGCGTAGGGCAGATCACATCGCTGAGCGCTTGCTTACTGGTAACGGACTGGGTGTACTGGCGAGTAATATTTTGGTCGGGGCGTCCGGCGCCCCGACCGGAAACCCGCCCTTCAGGCGCCTATGCTGCGAGCAACAAGGCAGCCCAGTTATGACGATGCAGTAGGAGAGCCGGCGTGAGCTTGAGGATCGTTGTCTGTGTGAAGTACGTGCCCGACGCGACCGGAGACCGGAAGTTCGCGGACGACCTGACGGTCGACCGCGACGACGTCGACGGCCTGCTGTCGGAGCTCGACGAGTACGCCGTCGAGCAGGCACTGCAGATCGCCGAAGAGGCGGACGACGCCGAGGTCACCGTGCTGACGGTCGGCCCCGAGGACGCCAAGGACGCGCTCCGCAAGGCGCTCTCCATGGGCGCCGACAAGGCCGTCCACGTCGAGGACGACGACCTGCACGGCACCGACGTCATGGGCACCTCGCTGGTGCTCGCCAAGGCGATCGAGAAGACCGGCTACGACGTCGTCATCGCCGGTATGGCCTCCACCGACGGCACCATGGGTGTCCTCCCGGCGATCCTCGCCGAGCGCCTGGGCGTCCCGCAGGTCACGCTGCTCTCCGAGGTCTCCATCGAGGACGGCGTCGTGAAGGGCCGCCGCGACGGCGACTCCGCCTCCGAGCAGCTGGAGGCCTCCCTCCCGGCGGTCGTGTCGGTGACCGACCAGTCCGGCGAGGCGCGCTACCCGTCCTTCAAGGGCATCATGGCCGCCAAGAAGAAGCCGGTGGAGTCCCTGGAGCTGGACGACCTGGACATCGACGCGGACGAGGTCGGCCTCGCCGGCGCCTGGACCGCGGTCGACTCCGCCGCCGAACGTCCGGCGCGCACCGCCGGCACGATCGTCAAGGACGAGGGCGAGGGCGGCAAGCAGCTCGCCGAGTTCCTCGCGGGCCAGAAGTTCATCTAAGGCTCGCGCGAGCCCCTCAGACCGCCCCTTTCGTTCGCAGGAGATTGAAGTCCCATGGCTGAGATTCTCGTCTACGTCGACCACGTCGACGGAGCCGTCCGCAAGCCCACCCTGGAGCTGCTGACCCTCGCCCGCCGCATCGGCGACCCGGTCGCCGTCGCGCTGGGCAACGGCGCCGCCGACACCGCGGCCGTCCTCGCCGAGCACGGCGCGGTGAAGGTCCTCACGGCCGACGCCCCCGAGTTCACCGAGTACCTGGTCGTCCCGAAGGTCGACGCGCTCCAGGCCGCCTACGAGGCCGTCTCGCCGGCCGCCGTGCTCGTCCCCTCCTCCGCCGAGGGCAAGGAGATCGCGGCCCGTCTCGCGGTCCGCATCGGCTCCGGCATCATCACGGACGCCGTGGACCTGGAGGCCGGTGACGAGGGCCCGGTCGCGACGCAGTCCGCGTTCGCCGCCTCCTTCACCACCAAGTCCCGTGTCTCCAAGGGCACCCCGGTCATCACCGTCAAGCCGAACTCCGCCCCGGTCGAGGCCGCCCCGGCCGCCGGTGCCGTCGAGGCCCTCGCGGTCTCCTTCGGCGCGCTGGCCACCGGCACCAAGGTGACCGCCCGCACCCCGCGCGAGTCGACCGGCCGCCCGGAGCTCACCGAGGCCGCGATCGTGGTCTCCGGTGGCCGTGGCGTGAACGGTGCCGAGAACTTCGGCATCATCGAGGCGCTCGCCGACTCGCTCGGTGCCGCCGTCGGCGCCTCGCGTGCCGCCGTCGACGCCGGCTGGTACCCGCACTCCAACCAGGTCGGCCAGACCGGCAAGTCGGTCTCGCCGCAGCTGTACATCGCCTCGGGCATCTCCGGCGCGATCCAGCACCGCGCGGGCATGCAGACCTCGAAGACGATCGTCGCGATCAACAAGGACGCCGAGGCGCCGATCTTCGACCTGGTCGACTACGGCGTCGTGGGCGACCTCTTCGATGTCGTCCCGCAGCTGACCGAAGAGGTCAAGTCCCGCAAGGGCTGATCTCGCAGCGCGGGCGTGACCTGCGCTTCTGTACGGTCCGGGGGCCGCGTGGTGATGATCACCGCGCGGCCCCCGGCCGTTTCGGACAACCATTGACTCAGGTCCCGACGGACTACTAACTTCGCCATACGGATTGTTGATTCCGTGAAGCGGAAAATAGGAGGATGTGGGATGGGTCAGCAGGAGAAGGTGTCGACGAGCCTCGCGGGCGCGGTCAGCGAGGGCATCAGCGCCTCCCTCGCAGCGGTGGACGCCGAGCTGGACCGCCGCTACCCGGGAGACCCCGGCACCCGCCAGCCCGTCCACACCGTCTACGTCCCCGGCAACGCCTTCGGGGCCGGCACCATCCGCTCCTGGGGCGACCAGGCCCTCGCCGCCCTCGACGAGCACGCCCCCGACGCCGCCTCCTTCGCCGCCGTACTCGGCCTCACCGACGACCTCGCCGAGGATGTCCACGGCCGCGTACGCGCGAAGCTGGAGCGCGAGCCGATCGAGGACCTGCGGGTCGACTTCGAGGACGGCTACGCCGGCGTCGACGAGGACCAGGACGCCGCCCGCGCCGCCCGGCTGATCTCGGAGGCGTACCGGAACGGTACGGCCGCCCCGTACATGGGCATCCGGATGAAGTGCATGGAGTCCGCGGTACGCGACCGGGGCATCCGCACCACCGACGTCTTCCTCACCGGCCTGCTGGAGAACGGCGGCCTGCCCGACGGGCTCGTCCTCACCCTCCCCAAGGTCACCTACCCCGAGCAGGTCTCCGCCTTCGTCCGCCTCCTGGAGGCCTTCGAGAAGGCCCACGGCCTCGACGCCGGCCGCCTCGGCTTCGAGATCCAGATCGAGACCAGCCAGTCCATCCTCGCCGCCGACGGCACCGCCGCCGTCGCCCGCATGATCGGCGCAGCCGAGGGCCGCGCCACCGGACTGCACTACGGCACCTTCGACTACAGCGCCTGCCTCGGCGTCTCCGCCGCCTACCAGGCCAGCGACCACCCGGCCGCCGACCACGCCAAGGCGATCATGCAGGTCGCCGCGGCGGGCACGGGCGTACGGGTCTCCGACGGCTCCACCAACGTCCTCCCGGTCGGCTCCACCGAGCACGTCCACGAGGCCTGGCGCCTCCACTACGGCCTCACCCGCCGTGCGCTCGCCCGCGCGTACTACCAGGGCTGGGACATGCACCCGGGCCACATCCCCACCCGGTACGCCGCCGTCTTCGCCTTCTACCGCGAGGGCTTCGAGGCCGCCGCCAAGCGCCTCTCCGCGTACGCCAACCACGCGGGCGGCGACGTGATGGACGAGCCGGCGACCGCCAAGGCACTCAGCTCCTACCTGCTGCGCGGCATCGACTGCGGCGCCCTCGACACCGCCGAGGTCGACGCGCTCACGGGCATGGACCGCGCGGCCCTCGACCGCTTCGCGGCCCCGCGACGCGGCGACCTGACGGCCTCCGCCGAGTAGCGGGAGAAGAGGCGGACGGGTCCGCCGCCCATGCGGCGGCCCCGACGGCCGCCGCCGCGCGGGCGGCTCCCGCCTCGGCATCTCTCGCCGCGCGGACGGCTCCTGCCCCGGCAGCCGCCGCCGTCGGGGTTACTGCCCCGGCATCCGTCGCTCAGCCGGCCGACGGCGGGATCTCGCCCGAACCGCGCGCGAGCAGCGTGGTGCCCAGCACCACCCGCTCCGGCACGTCGTCGACCCCGTCGAGACGCCGGAAGAGACGCTCCGCCGCCGTCCGTCCGAGCGCGGCCGCGTCCTGGGCGATGACCGTGATGCCGAGCAGATCGGCCAGTTCCATGTCGTCGAAGCCGACCAGGGCCACCGGCCGAGGGCGCTCCGCGAGGGCGCGGACCACCGTGACCATCACCCGGTTGTTCCCCGCGAACAGCGCCGTCACGGGCTCCGCCGCGTCCAGCATCTCCCGTACGGCCGTCCTCACCCGCTCCGGCTCCGTGGAGCCCGGCGAGACCCAGGCGTCGTCGACCGGCAGGCCCGCGTCCTCCATCGCCGCGCGGTAGCCGCGCAGCCGCTCGGACGCGGTGTGGATACGGGGCCGGTCGCCGATGAAGCCGATCCGGCGGTGTCCGTGGGCGATCAGATGGGCCACGCCGTCACGCGCCCCGCCGAAGCTGTCGGACAGCACGGCGTCGGCGTCGATCAGCCCCGCGGGGCGGTCGACGAAGACGGTGGCGACGCCCGCCCTGATCTCCGGCTCCAGATACCGGTGATCGTCACCTGCGGGGATGACGATCAGGCCGTCGACCCGGCGCGCGCACAGGGCCAGCGCAAGTTCCTGCTCCCGGGCCGGGTCCTCGGCACTGGAACCGTTGATGAGCAGCGCGCCGTGCGCCCGCGCGACCTCCTCGACCGCCCGGCTGAGCGGTCCGTAGAACGGGTCGGCGAGATCCTCGAGTACGAGGCCGACGGTCGCCGTCCTGCCCTTGCGCAGGACCCGCGCGCTGTCGTTGCGGCGGAAGCCGAGGGCCTCGATGGCCTCCTGGACCCGTCGCTCGGTGTCCGGGGTGACCCCGGGCTCGCCGTTCACGACCCGGGACACCGTCTTCAGGCCGACGCCCGCGCGCGCGGCGACGTCCTTCATCGTGGGCCGGTTGCCGTAGCGGTGCTCGGTGCGGCGGGCGATGTCGGCCACGGTGCGCGGTTCCTCCGTCGAAGGTCGGGTTGTCCGGCCGAAGGGTGGTCCGGCCGGTCGTCCAGCGGTGTCCGCTGGTCGTACAGCGGTGTCTGATCGACTCCCTGGCCGAATCATAGAGCCTGGACAACGTTGTCACGGGAGGGGAGACTGTACGGAACGGGACACGATAGACAGCGTTCCGTCCGTCCGTCGCCGACTGGAGACCCCGCGCCCATGCAGACCGATCCCGCCACGGGCCCCATCGACGGACTCGTCGTCGCTCTCGACATCGGGGGCACCAAGATCGCCGGCGCCCTCGTCGACGGCGAGGGGCGCCTCCGCGTCCGCTCCCAGCGGCCCACGCCCGCGCGTGAGGACGGCGAGACGGTGATGGGCGCGGTCGGGGACGTGCTCGCCGAGCTCGCGGACTCGCCCCTGTGGGAGGCCGCCGGGGCCGTCGGCATCGGCAGCGCGGGCCCGGTCGACGCGTACCGGGGGACCGTCAGCCCGGTCAACGTGCCCGGCTGGCGCGACTTCCCGCTCGTCGAACGGGTCCACAAGGCGACGGGCGGACGGCCCGTCACCCTGGTCGGCGACGGCGTCGCCATGACGGCCGCCGAGCACTGGCTCGGCGCCGCCCGCGGTCACGACAACGCTCTCTGCCTCGTGGTCTCCACAGGCGTCGGCGGGGGCCTCGTCCTCGGGGGAAGGGTCCACCCCGGCCCCACCGGCAACGCCGGTCACATCGGCCACATGGTGGTGGACATGGACGGCGAGCCCTGCGCCTGCGGCGGACGCGGCTGCGTCGAACGCATCGCCAGCGGCCCGCACATCGCCCGCCGTGCCCTGGAGAACGGCTGGCGCCCGGGGGCCGACGGCGACGCCTCCGCGGCCGCCGTGGCCGCCGCGGCGCGTGCGGGGGACCCGGTCGCCCTGGCCTCGTTCGAGCGGGCGGCCCAGGCCCTCGCGGCGGGCATCGCCGCGACGGCCACCCTCGTCGAGATCGACATCGCGGTCGTCGGCGGCGGGGTGGCGGGCGCCGGAGAGGTCCTCTTCGCCCCGCTGCGCCGCGCCCTCGGCACGTACGCCACGCTCGACTTCGTCCGGAACCTGACGGTCGTCCCGGCCCTCACGGGCACCGACGCGGGCCTCCTGGGCGCCGCGGCGGCAGCGGTGTCCTGAGGGCCCGCCCGGCCGCCCGACCGGAGGCCCATCGGGCGGTGTCCTGAGGGCCCGCTCGGCCGCCCGACCGGAGGCCCATCGGGCGGTGTCCTGAGGATCCGACCGGCGGCCCGACCCGAGGCCCACCGCTTCGTCCACGACCTGGCCGACCTGCCCCGGCTCAGTCCTCCCGTACCCGCTCCGCCGCCCGTTGTTCGACGATCACCAGGAAGGTGTCGGACTCCAGGTCCATGACGACCCGGGCCGGCACCCCCTCGTCCCTTCGCGCCCCGGCGAACTCCTCCGCCGGCCAGCTGCCCCGCGGGCCGCCGGCCGGAAAACGTTCGAGAACCCTACGACTCATTTCTCCGCACCCCCTCGTGCTTGCCGTTCTCAACGACCCCCGCGCGGAAGTGTCACGCTCATGCCCAAGGGGACGCATATGCCAGGACATGTGTTCGTGGTTTTCGTGGCAGGGTGTTGGGGGCAATCCACAGGGGGCTGTCGAAGAGGGGGAATCGTGATCGTCTGGGTCAACGGTGCGTTCGGCGCGGGGAAGTCCAGCACCGCGCGCGAGCTGGTCGATCTGATCCCGAACAGCACGCTGTACGACCCCGAGGTCACCGGCGGGGGCCTGCGCGGCCTGCTGCCGGCCAAGCGGCTCGCCGAGGTCGAGGACTACCAGGACCTGCCGATCTGGCGGCGCCTGGTGGTCGACACCGCCGCCGCCCTGCTCGCCGAGCTCGGCGGCGTCCTGGTCGTCCCCATGACCCTGCTGCGCCAGGAGTACCGGGACGAGATCTTCGGCGGGCTCGCCGCCCGTCGCATCGACGTCCGCCATGTGCTGCTCGCCCCGGAGGAAACGATCCTGCGGGAGCGGATCGACGGCAGGTCCGAGTACGACGACCCCGACGTCGACGCCCGCGTCCGGGAGTGGTGTCACGGCCATCTCGCGCCGTACCGGGCCGCGCTCGACTGGCTCGCCGCCGACGCGTACGTGGTCGACACCTCGGCGCTCACCGCGGCCGAGGCCGCCCGGTCCGTCGCCGACGCGGTCCGGGCCGGCCACGCCGCCCCCTGCGGCATCGTCCAGACCCCCGAACCGACCGGCGAGACCGTCGCAGCCGGAGTCCTGCTCTTCGACGAGCGGGACCGCTTCCTCCTGGTCGACCCCACCTACAAGCCGGGATGGGAGTTCCCCGGCGGGGTCGTCGAGGCCGGTGAGGCCCCGGCCCGCGCCGGAATGCGCGAGGTGGCCGAGGAGATAGGCCTCGAACTCGCCGCCGTACCCCGCCTCCTGCTCGTCGACTGGGAACGCCCCCGGCCGCCCGGCTACGGCGGACTCCGCCTCCTCTTCGACGGCGGCACGCTCGGCCCCGCCGACACGGAACGCCTCCACCTCCCCGGCGCCGAACTCCGCGACTGGCGCTTCGTCACCGAGGAGGAGGCCGCCGACCTCCTGCCCCCCGTCCGATACCGCCGCCTCCGCTGGGCCCTGCGCGCCCGCGAGCGCGGCACGGTGCTCAACCTGGAGGCCGGGGATCCGGTGGGCTGACGGCGACGACCGCGAGACCCGGTGGGGCGACGGCCACGGTCCGGCGCCCGGCGGTATGCCGACGGCCGCGATCCTGCGCCCCCGTGGTGGGCCGAAGGCCGTGGGTCGTGTGCTTTCCTGGTGAGGCCGACGGCCGTGGCAGTCGCCCCGGTGGCGGGTCGAAGGCCGTGATCGCGCGTCCCCCTGGTGCGCAGACGGCCGCGGTCAGGCCGTCGCCGTCGCGGCCGCCGCGGTCAGTCGCGCCGCCGTGTCCGAGGTCACCGGCGCGCCGTGCCCGCAGCACAGCACCGACGGGCCCAGCTTCGCGAGCAGCCGCATCGAGTCCAGCGCGAGAGCACGGTCGACATGGAACACGCCGAACATCACGTCCGGCACCGACGCCACCGTGTCCCCGGTGAACAGCACACCGTGGCGCGGGAGATGGACGGCGATCGAACCGGGCGTGTGGCCGGGGGAGTGCACCACCACCGCTCCGCCGCCGAAGTCCAGCACCTCGCCGTCCTCGACCTCCCGGTCGACCCGGGTCGGCGGCGCCTCCGGCGAGGTCACGCCGTGCTCGAACAGCGGCACCTCCCAGTCCAGGAGGTGCGGCTCCGGCACCGGTGCCTCGCCCCGGATCACCGGCGCGTCGAGCCCGTGCGCGAGGATCTCGGCCCCGTGCCGGTCCGCCAGCTCCTGTGCCGAGCCCACGTGGTCCCGGTGGCAGTGGGTCAGCACGATCCGGCGCAGCCGGTGCGGGTCCAGGCCGGCGGACCGTATCGCCGCGGCCGTCTCGTCCGCCATGCCGGCCCAGCCGGCGTCGATCAGGGTCAGCCCCTCCTCGTCCTGCCAGAGGTAGGCCTGGCCGATGGAGTAGTCGAGGAGGTGCAGACGCGGGGTGATCCTGGTGAGCTCGATGGATGCCATACGGCGAACCTACGCATCTGCGCAGGTCCGCCGCATGCTTCTACGCTCTCGGCGAGCTTCGCCGAACGCTGAACGCGTCCGCCCGTCAGTTCTGCTTCGAGCGCGCGTAGTTGAGCAGGAAGTGCGCCTCGGCCACGGACAGCCGCTCCAGCTCGTCCGGCGAGACGGACTCGTTGGGGGCGTGGATCTGCGCCTCGGGCTCGCTCAGACCGATCAGCAGGATCTCCGACTCCGGGTACAGCGAGGCCAGCGTGTTGCACAGCGGGATCGAGCCGCCCATGCCCGCCGTCTGCATCTCCTGACCGGGGTACGCGATCCGCATCGCCTCGGCCATCGACGCGTACGCCGGGCTCGACGTGTCCGCCTGGAACGGCTGACCCTGACCGACCTGTTCGAGGGAGACCCGGGCGTTCCACGGCGTGTGCTCCTCGATGTGCGCGAAGAGCAGCTTCGTCACCTCGGCCGAGTCCAGGCCCGGCGGCACCCGCAGGCTCAGCTGTGCGCGGGCCGAGGACGGGATCGACGGGGTCGCCCCGGCCACCGGGTGGCAGTCGATGCCGATGACGGTGACGGCGGGACGCGCCCAGATCCGGTCGGCGACCGTACCGGCACCCGGCAGGGCCACGCCGGTGAGGACCTTGGCGTCCTGGCGGAAGTCCTCCTCCGGGTACTGCAGCCCCTCCCACACCTGGTCGCCCGGCAGCCCGTCGATGACGGTCGAACCGTCCGGGCCGCGCAGCGAGTCCAGTACGCGGATCAGCGCGGCCAGCGCGTCCGGCGCGGCGCCGCCGAACTGGCCGGAGTGCAGATTGCCCTCCAGGGTGTCGATCCCCACCCGGATCATCGTCATGCCGCGCAGGGTCGCGGTCACCGTCGGCAGGCCCACCCGGAAGTTGCCCGCGTCGCCGATCACGATGGCGTCGGCGGTCAGCAGCTCGGGGTGCTGCTCGGCGTACCGCTCCAGACCGCCGGTGCCCTGCTCCTCCGAACCCTCGACGATCACCTTGACCGTCACGGGAACGCCGCCGTTCGCCTTGAGGGCGCGCAGCGCGAGCAGGTGCAGGATGAAGCCGCCCTTGCAGTCGGCCGTGCCACGCCCGTACCAGCGACCGTTCCGCTCCGTCAGCTCGAACGGCGGGGAGAGCCAGGCGGACTCGTCCAGCTTCGGCTGCACGTCGTAGTGCGCGTACAGAAGAACGGTCGGCGCGCCGGCCGGGCCGGGCAGGATGCCGTACACGGCCTGCGAGCCGTCCGGGGTGTCGAGCAGCGCCACGTCCTGGAAGTCCTCGGCGCGCAGCGCGTCCGCGACCCAGTTCGCGGCGCCCTCGCACTCGCTCCGGGGCGCCACGGCCTCGTCCGCCACCGACTCGAAGGCCACCAGCTCCGTGAGCTCGGCCTTGGCACGGGGCATCAGGGACCGGACGGTCTCGGCGATCGGATTCGAGGTCATGGGCACGCTCCTGATGGGTGCGACGTTTACGACGTGAGGACGGCGTTCGGCGTATGTCGTGGTACGGCGAACGCACCGCCGATCCTACGGCGCGGGCCTCTGGCTACCGCGCCGTAGGATGCGTCAGGAGCAGACCACCGGTCGGATCAGGAGCAGAAGCACATCGTGAGCAGCGAGCAAGCGGAGAACGCCGGTCCGGAGAGCACCGCGCCCGGAGGCGCGGCTCCTGAGGGCATCACGGGCGGGGTGTCGGACGCGGTGTCGGACGATGTCACGGACGAGGCGCCGGACCAGGTCACGGACGCCGAGGCGTCCCACGAACCGCACGACGGAGCGCCCGCGGAGGAGGCCTCGGACGTCGTGGACGCCGACGCCGTGACCGCCCAGGACGTCGACGCCGTGACCGCCCTGGACGTCGTGGACGGTGAGGACACCGAGGTCTGGGACGTCGTGGTCGTCGGCGCGGGGCCCGGCGGCGCGTCCGCGGCCTACGCGGCCGCGGTGGCCGGCCGACGGGTGCTCCTCCTGGAGAAGTCCGAGCTGCCCCGGTACAAGACCTGCGGCGGCGGCATCATCGGCCCCTCCCGCGACTGTCTGCCGCCCGGCTTCGAACTGCCCCTCCAGGACCGGGTGCACGCCGTCACCTTCTCCCTGGACGGCCGCTTCGCCCGTACCCGCCGCTCGCGGAAGATGCTCTTCGGGCTCATCAACCGCCCGGAGTTCGACGCCCAGCTCGTCGAGCACGCCCAGAAGGCCGGCGCCGAGCTGCGGACCGGCGTCACGGTGACCCGCGTGGAGCAGCACGGCCCGGCGGTCCCGGACCGGCGGACCGTCGCCGTGGTCCTCGCCGACGGCGAGACCGTGCTCGCGCGCGCGGTCGTCGGGGCCGACGGCAGTGCCAGCCGGATAGGTGCGCACGTCGGGGTGAAGCTCGGTCAGGTCGACCTGGGCCTGGAGGCGGAGATTCCCGTACCGCCGTCCGTGGCGGAGGACTGGAAGGGCCGCGTCCTCATCGACTGGGGCCCGATGCCCGGTAGTTACGGGTGGGTCTTCCCCAAGGGCGACACCCTGACGGTCGGCGTCATCTCGGCGCGCGGCGAGGGCGCCGCCACCAAGCGGTACATGGAGGACTTCGTCGCCCGGCTCGGCCTGTCCGGTTTCGAGCCCACGATCTCCTCCGGCCATCTGACGCGCTGCCGCACCGACGACTCGCCGCTCTCCCGCGGCCGGGTCCTCGTCTGCGGCGACGCGGCGGGGCTCCTGGAGCCGTGGACGCGTGAGGGCATCTCGTACGCGCTCCGCTCGGGCCGGCTCGCCGGCGAGTGGGCGGTACGGGTCGCCGAGGCCAACGACGCGGTCGACGCCCGGCGTCAGGCCCTGAACTACGCCTTCGCCATCAAGGCCGGGCTGGGCGTCGAGATGGCCGTCGGGCGGCGCATGCTCGCCGTCTTCGAGCGGCGGCCGGGGCTCCTGCACGCGACGCTGACGGGGCTGCGCCCCGCCTGGAACGCGTTCGCCGACATCACCCGGGGTTCGACGACGCTCGGCGGCATGGTCCGCTCGAACGGGATGGCCCGGCGGGCCCTGGAGATCCTCGACAAGCGCATGGACACCTCGTCGGGTGTCGGCCCGGCGGGCCGGGGCGTCGGCAAGGGCGAGCGGTCGGCACCCGAGGCCTACGCGGACGCGGAGGCGAAGGGCGAGGCGCGGTCCGAGGCGCAGGCCGGGGTGCGGTCCGAGGTCCAGGAAGGCTCGAAGGCCGACGCTTCCGCGAAGCCGGAGACTCCCGAGGCCCCCGAAGTGGTCTGACGCCCCGGAGGGGCGTACCTGGCGTACTCAGAAGTGAGTGAAGCGGACGGGCTCCGCCGCTCCGGCCGGTTTCACGCGGCCGGAGTGGTGGGGCCCGTCGGCGTGACGCGGAAGACGGGGTGCTTCGGCGCGACGGCGCGCAGCTCCTCGTCGGTGGAGTCGGGGCCGACGCCGCCGAAGAAGACGCCGACCTCGGCCTTCCAGCGCTTGAGGTAGGCACGCAGCAGCGCGGGCTTGTCGTCGTCGGCGACCTCGACGGCGGTGAAGTCCTGCACGTGCTTGCCGAGGATCAGCCGGCCGCCGCCGGCGGCCCGCATGTTGTGGGTCCACTGGACGTGGCCGCGGGGGGCCACGAGGTACCGGACTCCGTCCACTGTCAGGAGGTTGACGGGGGTACGGCGCCACTCGCCGCTCTTGCGTCCGCGGACGGCGAGCACGCGGGAGCCCCAGACGCTGAAGCCGCGGCGGGTCGCCCAGGCGACGGCGCGGTTGAGGACGTTCACGGTGAACCAGCCGGGCTTCATGACGTGGGCGGCGGGCTCGGAGCCGGTGGGCCGTGCGGACATGGGTTCCTCCTGCGGGACGAAGCGGTGCCGAATGACGGCGGTGCCGGGCGGTGAGACCGGGAGCAAACTGTGAGCACTGCTCTCGCTTGCTTCGAGTCTGCAGGAATCGCCGCTCACAATCAAGAGCAGTGCTCTCATTTCATATCGGCGCTCTGAAAATGGCACACTGCTCTCCATGACGACCGTTCGAGGAGCCCGCGCCCGCGCCCGTATCGAGATCACCGCCGCCATCAAGGACGAGGCCCGCACCCAGCTCGCCGCCGAGGGCGCCGCCAAGCTGTCCCTGCGGGCCGTCGCCCGTGAGCTGGGCATGGTCTCCTCCGCGCTCTACCGCTACTTCCCGAGCCGCGACGACCTCCTCACCGCGCTGATCGTCGACGCGTACGACGCGATCGGCGCCGCAGCGGAGAAGGCCGCGTCCGAGACGGCGGGGCAGCGCCCCCTGGACCGATGGACCGCCGTCTGCCGGGCCGTCCGCGCCTGGGCCGTCGCCCACCCGCACGAGTACGCCCTGATCTACGGTTCCCCCGTCCCCGGCTACAGCGCGCCCCAGGACACGATCGTCCCCGCCTCCCGCGTCGGCCTCGTCCTCATCGAGACCGCCCGCGGCGCGCACACCGGCGAGGGTGTCGCCCTGCCCCCGCTCCCGGAAGGACTCCGTCCCGAGGCCGCCCGGCTGGCCGCCGACATCGCCCCGGACCTCCCTCCGGCCCTCGCGGTCACGCTCGTGGCCGCCTGGTCGCAGCTCTTCGGACTGATCTCCTTCGAGGTGTTCGGCCACTTCCACAACATCGTCGAGGACCGCGAGGCGTTCTTCGCTGCGGCGGCCCGCCGACTCGGCCAGGACGTGGGCCTGCTGCCGCGCGGCTGAGACGGCGCGCCACGCGCCGGGAAGCCCGCCTTCATGCGCGCGGCGAGGCTCGCGGGGCTCCCGGGAGGACGACGTGCCGACCCGCGGCGGCACCCGTACGGACGGGACGCCGTCTACTCCCCCGGGAGTACGGGTGACCACCCCGTCGGGCTGACGTTTCCCCGGGTCCCGCACGGCTAGCGTGGCTGACATGGATCAGGAGCGGAGGGGCGGGCGCGGACAGGGACACGGGCGTGACGACGCGAGTCCGGCGCGCGAGCCGGGGGAGCGGCGGACGCGCGAGCGCCGGTTGCCCGACCACCGGCCTCGTGAGCGCCGGTCGCATGACCACCGGTCGGGTGAGCGCCGGGCGCACGAGCATCCGGGCGGGCCGGCCGGCCGCGACTGGGGCCGGTGGCAGCGCGGGGACGGCGGCAACGGCACGCCCTGGCGGTCCACGCTCCTGATCGCCGTGGTCGTCATGGCGGGGACCGGGTTCGCCGCGAGGAACCAGCCCGACCGGGAGGCGCTCGACGCGCTCGGGCGTGCCCTGCTGCTCCTCGGGGCGGCGCCCCTGCTGTTCCGCCACCGGTGGCCGGTGCCGGTGGTGTTCGGCGTCGCGGCCGTCACCCTCGGGTACCTCCTTGCGGGTTATCCGTACGGCCCGGTGTTCGTCATGGTCGCCGTCGCCTGTTTCGCGGCCGTCGTGCACGGGCACCGGACCGCCGCGGCCTGGGCCCTCGGCCTGCTCTGGGCGGGTCATCTGCTGCTCTCGCACTGGCTCTACCGCTGGCTGCCCCCGGCGGGCGACGGGCCCGCTCCCTGGGGGCAGGAGCTGCCCGCGGCCGCGTTCGCCGTCGCCGTACTGGCCGCCTCCGAGACGGTTCGCGTACGGCGTGAGCAGCGGGCGCAACTACGGGCCGACCGGGCCGCCGCCGAGGAGCGGCGCGCCGACGAGGAACGGCTCCGTATCGCCCGGGAACTCCACGACGTGCTCGCCCACTCGATCTCCGTGATCAACGTGCAGGCCGGGGTCGGCCTCGCCCTCCTGGACTCCGACCCCGAGCAGGCCCGCACCGCGCTGACCACCATCAAGGCGGCCAGCAAGGAGGCGCTCGGCGAGGTGCGCCAGGTCCTCGACACCCTCCGCACCCGCGGCGACGCGCCCCGGGCGCCCGCCCCCGGACTCGACCGGCTCCCCGAACTCGTCGAACAGGCCGGCGCCGCCGGCCTCACCGTCACCGTCGGGACGACGGGACCGCGCACCGACCTGCCGCCCGGCGCCGATCTCGCCGCCTTCCGGATCGTGCAGGAGGCGCTCACCAACGTGGTGCGCCACTCCGGTTCGCGTGCGGCCCGGGTACGGATCGGGTACGGCTCCGGGCACCTGGACCTGACGGTCGACGACGAAGGACCGGCCACCGGCACCGAGGCGGGTGGCAGCGGCAACGGTCTCGCCGGCATGCGGGAGCGGGCCGCCGCCCTCGGTGGCACCATCGAGGCGGGCGCACTCCCGGACGGCGGCTTCCGCGTCCACGCCGTACTCCCGTTCCACCAGGAAGAGCCCCCGTCACCGCAGGAGACCCCGTGATCCGAGTGCTGCTCGCCGACGACCAGTCGCTGGTCCGGGCGGGGTTCCGCGCGCTGCTCGACGCCCAGCCCGACATCGAGGTCGCGGGGGAGGCCGCCGACGGCGACGAGGCCGTGGAGCGGGTGCGCGCCCTGCGCCCCGACGTCGTCCTCATGGACATCCGGATGCCGCGGCTCGACGGCCTGGAGGCCACCCGCCACATCACGGACGACCCGGACCTCGCCGAGGTCAGGGTCGTCATGCTGACCACCTTCGAGCTCGACGAGTACGTCTTCGAGGCGATCCGCGCGGGCGCCTCCGGTTTCCTGGTCAAGGACACCGAGCCGGAGGAACTGCTGCGGGCCGTACGGGCCGTCGTCCACGGGGACGCACTGCTCTCCCCGGGCGTGACCCGCCGTCTGATCGAGGAGTTCGCGGCCCGCTCCAAGGCCCCGGGGGCGACGGAGTCCCTCGGGGCCCTGACCGAGCGGGAACGGGAGGTGATGGCCCTGGTGGGCGTCGGCCTGTCGAACGAGGAGATCGCCCGCCGACTGGTCGTCAGCCCTCTCACCGCCAAGACCCATGTAAGCCGCGCCATGGTGAAACTCGGTGCCCGTGACCGGGCCCAACTCGTGGTCCTGGCCTACGAGTCGGGACTCGTCCGCCCCGGCTGGCTCGGCTGAGGGGAGTCGGGCCCACGGCCGCCCGGACGGCCGGTCGCCCAGACGGCCGGTCGCCCGGACGGCCGGGCCTGCGCGGGCGGATCTCGCCGGAGCGAGATCCGGAAGGCACCCCTAGTCGTGGACCGCGACCTTCGCCGGGGCGTTCTCGGTGGCCGTACCGCTGCCGGCGGCCGTGGCGCCCGCCCCCGACGGGGTGGAGCGGGCGACGACGACCGACGGTTCGCCGTCCTGCTTCCGCCTCGTCCGGAGGCCCGGCAGCGTGATGAGCAGCCCGGCCAGGGCGATGGCCGTGACCACGGCCAGTCCCGGACGGAAGTCGTCCAGGACCGCCTGCGGCGAGGCGGTGCCCTCGCCGCCGTCCGCCGTGATCACGGCGGTGACGACGGCGAGGAACAGCGCGCCGCCCACCTGGATCGAGGTGTTGAGCAGCCCCGACACCATGCCCTGCTCGTCGTCGTCGACCCCGTTGGTGGCCTGGATGTTGAGCGAGGGGAAGACCAGCGCGCAGGCCGCGCCGAGCAGCAGCATCGACGGCAGGATGACGGCGGCGTACTGCGGGGTGAGGGAGACGCGCAGGAACAGCGCGTACGCGACGACGAGCAGTGTGAAGCCGACGGCGATCACCCGCGGGGTGCCGAAGCGGTCCACGATGCCGCCGATCCTGGTGGAGGAGAGCGCCACGAGCACACCGGCCGGCAGGAAGGCGAGGGCGGTCTGGAGCGCCGACCAGTGGAGCAGTGACTGCATGTACTGGGTCACGATGAACTGGAAGGCGACGTACGAGCCGAAGAACGCCGCCGCGCCGAGCTGGGCCCGTACCTGCGAGCCGGAGCGCAGCACTCCGAGCCGTACGAGGGGACTCGCGCTGCGGCGTTCGATCAGGACGAAGGAGACGAGCAGGGCGGCGGCCACGACGAAGGACAGCAGGGTGCGCACGGAGGTCCAGCCGGTCTCGGGGGCCTGGACGACAGTGAAGACGAGCAGCAGCATCGCGGCCGTGCCGGTGACGGCGCCCGGCAGGTCGTAGCCGCCGGAGGAGTTATCCCGGGCGCTGTGCGGGATGAGCCGGAGCGCGAACACCAGGGCGACGAGGGCGATGGGGGCGGGGAGCAGCATCGTCCAGCGCCAGCTCAGCTCGGTGAGGAGCCCGGACAGGACCAGGCCCATCGAGAAGCCGGTGGCGGCGCAGGTGGTGTAGATGGACAGGGCCCGGTTGCGCTGCGGGCCCTCCTTGAAGGTCGTGGTGATGATCGACAGGCCGGCGGGGGCGGTGAAAGCGGCACTCAGCCCCTTGATGAAGCGGCTGGCGATCAGGAGGGGCCCGGAGTCGACGAGCCCGCCGAGCAGGGAGGCGAGCGCGAACACGGCCAGTGCGATGAGGAAGACCCGGCGGCGGCCGAGCAGATCGGCGGCGCGGCCGCCGAGGAGGAGCAGGCCGCCGTAGCCGAGGATGTAGCCGCTCACGATCCACTGGAGGGTGGCGGTGGAGAGGCCGAGATCGGTGGCGATCGAGGGCAGGGCCACACCGACCATGGAGACGTCGAGGGCGTCGAGGAACATCGCGGCGCAGAGCACGAGCAGGGTGCCCCAGAGGCGCGGACTCCAGCGTTCCTGTGCGGAGTCGGACGCACCGGTGGGTGCGTCGGTGAGCGGAGAGGTCATGGGCAGGACAGTACATGCACGTGCATTGAATGCAAGCGCATTTAATTCCCATGCAACAAAAGGGGTCGCTTCTGCTAACGTGCGGCCATGGCAGCGAACAAGTCCGAACGCGCGCTCGTGGACGAGTGGCGTGACGTCCTCGCCCTGCACGCCCGTACGACCTGTGAGCTCGACCGGGCGCTCCATCCCTACGGCCTCGGCGCCAGCGACTTCGAGGTCCTCGACGTGCTCGCGGAGGGTGCGACGGAGGACGGCCCGGCCTCCTGGCGCGTCCAGGAGCTGGCCGGCCGGGTCCACCTCAGCCAGAGCGCCCTGTCCCGGCTGATCGCACGTCTGGAGAAGGACGGCCTGGTCGTGCGGGGGATGTGTGCCGAGGACCGGCGCGGCGTCCAGGTGAAGCTGACCGGGAAGGGCCTTGCCCGCCATGCCGAGGTCCGGCCCCTCCAGCGCGACGTACTGACCCGGATGCTGGACGGGACGGTCTGAGCGGTCCCGGGTTCAGGACCAGGTGACCCCGGAGGTCTCGCGCCACACCCGTGCGAGCTCCGCGTCGCCGGTGAGCGTCACGGTGTCGACGGGCAGCCGGTTCCACAGGACGAGGTACAGCTGGTCGGCGGCGCCGGCGAGCTCGGTGTCCACCGGCCCCGGCGCCCCACCGTCCCGCTCGGTCCGGGGCGGCTCGGCCGCCGAAAGCCGCACGGTCCACACGTCACCCGTGTCGGTGGCCCGCACCCGCAGGGTCCGGGGTCCGGCCGTCCGCACCCGGCTGCGGTTCCGGCCGTGGAACCCGAACAGCAGCTCGTCGATGCCGTCGACCGCGAGCGACGGCTCCACCCGCCGCGGCCCCGCCGCGAGCGCCGACTCGGCGTCCGCGCGGTGGACGGTGGTCTCGTGCGCCTGCCGTCGCGCCCAGAAGGCGAGCGGCGAGGGCGCGGGCAGGAAGGTCCAGCACTCGAGGGACTCCGGCGCCGCCCGCAGGGCGGCGACCAGACCCGCCTGCCCCTCCCGGAAGTGGGCCAGGAGCTCGTCGCCGTCGAGCGGGGTCTCGCCACCGTCCGGCTGGTACGCGGTGCGCGCGTGGACGACGAGATCCGTGGCCCAGCGGTGCACCATCGAGGTGTGCCGGAGGAGGTTCCGGACCCGCCACCCGGGACAGGTCGGCACCTCCGCGTCCGGCCCGGCCTCGGTCGCCGCCACCGCGAGGGCCCGGCCGGCGGTCTCCAGGGCGTCGACGTACTCGACGACCTTGAGCGTTCTCCCGTGCGACACGTCCATGGGTGAATTCTCCCAGCCGCGGGCGTGCCGGGGGCTCAACTCGCCCGGGCCGCTCCGGCGTTCCGTGCCCAGTACCCCATGGCGGCGGCACCGGCCGCGAGCACGGCGACGGTGGTGAGCGCCACCGGCAGGGAGAACCAGTCGGCGAGGAACCCGATGGACGGCGGACCGAGCAGCATGCCCCCGTAACCGAGCGTGGACGCCGTCGCCACCCCGGCGGGACCGGCGACGGCACCGGCGCGGGCCACGGCGACGGGGAAGATGTTGGCGAGCCCGAGACCGGTGATCGCGAAGCCGAGCAGGGTGGCCCAGATGCTCGGCGCGAGCGCGCCGAGCAGCATCCCGGCGGCGGCCGTGGCGCCACCGAGGACCAGGGTCCGGGTCTGACCGAGGCGTTCGAGCAGGGTGGTGCCGGAGAGGCGCCCCGCGGTCATGGTCAGCGCGAACACGGAGTACCCGGCGGCGGCCACCCCCGGGTGCGCGCCGAGGTCCTGCTCCAGGTGGAGGGCGCCCCAGTCGGCGAGTGCGCCTTCGCCGTACGCCGTGCAGAGGGCGATCACGCCGAAGACCAGGACGATGCGCCGCGACCCGCCGGACTGCCCGCGGTGCGCGCCGGCTGCCGGTGCCAGGGATTCGGGCGCCGGGGCGGGGGAGGGGTGACGCAGGAGTACGGGCCCGGCGACCGCGGTGAGCGTCAGACCGACCCCGGTGAGACCCAGCAGATGGGCGGTCGGGGACAGGCCCCCGGCGAGCAGGCCACCGAGCCCGGCGCCGATCATGCCGCCGAGGCTGAACGCGGCGTGGAAGCTGGGCATCACCGGGCGCCGGAGCGCGGTCACGAGGTCCACGGCGGCGCTGTTCATGGCGACGTTGATCCCCCCGTACGCGGCGCCGAACACGAGCAGGACGAGGCCGAGGGCGAGGGGCGACCGGGTGAGCGCCGGCAGGGCGACCGACAGCGACAGGAGTACGGCGGTGGCGACGGTGACGACGTGGGAGCCGTGGCGGCGGCAGAGTCGCCCGGTCAGCGTCATGGTGACGACGGCGCCGGCGGACACCCCGAGAAGGGCGAGGCCGAGGTCACCGGCCGAGGCGCCGGTCTGCTGCTTGACGGCGGGGATCCGGACGACCCAGCCGGCGAACAGGAAACCGTCGAGAGCGAAGAAGAGGGTCAGGGCGACGCGGAGGCGGGACAGGGAGTGGGTGGCGGTGTCTCCGCCGGAGCCCCCCGGAACGGCCGTCCGTACTTTGTTTAGTAGCGGCACAAACTCAGGATAGGGGGATCCTCCGGTCGCAATCAAGCGAGCGGCGGGCGGTCCCGAAGCGGACGCCCACTGCCGTGCAGGCTGTCCGGGTGACAAAGGCCAGGTCATCGCAGTGAGGGCGCTCCCCAACGGGTGGCTGGAGAGCATCGTTTCTGCGCCCGTGTGACCCCGGGGTCGGACTGCCCTGCATTGGAGTGAGACGCCGTGTCTCGCCCGTTTCCGGGGCGTTTGACCGGCAGACGAGCACCTTCTGGCCCGTCATTCCGAGATCTTGAGGAGTAGTCATGCGTTCTCTCGCCGCGTCTGTCCTGGCCGTGGGCATCCTGCTGGGCGGCGCCGGTTCCGCGCTCGCCGACGACGGATTCGGGGCCGGGTACTTCTCCGCCGGCGGCGCGGGCTTCAGCTCGCACTGCTCGGTGGCCGGCGTCCCGGCCGTCTACGGAACGATCTTCACCGGCTCGTGTCACGAGAAGGGCTGGGAGAAGGGCCCGGAGGGCGCCTTCCTCGGCGCGCACTGACCTGACGCACCGGCTCGGGCGAGGACGCAGCCCTCGCCCGAGCCCGGCGCCGCACGGGAGTGCGGGACGCGCGGGGACCGTGTCCGGGACGCAAGGCGTGATGTGTGGCGCGTGCGAGTGAGGTGTGGCGCGTGAGGTGTGGGGCGTGGCGGGTGGCGCGTGGGAAGAAGCCGCACTGCTCAACGCCCGGCACGCGCCGTACGTCACGCGATCCCGATCACGGTCCCGGAGCGTCCCCC
>NZ_LIPQ01000670.1 GCF_001418135.1 Streptomyces aureus
GTTCGGGAACCCCGGTGGGGGAGACGGCGCCGGGTCCGCCTGGTTCGGCGGAGGCCGGGCGGGTGGTGCGGGCTGTGGTGGTGCGGCGGCTGCTCGTGGTGGACCGGGGTGAGGGTGGTCTGTCGTCGTTGCACGTGCGGATCGTGGCTGGTTTGGCGGGCGTGACGGAGCGGACGGTATGGCGGTGGCTGGCCGAGGGACGCGAGGGGCGGCTGGAGGCGCGGCCACGGCAGGGCGGGTTCGTGGTGGGGGACGCCTTGTGGGAGGTGCTGACCCAGGCGGGCGGGAACGTCGCCGAACTGCGCCGAAGGATGCTCCGGGCGCAGGACGAGGGCGTCCTGGAGCACTGGGGGGGCGGAGTTTGTGCCGTCCTTGGCGACCCTGCACCGTGCGATCAAGGACGAGTTGCGGGCGGGCCGGGTGCTTCAGGTCGCCCGGGCGGCGTCGGGCCGGGTGGAGCCGAGCCGGTACGACCGGGCGCTGGCCGAACTCGGCTTCGCAGAGGGTGCGAACGGTCCGCCGGTCGTGGACGGCCCGGATGCCATGCCGTCCGGCACGGGCGGTGAACAGCGGCCCGGCGCGGTGAAGACCGCTTCGCGTACCCGGGTGTCGGGTGGAGTGCGCCTGTACGCGCCGGGAGCGCGGCTGGTGTCCACGCGGCAGGTGGCCGGGGTGGTGGAGGCGGTGGGGCATACGGTCGCCGCGCGGGGGATCGGCTGTGTGTACGGGGACACGGGGCTGGGGAAGACGGTCGCGGTCGAGCAGGCTCTGCATCTGCTGCCTGCCCGGGTGCCGGTGTGGCGGGCGGTGGTGGGAGTCAGGCCCGGGCTGCCGCAGGTGCGGGCCGCGTTGTGCGAGGCGCTGGGACTGCCGTCGGGGTCTTTGACCCACCGGGCCGGACCGGCCGACCAAGCGCTGGCTGAGGTGCTGGCTGAGCCGGGTGTGCTGTTCCTCGACGACGCGCAGCGTCTGTCGCCGCCGGTGCTGGACTACCTGCGGCAGCTGTGGGACTTGCCGGGCTGTGCGGCTGCCCTGGTGTTGTGCGGGGCGGGCAGCGAGCGGGCGCTGGCCCGAGCTGCGGCGATGCGTTCCCGGGTTCTGACCTGGCACCAGGTCAGCCGCCTCGACACGCAGGACGTACCGCGGACGCTGGGTCTGTTCCACCCGGTGTGGGAGGACGCTGACCCGGCCGACCTGGGGCGGGCGGATGAGCAGACCCCGCGGCAACTTCCGTACCTGGGCGAAGATCACCTCACATGTCTGTGCAGCCCGGGGCCGCGACCCCGGTGCGGGTGTGGATCGGGACGTGATCGACCAGGCCTGCGCCCGGCTCGGTCCGTACTCATGACCGCCACTCTCACGCGCCCGGGACGCATCGGTTCCGGCGGCAGAGAACCTCACCCCGTTCGGCAAGGAGAGAAACGGCGAGATGACGGAGAGCGGATCGAGGGATACCAACGGCGGCCACGGCGTTGACGCGGGAGGACAGCGGCCGCCACCGTCGGGGGATCCGGCCGGCGTGCTCGGAAAGCAGTCGCTGGTTGCGCTGCGGGCGCCTGCGGTGCGCCGCCTGCTGGCGCTGCGGGCCCGGGGTGGTCTATCGCGGCAGCACGTGCGGCTGGCGGGGGAGTGCCTGGGGGCATCGGAGCGCACGGTGTGGCGGTGGCTGGCTGAGGCGTCCCAGAGCCCGGAGGCGGCTGCGCACCCCGGAGCCCGCCACACGAGCAGGTTCGAGATCACCGCGGAAATCCGGGTGCTGCTGGCGTACTGGCACGGCAACGCCTCCGCAGTCCACCGCCAGCTCGTGGAGCGCGCCGCAGCCGAGGCCGGGGGCGTACCAGCACATACGTCCGGCGCTGCTGGGCCCGTCCCGCCCGGCCTGGTGGCTGTGCCGGGCGGGGCAGCCCTGTCGCAGGTGCCGCTGCTGGATCCGGTCCCGTCCCTGTCGACGTTCCTGCGCGCGCTGCGCCGCGATCTGACGGCGGGGGAGCGCGCCGGTCTCGCCAGCGGACCGGAAGCAGCACGCGCCCATGACGTGTTCGGCAAGCGGCCGGCGTCATGGCGCAACTACGCCTGGGAGACTGACCACGTCCAGGCCCCGCTGCTGGTCGACGCTGACGGCGACCTGGTGCGCCCGTGGATCACCTGGTTCATCGACACCGCCACTAAGGTCATCACCGGTACCGCTGTCACCCCGGGCCATCCCTCCCGCGCGTCGGTACTGGCTGCTTTGCGCGCCGCAGTGGTGCGGGACGATCCCTACGGCCCGGCCGGGGGAGTGCCGGAGCTGGTGAGGATGGACCGGGGCAAGGACTTCCTGTCGGCCGCCGTGACCACCGCGCTCGGTGCGATGGGTGTGACGGTCAAGGACTTGCCCGCCTACAGCCCGCATCTGAAAGGCACGGTGGAGAGCCTCAACCGGGCTGCGGACCGGATGCTGTTCGCCGCCCTGCCCGGCTACACCGCCGGGCCCACCAGGCCCCGCTCGGAGCGGCGCGGACGTCCCGCGGGGGCGCTGTCCGCCCTGTCGTTCCAGGACTTCACCGCAGAGGTCCTGGAGTGGACGAACTGGTGGAACACCGCGCACCGCCCGAAAGCCCTGTCGGGCCGTACGCCGCTGGAGGCGTGGCAGGCCGATCCGACCCCTGTCACCGACATCCCCGCCGCCGACCTGTGGGCTTTCACTCTCGAGGACGACGGCCGGCCCCGGAAGCTGACCAGCCACGGCGTGAGCTGGCGCGGCCGCACCTACACCGCCGCGTGGATGACCGGCCAGGCCGGCCGCCAGGTCCGCGTGCGCTACATGCCCCACCACGACCACGAGATCGAGGTCTGCGACGCCCGCGGCCGCCACCTCGGCCCGGCGCACCTCGCGGACGCGGCCACCCCCGAGCAACTGCAGGCGCTGCGCGAGGCACGCGCGGAGCGCGCCCGGCGCCTGCGGGCCGACACGAAGGCCGCCGAACGCCTGCGCCGCCAGCGCTTCGCCCCCACCACCAGCGCGGAGCCCGCCCAGCGGCTGGGAGCCGTCACGGCCGCTCGGGCCGAGCGTGAACTCGCCGCCTCCGACTACACCGACGTCGCACGGCTGGCACTTCCCGACTTGATCC
>NZ_LIPQ01000671.1 GCF_001418135.1 Streptomyces aureus
GGGTCCCGGTCGGAGCGCGGTTCCCGGTCGGAGCGGGGCGAGGTCCGGCCGGCGTACGCGGCGGGGGAGGGGGTACGCTATCGAGACCGGGCCGAGACTCACTCGTAAGGGATGGGAGGGCAACCGTTTCCCCTGGCCGTACGTCAAGTTGAGCGGAGGGACAGAAGGATGTCCCAGCCTCATGGCGTACAAACAGCACCCGCCCGGTTGCCCCACCCTTTCGTACCACCCATAGACTGAACGTCCAGCAGGTGGCTACACGCTCGAAAGGCGCTCTCGTGTCCATCGGCAACTCCCCCGAAGACGACCGGATCTTCCCGGCAGACGACCGGGACTCGATCGGTCGCGCTCTCCAGCAGACCCGCGTCGCCGCCGGTCTCACCGTCGAAGAGGTCAGTGCCTCCACCCGTGTCCGGATTCCGATCGTGCACGCGATCGAGGAGGACGACTTCTCCCGCTGCGGCGGCGACGTCTACGCCCGCGGCCACATCCGCACGCTCGCGCGTGCCGTCGGCCTCGATCCGGCTCCGCTGATCGAGCAGTACGACGCCGAGCACGGCGGTCGCCCCGCGCCCACCCCCGCCGCCCCGCTGTTCGAGGCGGAACGCATCCGCCCCGAGCCGCGCCGGCCCAACTGGACCGCCGCGATGGTCGCGGCCATCGTCGCCGTCGTCGGTTTCGTCGGCTTCACGATGTTCAACGGAAACGAGGCGCCCAAGGGCACCACCACCGCGGACGGCGGCCCGGCGCCCGCGCCGGAGAAGGCCACGTCCGCCGGCAAGCCCAAGCCGGTCAAGCCCGCGCCGCCGAAGCCCACCGAGAGCGCGATCGCCGCGGTCCCGCAGGACAAGGTGACGGTGAAGATGACCGCCACCGACGGCAAGAGCTGGATCTCGGCCAAGGACGCCAGCGGAAAGCTCCTCTTCGACGGGCTCCTCCTGGAGGGCGAGTCCAAGACCTTCCAGGACGACGAGCGCATCGACCTGGTCCTCGGCAACGCCGGAGCGATCGAGCTCTACGTGAACGGCAAGAAGATCGACGACAAGTTCGAATCCGGCCAGGTCGAGCGGCTGACGTACACCAAGGGTGACCCCGAGGCCGGCTGAGCCGCCCCCTCCGGGCCCGTGATGTGGCCCCTGTCGCGCAGGTGAACCCTGCGCGACGGGGCAACGGCCGGGACGAAGTAGTCTTGAGTCCATGCCCGAACGCCGTACCGTCGCCCTTGTCACTCTTGGCTGCGCCCGTAACGAGGTGGACTCGGAGGAGCTCGCAGGCCGCTTGGCAGCGGACGGCTGGGAGCTCGTCGAGAACGCCGAGGACGCGGATGTCGCCGTCGTCAACACCTGTGGATTCGTCGAGGCCGCCAAGAAGGACTCCGTCGACGCCCTCCTCGAAGCCAATGATCTGAAGGACCACGGCCGCACCCAGGCCGTGGTCGCCGTCGGCTGCATGGCCGAGCGGTACGGCAAGGAACTCGCCGAGGCCCTCCCGGAGGCCGACGGCGTCCTGGGCTTCGACGACTACTCCGACATCTCCAACCGCCTCCAGACCATCCTCAGCGGTGGCAGTGTCGAGGCGCACACCCCGCGTGACCGGCGCAAGCTGCTGCCGCTCTCGCCGGTGGAGCGCCAGGCGGCCGCCGCCGCGGTCGCCCTCCCCGGCCACGGCGTCGTGGACGCTCCCGCTCCCGCCGCCACCCCGGCCTCCGCTCCCGAGGACGTGCCGAGCGACCTGCCGGACGGTCTCGCGCCCGCCTCCGGGCCGCGTGCGCCGCTCCGCCGGCGTCTGGACACCAGCCCCGTCGCCTCCGTGAAGCTGGCCTCCGGCTGCGACCGCCGCTGCTCCTTCTGCGCCATCCCCTCCTTCCGCGGCTCCTTCGTCTCGCGCCGTCCCTCGGACGTGCTGAACGAGACGCGCTGGCTCGCCGAGCAGGGTGTGAAGGAGGTCATGCTGGTCTCCGAGAACAACACCTCGTACGGCAAGGACCTCGGCGACATCCGTCTTCTGGAGAGCCTGCTGCCCGAGCTCGCCGCTGTCGACGGCATCGAGCGCGTCCGCGTCAGCTACCTCCAGCCCGCCGAGATGCGCCCCGGCCTGATCGACGTCCTCACCTCGACCGACAAGGTCGTGCCGTACTTCGACCTGTCCTTCCAGCACAGCGCCCCCGACGTGCTGCGGGCCATGCGCCGTTTCGGTGACACGGACCGGTTCCTCGAGCTCCTGGAGACCATCCGGGCCAAGGCCCCGACCGCCGGCGCCCGCTCCAACTTCATCGTCGGCTTCCCCGGCGAGACCGAGGCCGACTTCGCCGAGCTGGAACGCTTCGTCACCCACGCCCGGCTCGACGCCATCGGCGTCTTCGGCTACTCCGACGAGGACGGCACCGAGGCCGCCACGTACGAGCACAAGCTCGACCAGGACGTCGTCGACGCCCGCCTCGCCCACCTCTCCCGGCTCGCCGAGGAGCTCACCGCGCAGCGCGCGGAGGAGCGGATCGGAGAGACCCTTGAAGTACTGGTCGAGTCCGTGGACGACGAGGACGGCGTGATCGGCCGCGCCGCGCACCAGGCGCCCGAGACCGATGGCCAGGTGGTCCTCACCACGGCCGGCGGTACGAGCCCCGACCTGGCTCCGGGCCGTATGGTCATGGCGAAGGTCGTCGGCACGGAGGGCGTCGACCTGGTGGCCGAGTGTCTTTTCGAGGAGGCAGGCAGATGACCGGAGTCCCGGCATCCGCGACGGGCGGGACCGGTAGGCCGGCGCCCCGCGGCAAGCTGGGCACGGCGGCCGTCAACCAGGCCAGCCTGTGGAACATCGCCAACATCCTGACCATGATCCGGCTCGTGCTCGTGCCGGCCTTCGTGCTGCTGCTCTTCCAGGACGGTGGTCACGACCCCGCATGGCGGGCCTGGGCCTGGGCGGCGTTCGCCGTCGCCATGATCACGGACGTCTTCGACGGGCACCTCGCCCGTGCGTACAACCTGGTCACGGACTTCGGGAAGATCGCCGACCCGATCGCGGACAAGGCGATCATGGCGGCCGGGCTCGTCTCGCTGTCCTCGCTCGGGGACCTGCCCTGGTGGGTGACCGGCGTCATCCTGGCCCGCGAGCTGGGGATCACCCTGATGCGGTTCTGGGTGATCCGCCACGGGGTCATCCCGGCCAGCCGCGGCGGCAAGATGAAGACGCTCGCCCAGGGCACGGCGGTCGGCATGTACGTGCTGATGCTCACCGGGCCGCTCGCCACCCTGCGCTTCTGGGTGATGGCGGTGGCCGTCGTGCTGACGGTCGTCACCGGTCTGGACTACGTCCGCCAGGCGGTCGTGCTGCGCCGCAAGGGGCTCGCCGCCGAGCGCGCCGCCGCGCGGTCGGAGGCGGCGACGCGATGACCGAGGCCGCCCGGGTGCTGGCGCTGCTCGCGGAGCGTGGTCACACGCTCGCCGCGGCGGAGTCGCTCACGGGTGGGCTGGTGGCCGCGGAACTCACCGGAGTGCCCGGGGCCTCGGCCTCCTTCCGGGGGTCCGTCACGGCCTACGCCACGGCCCTCAAGCAGCAGCTGCTCGGCGTCGACGCGGCCCTGCTCGCCGAGCGCGGAGCGGTGGATCCCGAGGTCGCGCTGCAGATGGCGGCCGGTGTACGGGCCCGGCTCGGCGCCGACTGGGGGATCTCGACGACCGGGGTCGCCGGGCCCGAACCGCAGGACGGACAGCCGGTCGGCACCGTCTATGTGGCGATCGCGGGACCCGCCGCGACGGGCGCCCGCGCCGGGAAAGTGGTCTCGTTGAGATTGAACGGCGACCGCGCGGACATCCGTAGAGAGAGTGTGCGGAGCGTGCTGGAACTGCTCCATGAGGAACTCTCGGGAAATGCGCGGGCACAGGATACGGAACACAACGGGGGGAATTGATGTTTGCAGCCCTGAGTGAACACGACATCGCTCCCCGCACGGCCGCAGCGCGAGGCGGTACGGTGGGGCGTGAAGGATGCGGCTACGCGGTCCGAGGAGGGAGCCACCGATGATTCTGCTCCGTCGCCTGTTGGGTGACGTGCTGCGTCGGCAGCGCCAGCGCCAAGGCCGTACTCTGCGCGAAGTCTCCTCGTCCGCCCGAGTCTCGCTCGGCTATCTCTCCGAGGTGGAGCGGGGGCAGAAGGAGGCTTCCTCCGAGCTGCTCTCCGCGATCTGCGACGCGTTGGACGTACGGATGTCCGAGCTCATGCGTGAAGTGAGCGACGAGCTGTCACTGGCCGAACTGGCCGAGTCGGCAGCGGCGAGCGAACCGGTGCCGACGCCGGTACGCCCGATGCTCAATTCGGTGTCGGTGACGTCGGTGGGCCGTGTGCCCACCGAGCGGGTGACCATCAAGGCGCCCGCGGAAGCGGTGGACGTCGTCGCCGCCTAGTCGTCGCCGTACGAAGCGATACGGGGTCGAGCCTCGGTCGGTGTCCCTTCGGGGGCGTCGGCCGGGGCTTTTCTCTTGCTTCCGCAGGGTGGGGCGAATTGTCTGAGATGCCGGGTTCCGGTGCCTCGTGCCATGGTGGGGGGAACGTACGACTGGGCCGTGTGCGCCGGGTGTACCTCCGGTGCGCCCTCCCGCGGGGTGATCCTGCCGGTCTAGCGTCGACGGCAGGAGGCGGCCATGGTACGGCGACGGATGCCGCCGGCGACGCTCGCGCTGGTCGCGATCGGGCTGGTGGCCGGGGGGCTCTGGTGGTGGGCGGTGCTGCGCCTGCTCCTGGTGCCGGGGGAGGTCGGCCCGGTCGAGGGCGCGGTTGCCGCGGGCGGCTGGGGGCTGAGTCTGCTGCCGGTGCACGTGGCCGCCTCGTCGGGGCGGCCGGGCGTCCTCGCCCGGCGGATCACCAGGGCATCGCGACGCCGCCGTTGGGGCGCAGGATCTGGCCTGTCGTGAACGCGGACGCGTCGGACGCGAGGTGCAGGACGGCATGAGCGATGTCCTCGGCCTCCCCGACCCGGCCCAGCGGTGAATGACGGATCATCGCGGCTTCCGCCTGCTCCTGGGCGGCCGGCTCGTGGCGGTCCGTCATGGGGGTGCGGATCCAGCCCGGGGCGACCGCGTTGACCCGGATGCCGTGCCGGCCCGCCTCCGTCGCCAGTGTCTTCGTCAGCTGGACGACGGCCGCCTTGGTGACGCTGTAGCAGAGCAGGCCCGGGCCGGCGGTGTCCATCGCGCCCGAGGCCATCGTGACGATCGAGCCGGGGACGCCCGCCGCGATCATCGAGCGGGCCGCCTCCTGGCAGGCGTAGAGCACGCCCTTGAAATTGACGGCGAGGACGCGGTCCAGGTCCTCGTCGCGGGTCTCCAGGACCGAGCTCGTGTGCATGATCCCGGCGACGGCGGCCATGACGTGGAGGGGGCCGGCCGCCCGGACGGCGGTGGCGAGGGCGGCGCGGTCGGTGACGTCCAGGGGGTGCGCGTGCGCGGCGCCGCCCTCGCGGGCGATGAGGGCGACCGTCTGCTTGAGGCCGGGCTCGTCGCGGTCCGCGCAGTGCACGGTGGCGCCCGCCTGGGCGAGGAGAACGGCGGTGGCGCGGCCGATGCCGCTGGCGGCGCCGGTGACGAAGGCCGTGCGGTGGGTGAGGTCGTAGGCGGCGAGGGGCGACTTGTTCGTCGCGGTGGCGGTCGCGGTCGTCGTGGCCGGAGCGGTCGTCGTGTTCGCCTTGTCCGTCATGGTCGGACCGTACGACTGGATCTGACGGGTCGTCAATTAGTGGGTGGGGTCGGGTGCGGTCTCGTTCGTGGGACCGTGCTGGCAGCCGGGGCACCAGTACGTGACCCGGTCGCCGAGTTCCGCCTTGCGGATCGGGGTGCCGCAGCGGAGGCAGGGGTGGCCGGCGCGGCCGTAGACGTGCAGCGGGGTGCCCGGGCGGCGGACGGTCGTCGTGCGGCGGTCGGGGCGGTCCTTGTTCGTGTCCAGGAGACGGTGGGCGGTCGCGACCAGGCGGGCGGGGACGTCGGGGCCGAGGTCGCCGACCGGGAGCCATGGCGTCACACCGGCCAGGAAGGCCAGCTCCGACTTGTACACGTTGCCGATGCCGGCCAGGTTCCGCTGGTCGAGCAGGGCCTCGCCGAGTGTGCGGGCGGGATCCGCCGTCAGCCGCCGGGTCGCCTCCTCGGCGGCCCTCGCGCCCCAGTCGGGGCCCAGCAGGTCCGGGCCCAGGTGGCCCACCACGTCCGGCTCGTCCGCTGTGCGGATGAGTTCCAGGACCGGGAGACGGTAGCCGTACGCGGTGTGCTCGGCGTTTCCGAGGATCGCGCGGATCTGGTGGTCCGGGCCGCCGTGCGGGCGCGCCCCGGTGGCGTACACCCGCCAGGCACCGTCCATCCGCAGATGGGAGTGGAGAGTGAGGCCGCCCTCGATGCGGGCGAGAAGGTGCTTGCCGCGAGGGGTGACGTCCAGGAGCGTGCGGCCGGTCAGGTCGGCGGTGGCGAAACGGGGGACCCGGAGGTCCGCGCGTGTCAGTGGCCGGCCGGCCAGGGCGGTGTGGAGGCGGTGGGCGGTCTGCCAGACGGTGTCTCCTTCGGGCACGGTTCCATGATGCCGGGTGGGCGGGGTGTTGTGCGGGTGCGGGTGCGGGTG
>NZ_LIPQ01000672.1 GCF_001418135.1 Streptomyces aureus
GGACCCGATCGGCGGTGAGGTCGAGCTGATGCACTCCGCGGGCCTGTCACCCCGCGACGCGATCCGCACGGCGACGACGGGCGCGGCCCGTCTCCTCGGCCTCACCCGCACCGCGGGCCGCCTCACCCGCGGCTACGCGGGCGACGCCCTCCTGCTGTCGGGCGACTGCATGGGGGCTCCTTGTCGGGGAGGGGCGGCGAGGTTGTCGTGGTGCGGGCAGGCGGCACGGATCGCGCCGCCTCCCCGGCGGGCGGCGATGCCGTGGGAGGGGGGACGGAAGGCGGGGTCCGTCTCAGGCCGCCACAACTCCCGCCCGTACCACCCCCACCGGGCGCTTCAGCACGGACAGGTCCGCCAGCGGGTCGCCCGACAGCAGGAGGGCGTCGCCCGCGTAGCCGCGGGTGAGGCGGCCCGCGGTGCGGGTGAGGCCGAGGAGACGGGCCGCGCCCGTCGTCGCCGTGCGGATCGCGTCGAGGGGTGACAGGCCCGCGGAGTGCATCAGCTCGACCTCACCGCCGATCGGGTCCACCGCCCCGCCCGACGAGTCGGTGCCCGCGGCCAGTGGGACCCCGAGTTCGTGCGCGGCGATGACAGCGCGCTTCAGGATCGGGAGGTACGTGCGTCCGCGCTCGGCGAGGATCGGGTCCGAGGACTCCGCCAGGCCGGCGATCGCGGTGAGGGTGGGCGTGAAGTACGTGCCCCGGCGCCGCATTTCGCGCAGGGTGCGCTCGCCGACGAACGCGCCGTGCTCCAGGGAGCGGATGCCCGCCATGACGGCGTCGTGGCACCCCTGCTCGCTGTAGCTGTGGCAGAGGACGCCCTTGCCGCCCCGCCGGGCCGCCGCCACGATCTCGGCGAGCTGTTCGCGCGAGTAGACCTGGGCCAGCGGGTCCTGCTCCGGGAGCCCGGCGCGTTCGTTGACCCGGGTCTTGATCACGTCCGCGCCACGGGCGAGGTTCACGTCCACCACACGCCGCAGCGCCTCCGCCGAGCGCACTCCGTCCTTGAGTCGGGCGAGCGGGGTCAGGTCGGGGTCGGCGAGCACGGTGTCACCGAGGTTCGGGGTGACGAACACGCCGGCGGCCTTCAGCCGCGGCGCGAGCGCGGGGCTGTGCCGGGCGAGTTCGCGGACGGCGATGTCCTGGTAGAAGGAGGCCGATCCGCTGCGCGCGCTCGTCGCGCCCTTGCGGACGGCGTCGCGCGCCTCGGCGGCGGTGCTGAGGTGGATGTGCGCGTCGACCAGGCCCGGCAGGATCCATCGGCCGTGTGCGTCGAGCACCTCGAAGCCCTGCGGCACGGTGACGCCGCCCCGGCGGCCGGCGGCCCGGACGGTGCCGTCCTCGATGACGACGACGGCGTCCTCGGTGACCTCGCCGGTGGCCGGGTCCAGGAGGGTGCCGCCGTGGATCACGAGGTGTCCCACGCGCGCGGTGGCGCCGGGGGTGCGGCGACCGGAGGCGGCTCCGCGGTCGGCGCCGGCGGCGGTCGCCTGTCCCGCGGCGGCCACGGTGCCGGCGAGGGCGGCCGCTCCGGCGAGGACGCCGCGGCGGGTCAGCGCGCTGGACGGCGGCGGGATGGCTTCGACGCACATGGGTGCTCCTTGGGGAGTGGGCCGACGGCTCCCCCGTTTTGTATACCAAGTTGAAGGTGGCGGACAAGGGTGATGATCCAGAGAATCGGAAACACCCATTCCGGGACTGATTTGTCATCGTTGATGCCCGCATCGACGCATTGAGGGGTGCGCGATCGGGCGCCTTGGTATACGAATGGTCTACGGCGCCCGGCCGTCCTCACTCTCAGGCTCAGGCCCCACCGAAGAGGGACCGCAGTGCCACCGCCCTGCTGTCCCGTACGTGCAGCAGCGTGCTCGCCGCGGCGTCCTCGCCGGAGCAGCCGCCCTCGCCGGCACCGTGGCCGCCGCGGGACAGGCCACCGCCGCCGGCGCCGACCGCGGAGCCGCCT
>NZ_LIPQ01000673.1 GCF_001418135.1 Streptomyces aureus
ACCGGCGCCGGTTCCTCGGCACCTTCGTCGCCGTCCTGCTCGGCGTCGCCTTCCTCACCGGCACCCTCGTCATGGGCGACACCCTGCGCGCGAGTTTCGACTCGATGTTCACCGGCGCGAGCCGTGGCACCGACGCCGTCGTCCGCAGCGCCGTCACGGTCACGGCCCCGGGCGACGCCCAGGGCACCCGCGGCCCCGTCGACGCGGACCTCGCCGAACGCCTCGCGCGCGTGCCCGGGGTCGCCGCCGCCGCACCCCGGATCGAGGGCGCCGGCCAGCTCCTCGCCGCCGACGGCACCCCCGTCGGCGGCAACGGCCCGCCCACCCTCGCCGGGAACTGGATCGACGACCCGGCCCTCAACCCGTACAAGCTCGCGGAAGGCCGTGCCCCGAGCGCCCCCGGCGAAGCCGTCGTCAACCGGGGTGCAGCGAAGGCCGCGGGTCTCGCCCTGGGCGACACGACGGTCCTGCGCACCCCCGACCCGGTGCGCGTCACCGTCGTCGGTCTCGCCACCTTCGGCGGCGCGGACGGCATGGGCCAGGTCACCTGGGCCGGTCTCACCCGCGCCGACGCCGAGCGATATCTGACGGCGCACCCCGGCGAGGCGACCAGCATCGCCGTACGGGCAGGGCCCGGCGTCTCCCAGGAGGAACTGGTCGCCGCCCTCGCGCCCGCCCTCCCGGACGACGTCGAGGCGATCACCGGGCAGCGCTCCGCAGAGGAGAACACCGAGACGGTCTCCGGCCGCTTCCTCGGCCTCTTCACGACCTTCCTCCTGGTGTTCAGCGGGGTCGCGGTCCTCGTCTCCGTCTTCAGCATCCACAACACGTTCGCCGTGCTCGTCGCCCAGCGGACCCGCGAGAACGCCCTGCTCCGCGCGATCGGCGCCGCCCGGCGACAGGTGGTCATCGGCACCCTGGCCGAGGCGCTCACCGTCGGTCTGCTCGCCTCCCTCGCCGGACTGCTCGCCGGGATCGGCGTGGCGGCCGGCCTCCAGGCACTCTTCCCCGCGATCGGCTTCCCCTTCCCCGAGGGCGACCTGGTGGTGACCGGCACCTCCCTCCTGCTGCCGCTCGCCGTAGGCCTCGCGGTCTGCGCGGGCTCGGCGCTCCTGCCGGCCGTACGGGCCGGGCGCACGGCCCCGCTCGCCGCGCTCCGCGAGACGCAGGCGGACGCCTCGGGCACGTCACGCGCGCGCGTGGTGACCGGCGGCGTCCTGCTCGCCGTCGCCGTCGGCACGGTCCTCGCCGGTGTGCTCGGCACCCCCTCGCTGTGGTTCGCCGCGACCGGGGCGGCGCTCGCCGTCGCCGCCTTCGTGGTCCTCGGCCCGGTGGCCGCCTCGGTCGCCGTACGGGTCCTCGGCCGCCCCCTGCGCGGCGCCAACCGCGGCCTCGCGCGCCGCAACGCCCTGCGCAGCCCGGGGCGTACGGCGGCGACCGCGACCGCCTTGATGATCGGCGTCGCGGTGGTGACCCTCTTCACGGTCTTCGGCGCCTCACTCAAGGCGACCATGGACCGCACGGTCGACCGCTCCTTCGCGGGCGACGTCGCCATCGGCGGAGCCACGTTCGGCGCCGGCGGCGCGGGACTCAGCCCGCGCCTCGCGCCGGCCGTCGGCGCGCTGCCCGAGGTCGAGACCGCCGTGGGCCTGGGGCGCGGGGTGGCGCAGGTGGACGGCAAGGGGCGCGCCCTCACCGTCACCGACCCGGCCGCGCTCTCCCGGGCCCTCGACCTGGGTGAGGTACGGGGCTCCCTGACCGGCCTCGGTACGGACGGGATCGCCGTGGCCGCCGACGAGGCCGCCTCGGCGGGCCTGGCCCCCGGGCGGACGACCGAGCTCACCTTCACGGACGGCACCCGGCGCACCTTCACCGTCCGGGCCGTCTACGAACGTTCCGACCTGGCCGGCGACTACCTCGTCACCCGCGAGGCCTGGGCCCCGCACCGCACCCAGGACTCCGACACCCTGGTCGCCGTCTCCTTCGCGGACGGGGTCGGCACCGAGGAGGGCAGGGCGGCCGTGACCGAGGTCGCTGACCGCTACGGGCAGCCCGAGGTGCAGACCCGGGAGGAGTACGCGGAGTCCTCGGCGGGAGGCATCGACATGATGCTCACCCTCGTGTACGCGCTCCTCGCCCTCGCCGTCCTGATCGCGCTGCTCGGCATCACGAACACGCTGACCCTGTCCGTCCACGAGCGGACGCGTGAGCTGGGCCTGTTGCGGGCCGTCGGCCAGACGCGGGCGCAGCTGCGGGCCATGGTCCGCTGGGAGTCGGTCCTGGTGGCGGCGTTCGGCACGCTCGGCGGACTCGTCCTCGGCGGCTTCCTCGGCTGGGTTCTGGTCCGCGCCTCGCAGGGTTCGGGCGACAGTGCGTTCGCCTTCGCCGTACCGGCGCTGCAGCTGGCGGCGGTGGCACTGGTGGGTCTGGTCGCCGGGGCCGTGGCGGCGCTGCGCCCGGCGCGCCGGGCG
>NZ_LIPQ01000674.1:0-3067 GCF_001418135.1 Streptomyces aureus
CCGCGTCTGACCCGCACTCCGCACCACCCGCCTCGGACCACCCGTAGTCACCGCCAACTGCATCCCGCACCACCAGCCACACCCCGCACCACTCGCACCACCACACCCCGCGCCACCCGCACCACCCCGACTCCCTGCCCCTTGACCCGAGCGGGAGCGACACCCCACCCCCGGCCGGTCGCCGCGTCCCGCGCGGCGGCCGGCCGGACCCCGTCCGTCGTCCGTCGTGTCCCGGCCGCCGTCGCCCGCCCTCAGTCCGCCGTCTGCCGCTTCCCGCCCTCAGTCCGCCGTCCGCCCGGAGCCCGCCCGTGAACCGCCGCCGTCACCCCGCCCGTATCGCCCCCGTCCTCCTGTGCGCCGTCCTCGCCGCGCTCACCGGCTGCTCGGCCGGGGACGGGCAGCAGGCCGTCACCCCGCCCGCGAGGATCTCCGAGGCCACCGCCGCCCCCACGCCGACCGCGAGCCCCGCACCCGTCCGCCCGCTCGCCCGTTCCGTGCCCGTGCGGGTCCGGATCCCCGCCGCCGGGGTCGACACCGGCCCCACCGGGCCTGTCCTGGAGCTCGGGCTCGCCGCCGACGGCACCGTCGAGGTGCCCTCGGTCGCGGACGCCGACCGGATCGGCTGGTACGACAAGGGCGTCACGCCCGGGCAGACCGGCCCCGCCGTCCTCATCGGGCACTTCGACACCGCCCGCGGCCCCGCCGTACTGAAGAACGTCTCCAAGGTCGCGGTCGGCGACGGGATCACCGTGACCCGGGCCGACGGCACCACCGCGGTCTTCCGGGTCAGGGAGCTGGAGCAGGTCGACAAGGACGCCTTCCCGACGGCCAAGGTGTACGGCGACACCGACCGCCCCGAGCTGCGCCTCATCACCTGCGGCGGCGAGCTGGTCGACGGCCACCGCCCCGACAACATCATTCTGTACGCGGATCTCGTGGCCACACGGGCCGCCTGAGCACCCCGCCGGCCCACTGAGGCAGAATCGGCCCCATGACGACCCCCGAGCCGACCCCCGAGCCCAGCCACGAGCCGAGCCGCGAGTCGACCCCCGAGCAGCCGTCCGCGGGGAAGAAGCCCGCCGGGAAGAAGCCCGCGGGGCGGAAGCCCGCAGGGCGGCAGTCCACCGGTCAGGAGGCCACCGGTCAGGAGGCCCCCGACCGTGTCTTCCGGTCGCCGCTCGGGATCGCGAGCGGGGTGTTCCTGCTGATCCTCGCGGCCCTGTTCGCCGGTGACGTGCTGTTCCGCGGCGAGGGCCGGTCGCCCTGGCTCGCGCTCGCGGGCCTCCTCCTCGCCGTGCCGCTGATCGTCGCCTTCACGATCCGCCCCGCCGTGTACGCCAACGACGACCGGCTCCGGATCCGCAACCCGTTCCGGTCGATCACGCTGCCCTGGTCGACGGTCGCCGACGTCCGCGCCGGCTACTCCAGCGAGGTCTTCACCCAGGACGGTGCCAAGTACCAGCTGTGGGCCATCCCCGTCTCGCTGCGCCAGCGCAAGAAGGCGGCCCGCCGGGCCTCCCGCGCGTCCCAGGACGACCCGCACGGCCGTACCTCGGTCACCGCGGACGTACGGGACAGCGCGTCGCGCACCGCGCCCACCGACCAGACCGTCGCCGATCTGCGCGAGCTCGCCGAGCGCCGCGCCGGCACTCCGGGCGCGCGGGGCGAGGCGCGGGTGCGCTGGGCGTACGAGATCGTCGGGCCCGCGGCGGCCGGGCTGCTGCTCCTGGTGATCCTGCTCGCGACGGGCTGATCCTGCTCGCGACGGGCTGGTCCTTCGCGCGGGCTGATCCTTCTCGCGACGGGCTGGTCCTTCGCGGAATCGCCACGTCCACAGTCGACCGGTCGCGGGACACCGATCCGGTCGGACGGTCCTGTCCCCACGGCCGCTGTGGAGTTCACACCGTGACCGATCTCGTCGACACCGTCACCCCGCCGCCCGTGCCGGACGGCGGCACGACGGCCCCGTCCCGGGCCGCCGCTCGAAGTCGACTGCGTCTCCGCCTGGTTCGGCGACCGCAAGGTCCTCGACCGGGTCTCGTTCGCCACGCCCGCCCGTGAGGTCCCCGGCCGACCCGCGCACCGCCGACTACGTCAACGGCCGGTTCGGCTGACGGGCGGGGAGGGCCCGCCCCGGGCGCACGCCCCCCGCGTGCGGGAGTCGTCTCGCGTCATCTGCCGTACGGGGTTCACCCGGACGGCCGAAGGGCCGGTACGGGGACTCCGTACCGGCCCTTCGACGTGGCCCTCGCGGCGGATCAGAGTCCGGCCGCGGCCGACAGGTCCCGCTTGATCGCCACCAGCACCTCGCCGGCCGTCGCCCGCGCCGGGGCGAGGTCGACCGCCGCGGCGACCGGCACCACGACCTCCAAGTAGCACTTGAGCTTGGGCTCCGTGCCGCTCGGGCGGACGATCACCCGGGCCTTGTAGTCGCCCTCCAGGTGGTAGCGCAGCCCGTCCGTCGGGGGCAGCGACTCCGTGCCCTTCGTCAGGTCCTCCGCCGACACGACCGTCAGACCGGCGAGCGAGACCGGCGGCCGCTCGCGCAGCGCCGTCATGGCGTTCGCGATGACGCTCAGGTCCTCGACCCGCACCGACAGCTGGTCCGTGGCGTGCAGCCCGTGCGCGATCGCCAGGTCGTCGAGCAGGTCGGTCAGCGTCCGGCCCTGTTCCTTGAGCACCGACGCCAGCTCGGTCACGAGCAGCGCCGCCGTGATGCCGTCCTTGTCGCGGACGCCCTCCGGGTCGACGCAGTAGCCGAGCGCCTCCTCGTAGCCGTACCGCAGGCCGTCGACGCGGGCGATCCACTTGAAGCCGGTCAGCGTCTCCTCGTAGCCGACGCCCGCGGCCTCCGCGATCCGGCCGAGCAGCGAGGACGACACGATCGACTCGGCGAACACGCCCGTCGCGCCCTTGTGCACCAGGTGCGCGGCGAGCAGCGCGCCCACCTCGTCGCCGCGGAGCATCCGCCAGCCGCCCACGACGGTCACGTCGGGCACGGCCACGGCGCAGCGGTCGGCGTCCGGGTCGTTGGCGATGACCAGGTCGGGGTCCACGGCCCGGGCCG
>NZ_LIPQ01000674.1:3086-3715 GCF_001418135.1 Streptomyces aureus
GTCCTTGCCGACGCCGTGCATGGCCGTGTAGACGGTCCGCGCGGTGCGGGGGGACCCCGGGGTCAGGACGGCGTCCGTACGCTCCAGATAGGCGTTCAGGACCTCGTCGCCGAGGGTCTCCCAGCCGGCCTCCGGGCGGGGCACGTCGTGCAGCGAGCGGATCGCGTCGATCTCGGCGGCGATCTCCGCGTCGGCGGGCGGCACGATCTGCGAGCCGTCGCCCAGGTAGACCTTGTAGCCGTTGTCGCGCGGAGGGTTGTGGCTCGCGGTCACCTCGACGCCGGCGACGGCACCCAGATGCCTTATGGCGTACGCGAGGACGGGCGTCGGCAGCGGGCGGGGGAGGAGCGCGGCGCGCAGGCCGGCGCCGGTCATCACGGCGGCGGTGTCGCGCGCGAAGTCGGCCGACTTGTAGCGGGCGTCGTAGCCGATGACGACGAGACCGCCCTCCTGGCCCTTCGCCCTGAGGTACGCGGCGAGGCCGGCGGCGGCGCGGATGACGACCGAGCGGTTCATCCGCATGGGCCCGGCGCCCAGCTCACCGCGGAGACCGGCGGTGCCGAACTGCAGCGTGCCGGCGAAACGGGCGGCGAGCTCGTCGCTCGCGCCGCGGTCGAGGAGCGCGGCGA
>NZ_LIPQ01000675.1 GCF_001418135.1 Streptomyces aureus
ACGAAGTAGAACTGCTCGCGGCCGAGCCCGCCCGCCAGGACCTCACCCGCGAGCAGTTCTACTTCGTCCTGCCCGACCGGTTCGCCAACGGCGACACCTCCAACGACCGGGGCGGCCTCACCGGCAGCCGGACACAGACCGGCTTCGACCCCACCGACAAGGGCTTCTACCAGGGCGGCGACCTCAAGGGGCTCACGGAGCGGCTCGACTACATCAAGGGGCTCGGCACCACCGCCATCTGGATGGCGCCGATCTTCAAGAACCGGCCCGTGCAGGGGGAGGGCAAGGACGCCTCCGCCGGCTACCACGGCTACTGGATCACCGACTTCACCCAGGTCGACCCGCACTTCGGGACGAACGAGGACCTGGAGAAGCTGATCGCGGCCGCCCACCGCAAGGGCATGAAGGTCTTCTTCGACGTCATCACCAACCACACCGCCGACACCGTCGACTACGCCGAGCAGAAGTACGGCTACCGCCCCAAGGGCGCCTACCCGTACCTCGACAAGGACGGCCGCCCCTTCGACGACCGGGACGCCATCGGCAAGGTCGACGCGGGCTCCTTCCCGTACACCCCGGTCGGCTCCACCGAGAAGGCCGACACCAAGGTCCCGGCCTGGCTCAACGACCCCACGATGTACCACAACCGGGGCGACTCCACCTGGGTCGGCGAGTCCGCCGAGTACGGCGACTTCGTCGGCCTCGACGACCTGTGGACCGAACGCCCCGAGGTCGTCGACGGCATGCGGAAGATCTACGAGAAGTGGGTCCGCGACTTCAAGATCGACGGCTTCCGCATCGACACCGTCAAGCACGTCGACCTCGACTTCTGGACCCAGTGGGCCACCGCCCTCGACGCCTACGCCAGGAAGCAGGGCCGCGAGGACTTCTTCATGTTCGGCGAGGTCTACTCAGCCGACACCGCCGTCACCTCCCCGTACGTCACCCGGGGCCGGCTCGACGCCACCCTCGACTTCCCCTTCCAGGACGCCGCCCGCGCCTTCGCCTCCCAGGGCGCCGGAGCCGACCGGCTCGCCAAGGTCTTCGCCGAGGACTACCGGTACACCACCGACAAGGCCAACGCCTACGAGCAGGTGACCTTCCTCGGCAACCACGACATGGGCCGCATCGGCACCTTCCTCAAGCAGGACAACCCGAACGCCTCCGACACCGAACTCGTCCGCCGGGCCACCCTCGCCAACGAGCTGATGTTCCTGTCCCGGGGCAACCCGGTGATCTACTACGGCGACGAGCAGGGCTTCACCGGCCCCGGCGGCGACAAGGACGCCCGCCAGACCCTCTTCGCCTCGAAGACCGCCGACTACCTCGACGACGACCAGCTCGGCACCGACCGCACCCACGCCACCGACGCGTACGACCCCACGCACCCGGTGTACACGTCCGTCGCCGCCCTGTCGAAGCTGACCCGCGACAACCCGGCCCTCCGCGACGGAGTGCAGCAGGAACGGTACGCCGAGGGCTCCGTCTACGCCTTCTCCCGTACGGACACGAAGACGCGGACCGAGTACCTCGTCGCCACCAACAGCGCCACCACCGACAGGACGGTCACCGTTCCCGTCGACTCGGCCGCCTTCCGCGCCCTGTACGGAGGCAAGGGCGCCGTCACCGCGAACGACGGCAAGGTCACCGTCACCGTCCCCGCCCTCTCCTCCCTCGTCCTCAAGGCCGACAAGCCCCTCCCGGCCCCCGCCGCGAAGCCCTCCGTCAGCCTCAAGGCCCCCGCCGCCGGAGCCACCGGCACCGTCGAGCTCACCGCCGACGTCAGAGGCGGCGGCCTCAACCGCGTCGTCTTCGCCGCCCAGACCGGCAACGGCCGCTGGCAGACCCTCGGCACCGCCGACCACGCCCCCTACAAGGTCACCCAGCACGTCACCGCCCCCGCCGGCACCGCCCTGCGCTACAAGGCCGTCGTCGTCGACAGCGCGGGCCGCACCGCGAGCGCCACCGCCGCGACCACCGCCGGACAGGCCCCCGCGCCCGAGAAGCCGGTCGCCGTCGAGCGCACCCACGCCGTCGTCCACTACAAGCGCGAGGACGGGAACTACGACGGCTGGACCCTGAAGGCCGCCGGCCAGGAGGCCGCGTTCACCGGCCGCGACGCCCACGGCGCCTTCGCCTGGGTCAAGGTCCCCGAAGGCGCCTCCACCGTCACGTACACCGTCGAGAGGGACGGCACCGCCGACGGCCCGCAGCGGAGCATCACCCTCGGCCGCACCGGCGAGGTCTGGATCACGCAGGGCCAGGACGGCCAGTCCGACACGAACCCGGCCCCCGCCCCGCAGGACAAGACCAAGGCCGTCATCCACTACCAGCGGCCCGACGGCGCCTACGACGGCTGGGGCCTCCACACCTGGACCGGCGCAGCCCAGCCCACCGACTGGTCCAAGCCCCTCATGCCGACCCGGATCGACGCCTACGGCGCCGTCTACGAGGTCCCGCTCACCGAGGGCGCGGGTTCCCTCTCGTACATCCTCCACAAGGGCGACGAGAAGGACCTGCCCACCGACCAGTCCCTCGACCTCGCGAGCCTCGGCCACGAGGTGTGGCTGCTCGCGGGACAGCCCAAGTACCTGCTCCCGACCGTCGGCGGCGCCCCGAACCTCGACCTCGGAAAGTCCGAGGCCCAGTGGATCGACCGGAACACCGTCGTCTGGAAGGTCAAGGCCACCGAGGCCACCAGCCAGCAGCTCGTGTACGCGAAGGACGGCGGGATCACCGTCACCGACGGCGCCCTGAACACCGAGGGCCAGTGGCTCCGGCTCAACCAGACCGCCCTCACCGACGCGCAGAAGGCGAAGTACCCGCACCTCAAGGAGTACCCGGCCTTCACCGTCGACCCGCGCGACACCGAGCGCGTCCGCGACTCCCTGCGCGGCCAGCTCATCGCCACCCAGCGCGCCGCCAACGGCGCCCTGCTCGCCGCCACCGGCGTCCAGACCGCCGGAGTCCTCGACGACCTGTACGCGAAGAAGGCCACCGGCGCCGCCCTCGGCCCCGTCTTCCGCGGCGGCAAGGTCGGCCTCTCCGTCTGGGCCCCCACCGCGCAGTCCGTCGCCCTCGAACTCGACGGCCGGACCGTGCCCATGCGGCGCGACGACACCTCCGGCGTCTGGTCCGTCACCGGCCCCAAGTCCTGGACGGGCAAGCCGTACCGCTACGTCGTGAGGGTCTGGGCCCCCACCGTCCAGAAGATCGTGGAGAACAAGGTCACCGACCCCTACTCCACCGCCCTCACCACCGACTCCGCCCGCAGCCTCGCCGTCGACCTCACCGACCCCCGGCTCGCACCCCAGGGCTGGAAGGCACTGAAGAAGCCGGCCGCCGTGCCCCTGCGCGACGCCCAGATCCAGGAACTCCACATCCGCGACTTCTCCGTCGCCGACCCGACGGCGAAGGCCGACCACCGGGGCACCTACCTGGCCTTCACCGACAAGGGAAGCAAGGGCTCGAAGCACCTGCGTGACCTCGCCGCCTCCGGCACCTCCTACGTCCACCTCCTCCCGGCCTTCGACATCGGCACCATCCCCGAGAAGAAGTCCGACCAGACCGCCCCCGCCTGCGACCTGAAGGTCTACGCCCCCGACTCCGAGGAGCAGCAGGCCTGCGTGGCCGCCGCCGCGGCCAAGGACGCCTACAACTGGGGCTACGACCCGCTCCACTACACCGTCCCCGAGGGCTCCTACAGCACCGACCCCGAAGGCACCCGCCGCACGGTCGAGTTCCGGCAGATGGTCCAGGCCCTCAACGGCAACGGCCTGCGCACCGTCATGGACGTCGTCTACAACCACACCGTCGCCGCCGGACAGTCCGACAAGTCCGTCCTCGACCGGATCGTCCCCGGCTACTACCAGCGCCTCCAGGCCGACGGCACCGTCGCCACCTCGACCTGCTGCGCCAACACCGCGCCCGAGAACGCGATGATGGGCAAGCTCGTCGTCGACTCCCTCGTCACCTGGGCCAAGGACTACAAGGTCGACGGTTTCCGCTTCGACCTCATGGGCCACCACCCCAAGGCCAACATCCTCGCCGTCCGCAAGGCCCTCGACGAGCTGACCCTCGCCAAGGACGGCGTCGACGGCAAGGCGATCATCCTCTACGGCGAGGGCTGGAACTTCGGCGAGATCGCCGACGACGCCCGCTTCGTCCAGGCCACCCAGAAGAACATGGCCGGCACCGGCATCGCGACCTTCTCCGACCGGGCCCGCGACGCCGTCCGCGGCGGCGGCCCCTTCGACGAGGACCCCGGCGTCCAGGGCTTCGCCTCCGGCCTCTTCACCGACCCCAACACGTCCACCGCCAACGGCACCCCGGAGCAGCAGAAGGCCCGGCTCCTCCACTACCAGGACCTCATCAAGGTCGGCCTGACCGGCAACCTCGCCGACTACTCCTTCACCGACACCTCCGGCCGTACGGTCAAGGGCAGCCAGGTCGACTACAACGGCGCCCCCGCCGGATACGCCGCCGCCCCCGGCGAGGCCCTCGCCTACGCCGACGCCCACGACAACGAGACCCTGTACGACGCGCTCGCCTTCAAGCTCCCGGCGGGCACGCCGGCCGCCGACCGGGCACGTATGCAGGTCCTCGCCATGGCCACCGCGACCCTCTCGCAGGGCCCGGCGCTCTCCCAGGCGGGCTCGGACCTGCTGCGCTCCAAGTCGCTCGACCGCAACTCGTACGACAGCGGCGACTGGTTCAACGCGATCCACTGGGACTGCGGCGACGGCAACGGCTTCGGCCGCGGCCTCCCGCCGGCCCCCGACAACAAGGCCAAGTGGGGCTACGGAAAGCCGCTGCTCGTGAACCCGAGCCTGACGGTCGGCTGCGAGCAGATCGACGGCGCCTCCGCCGCGTACCGCGACCTCCAGAAGATCCGTACCACCGAGCCGGCCTTCTCCCTCGCGACCGCGGGCCAGGTGCAGGACGCCCTGTCCTTCCCGCTCTCGGGCCTGGAGGAGACCCCGGGCGTGATCACGATGCGCCTGGGCGACCTGGTGGTGGTCTTCAACGCCAGCACGCGGCAGCAGACGCAGCGGGTCTCCGGCCTGGCCGGGACGTCGTACGCCCTGCACCCGGTGCAGGCGAACGGTTCCGACACGGTCGTGAAGGGTTCTTCCTACGAGCCGGGTTCGGGCACCTTCACGGTCCCGGCGCGGACCGTGGCGGTCTTCACGGCGCGGTGATCACCCGCTCCATCGGCGTCACCCCGTAGCGCGTGCCGTCGGCGGCGAGCCTTCCCGGCTCGTCGCCGACCGGCAACCCGCTGCCTCTGCCCCCGTGGGGCAGAGGCAGCGGGTTGC
>NZ_LIPQ01000676.1 GCF_001418135.1 Streptomyces aureus
GGCCGTCCGCGCGCGCGGACGGCCCCCAGTTCCCTCCGGAAGGTCCCGCGCGTGGTGACGGACAGGAAAACGAAGTCCCCGCGGTCACGGCCGGCCCGGCAGTGGCCCTCCATGGCGGACGTCGCCACGATGGCGGGCGTCTCCTCGCAGACCGTGTCACGCGTGGCCAACAACCGCGAGAACGTCGACGCGAGCACCCGTGAGAAGGTGCTCTCCGCCATGCAGACGCTCGGCTACCGCCCCAACACGGCAGCCCGCGCCCTGGTCACGGGCAGGTTCGGCGCCCTGGGCGTGGTCAGCTTCGACGTCGGCGCGCACGGCAACGCCCGCACCCTGGCCGCGATCGCCGACGCCGCCCGCGAGGCCGACTTCTCCGTCAACTTCATGGGCATCAGGGCCCAGACGGAGGCCGCGGTCCGGCGCGCGTTCCAGCATCTGATGCTGCAGTCCGTCGACGGCATCGTGCTCGTCGAGTCGCAGATGCTCGACACCCCGTCCCTCCACCTCCCACCGTCGATGCCGGTGGTCGTCGCCGACGGCGACACCGGCCACCGGTATCCCAACGTCGACTTCGACCAGGCCCATGGCGCACACAGCGTCGTGAGCCACCTCCTCGGCCTCGGACACCGGACGGTGTGGCATCTGGCGGGCCCCCGCGACTCGTTCGCCGCACGGCGGAGATCCGAGTCCTGGGAACGCACCCTGTCCGCCGCGGGCGCGCCCGTGCCCCCGGTGCTGTACGGGGACTGGACCGCGGAGTCCGGCTACCGGGCCGGCCTCGGCATCGCACGCCGCCGGGAGGTGACCGCCGTCTTCGCCGCCAACGACCAGATGGCGCTGGGAATGCTGCGGGCCCTGCGCGAGTCGGGGCGTGACGTGCCCGGGGACATCAGCGTGGCCGGCTTCGACGACATCGCCGAGGCCGCGTACCTCCATCCCCCGCTGACGACGGTGCACCAGGACTTCGAGGTGGTCGGCCGGCACTGCGTCGCGCTGCTGCTCGACCAGATCGAGGGCCGCACGGACGGCCTCCGCCGCAGGGCGGTGGAACCGGTCCTGGTGGTGCGCTCGAGTACGGCCCCGCCACCGCCGGGCGCTTCGTCCTGACGTCCCCCGCGCCCCGCCGCCACCGAGGGCCTCGACCACAGCCCCCACACCCACCGGGGACCTCGACCACAACTCCCCGCACCCACTCGGGACCGGCCTGACCTCCACCTCAGCCACCGAGGACCGCGGGCCCGGCCTCCCCCGTACCCGCCCCCATCAAGGACCGACGACAGCTCCCCGCCGAGCGCGTCGGTCCTTGATGGGGGCG
>NZ_LIPQ01000677.1 GCF_001418135.1 Streptomyces aureus
GAGTTCCCCGGACACCCCGCCCCCTCCCGTACCCTCGGTCCCATGTCGCTCTACGCCGCTTTCGCCGGCAACCTCGACGCGCGGCTGATGAGCCGCCGCGCACCGCACTCCCCACTGCGCGGCACCGGCTGGCTCAACGGCTGGCGGCTCACCTTCGGCGGCGAGCAGATGGGCTGGGACGGCGCGCTGGCCACCATCGTGGAGGCCCCGCGCTCCCAGGTCTTCGTGGCGCTGTACGACATCGCGCCGATGGACGAGGAGTCCATGGACCGCTGGGAGGGCGTCGGGCTCGACATCTACCGCCGGATGCGGGTCCGGGTGCACACCCTGGACGGCGAGGAGCCGGCCTGGGTGTACGTCCTCAACGCGTACGAGGGCGGGCTGCCTTCGGCGCGGTACCTGGGCGAGGTCGCCGACGCGGCCGAGTCGGCGGGCGCGCCGCACGACTACGTGATGGAGTTGCGCAAGCGTCCCTGCTGAGGCGGCGCGAAGCCGGCCGGGGGGTGTGGGAACCACCGAGGGACGAAGGTGACTCCTCCCTTGTGCGATTCGTCGGAAACGACAAGACAACGATCGCATGTCCGTCGGCATCGTCATCTACGCGCGTAGGCAAACTCCGGCTACGCTTCTGCGCGTATCAAATCCGTCCGGGGCCAGCCTCGGACCCCCTCCCCGAGGCGAGAGAGTCAGTGAACGCAACTGCCACCCCGTACGAGGCCGCCGAGGCCGCTGCCGCACGTCTTCGCGAGCTGACCGGAGTCGAGAACCACGACGTCGCCCTGGTCATGGGCTCGGGCTGGGCGCCCGCCGTCGACGCCCTCGGTGCCCCCGAGGCCGAGTTCCCGGTGACCGACCTGCCCGGTTTCCCGCCGCCCGCCGTCGAGGGCCACGGCGGAAAGGTGCGCTCGTACAAGATCGGCGAGAAGCGCGCCCTCGTCTTCCTCGGCCGCACCCACTTCTACGAGGGCCGCGGTGTCGCCTCCGTCGCGCACGGCGTCCGCACCGCCGTCGCCGCAGGCTGCAAGACGGTCATCCTGACCAACGGCTGCGGCGGCCTGCGCGAGGGCATGCGCCCCGGCCAGCCGGTCCTCATCAGCGACCACCTCAACCTGACGGCCGCCTCCCCGATCGTCGGCGCGAACTTCGTCGACCTCACCGACCTGTACTCGCCGCGGCTGCGCGCGCTGTGCAAGGAGGTCGACGAGACCCTCGAGGAGGGCGTCTACGTCCAGTTCCCCGGCCCGCACTACGAGACCCCGGCCGAGATCAACATGGTCCGCGTGCTCGGCGGCGACCTGGTCGGCATGTCCACCGTCCTTGAGGCCATCGCCGCGCGCGAGGCGGGTGCGGAGGTCCTCGGCATCTCGCTGGTCACCAACCTGGCGGCGGGGCTCTCGGGCGAGCCGCTGAACCACGAGGAGGTCCTCCAGGCGGGGCGGGACTCGGCGGCACGGATGGGTGAGCTGCTGACGCGGGTCCTCGACCGGATCTGAGTCTTCACCGCGCCCCTCGCACCGTTCGGCCCCGGGGGGCCGAACGGTGCGAGGGG
>NZ_LIPQ01000678.1 GCF_001418135.1 Streptomyces aureus
GTCCGGAAGGGCCGGAACCCCTGGGGGTTCCGGCCCTTCCGGACGTGCGGGTGCGCGCGGACTACTTCGCGGGGACCTCTTCCAGGCACAGCACGAACTTGTCCGACTCCAGCTGCTGCGCGAGCGCCGACAGCTCCGCGCCGCACTGGTTCACGTCGAAGGTGTTGTCGATGACCTTGACGACCTTGAACAGGTCGGCCTTGCCCGAGGCGCAGTCCGTGGTGTCGACCTTGGGGTCGTTGTCCGGGCCCGTCACGGTGACGCACTCGCCGGCCTTGGCGTGCACGGGGGCGTCGCCGGTGAGGTACGGCAGGCCGAGCTTCACGCCGATGGCGATGGCGATCGCGAGGACGACACCGCCGACCTTCTTCAGGATGCGGCTGCCCTTCTTCGCGGGGGCGGGCTGCTCCGGAGCGGCGGGCTGCTCGGGGGTGAGGGGCGCGGGCGGCGTCGTCATGAGGGATTCCTTGGGGACGTGAACATGATCTGACGCGAACGCTACATGCGCCAAAAAGGGCAAAAAGGATCAAGGAGATCCATTGACCGATCAGTTGTCGAGTCGTGACTCTGGCGCTCCGTCAGGAGCGCGGCCCCAGCTGACGCTGGTGTTCCAGCACCCGCCTCAACTCCGCCGGAAGCGGGTGATACGGGCCGAACGCGCGCTCCGCGTCGAACAGCAGCCGCTGGAGCTGCTCCTGTCCGGCCGCGTGCTCCCCCGTCGCCACGAGGAGCAGCGCGATCCGCTGCCGGATGTCGAAGGCACGGGCCGGATCGCCCTCGTAGTACGGCAGGACCGCACGGAACTCGGTGAGCGCGGCGGCCGTCTCCCCCAGCTGCTCCAGGCACAGGGCGGCGTCATAACGGAATTGAAGAGCCTGCGGATCCGCCGGCCCCGCCTCCGCGTCGCGGTCCGCCGCGAGGCGGCGCAACTCGGGCAGCGCACGCCGGTACTGGCCGTCGTCCATCAGCGTGGACGCGTACTGCTTGCGCAGGATGCGGACGACCGGCGACCGCTCGCCGTGCTCTGCCGCGGCGGCGGGCAGGATCCCGCCGAGCATGTCGACGGCCTGGGTGAGCGCCCCCTCCCCCAGCAGCCGCTTGACCTCGTCGACGGCCGCGGCGACATCGGCGCGCGCGGGGGCGGCCGGGGACACGGGGGCGGTCGGGACCGGCGGCGGGTACGAGGCCCTCGGGTCGCCCCCGGGAGCGGGCACCACCGGCAGGGGCGGCGGAGTCCACGCCGGAAGGACCGGTGCGACCGGCGCCGCCGGCGCGGTCGCCGCCGGGCGGTCCGGCCAGGGCGCGTGCGGGCGGAGGAACGGCCGGGTCGGGTCCATCGGCCCGGCCGGTGCCCCGCGCGCGGGGAGCAGCGGCAGCAGCCGCTCGTACACCTCGTGCGCACCGGACGGCCGCTCCCGCGGGTCCTTGGCGAGCAACCGGAGGACCAGCGCTTCGAGGGGCTCGGGGAACTCGGGCCGCAGCTGACGGAGCGGCACGGGAGGCTCGTACAGATGGCGGTGGAGGACACCGAGCGCGGTGGACCCGGCGAAGGGCACGTTCCCACTGAGGAGTTCGTGCAGCAGCACGCCGAGCGCGTACAGGTCGGTGGAGGGTCCGACGGCGCCGCCCATGGCCTGCTCGGGCGCCATGTAGGCGGGGCTGCCGATGGGGGAACCGGTGTGGGTGAGGCGGGTGGTGTCGCTGTCCAGGACGGAGGCGACCCCGAGGTCGAGGACGACGACGGACCCGTCGGGACGGACCATCACGTTCCGCGGCTTGAGGTCGCGGTGCAC
>NZ_LIPQ01000679.1 GCF_001418135.1 Streptomyces aureus
CCGCCCGCCGGGCAGCGGCGTGTGGCAGTGGGCGTGGCCGCCCGTCCAGGTCGTCGACCGGGATCCGGCGGCGCCCGGACGTTTCCGCGTCCTTCACACGGGACCGGCCTGAACCCGCTACCAGTAGCGCTCCAGGGCCCCTTCCTTGTACGGGGCCGGGCTCACGCTGAGTTCGCCGGCGAAGGGACGGTCCAGGACGAAGACCAGGAGCAGGCTGAAGCCGATCAGGGCGGCGACGGAGGCGACGAAGAGGAGCTGGATCCGCAGCCTGCGCATGCCGTACAGGAAGGTGAGCGGGATCAGGACGAAGGCACCGCCGAAGGCGAGGACCTGGAGGAGCGGGGGGAGTTCCTGTTCGGCCATGGTCAGGCGGGCCCGGCGCTGCGAGGCCACGCCGTTGAGGTGGCTGACGGCCTCCTCGTAGAAGACCTCTTCGCGCGGGGTCTTCGGGTCGTACTCCTGGAGGACGTCGTAGACCGTCTGGAGTTTCGCGGCGGTGGCACCGTAGCTCGGCCGCCCCTCCCGCATCCGGGGCCACTGGACCTCGACGACGGAGTGGACGTAGTCGCTGAGCGCCTCGTCGACGCGGGCGCGGACCGGGGGCGGGAAGGCGGCGGCGTCGCGGGCGATGAGGGCGACGTCGGTGGCCTCGGAGGCCACGATGGTCTGTGTGCTCTCCAGTTGGGTCCAGAGCGTCACGATGACGAAGGCGAGGATGATTCCGTAGATCGCACCGAACATGCCGAGGGTCACTCCGACCATGTCGTTGTGCTCGCCGTCGGCCAGCGACGGATGCCTGCGGCGCAGCAGCACGCTGCCGGCCACCGCCACGAGGACGGTCCCGCCGACGGTGACGACGGCCAGGGTGAAGGTGCTGAATTGATTGAGCAGCCAGAGCGACATGTGCGGGAAGTCTAGGGATCCCGCCACCGTCGCCCGGCGCACGCGCAGCGCGCGTTCCCGGCCACAACCGCCGGAGCGCACGCCTGCGCGCGTGCGCGTCGCGGACGTCCGCACCCGAGGTTCACACCATCGAGTGAGCGGGCCGACGCCGTCGTGCCGGGGGCGGGCCGGAGGGCGGGTCAGTCGTGGGTGCTCTGCCTGCCCGCCTCCTCGTCGACGGCGTACGGGTGGACGTACCGGTCGTCGTCGAACGGGGTGAACCACGTGCCGATCGCCAGCGGGGTGACGCCCACGCCGGCGAGGGCGGGGTCCTCGACGACGCCGTCCCGCGCGTCGTCGTACAGCCACTCGAAGTCCATGTCCTCGTACACCTCGTCGGCGAAGCGCTCCAGGGCTTCCGCGACGTCGTCGCCGAGGAGCCCGTACAGGTCGAGCGTGGAGTGCGCCTGCTGCAGGAGCAGCTTCAGTACGAGTTCCTCCGCGAGGCAGCCGAGCTCACGGAAGCTCCCGTCGGTGAACCGGGTGGTCAGAGCTATCGCGGTCACGAGGAAGCGGCGCGCGAAGAGCTCGTCGTACGCGAGGCCGTAGCGCGGCGGAAGCTCGGCGAGGTGCCACAGTTCGGCCCGGCACTCCGCGACGTTGGTCTCCTCGTCGGCGAGGGTCTGGACGTCGTCGTACAGCTCGTCGATGAGGACCTCCGAGGCGTAGACCAGGGCTCCGGCGGCCAGTTCGGCGGCCTCGGCCGTGAGGGCGGCCGTCGCGCCCCCCTCCGGCTGCTCCCGCTGCTCTCCGAGGAGGGGCCCGAAGGCGATCAGGCGCGGGGCCAGGGCGCGGATCTGGACCTCCAGGTCGGCCTGGTCCTCGTCGTCGTCCCCGCTCCCGTCGGCGCCGCTCCCGTCGACGCCGCTCCCGTCGGCGCCGTCGAGGGGGTGGGTCGGGTGCGTGACGTCGGAGGAGTCGGCGCCCGCCGTGTGGCGGGCGCCGACTCCTCC
>NZ_LIPQ01000068.1 GCF_001418135.1 Streptomyces aureus
TGGTACGGGGTGCCGGGCGGAGGCGGCGGTATCGGCGGCCGCCCTCCCGGGGCGGCGCCGGCCGCGGCGGACACGGGTCCGGCCGCCGCGCCGGTCCCGGCTCCGGGTCCCGGGCCGGTGCCGGGCCCGGGGGCGCCCCCGGGCGCGGAGGCGGAATCGGGAACGAGTCCCGGGCCGGTGCCGGGGCCGGTCGCCCGGCCCGGTCGCTCCGGCGGTGGCAGCGGACCCCCCACTGCGTGCTGCATCCGGTCCCACTCCGTCTCGTACGCCTGTTGTAGCCGGTGTATCCGGTGCGCCGGAACGTTACCGCCCCCGGCCCCCACAGGGGGAACGGCCGGGGGCTCCCCCTGGTGCCCTGTCAGCCCGTCAGTTCCTCGGCGAGCGCCCGCAGCGCCAGCCGGTAGGAACCGATCCCGAACCCGGCGACCGTCCCGGTCGCCACGGCCGCGACGACCGAGGTGTGCCGGAACTCCTCCCGGGCGTACGGGTTCGAGATGTGGACCTCGATCAGCGGCGCGGTCCGCTGGGCGGCCGCGTCCCGCATCCCGTACGAGTAGTGCGTGAACGCACCCGGGTTGATCACCACCGGGATCGAGCGGTCCGCCGCCTCGTGCAGCCAGCGGATCATCTCGCCCTCGTCGTTCGTCTCCCGCACCTCGACGTCGAAGCCGAGCTCCGCACCGAGGGTCCTGCAGGACTCGACGAGCCCCTTGTAGGAGGTGGCGCCGTAGATGTCGGGCTCGCGGGAGCCGAGCCTGCCCAGGTTGGGGCCGTTGAGCACCAGAACGGGACGGGGCTCGCTCACGCGGACACCTCGCCGTACGCGGCGATCAGGACCGCCGGGTCGGGGCCCTCGAGGACGGTCGGCTTGCCGATCCCGTCGAGCACGATGAAGCGCAGCAGGTCACCGCGGGACTTCTTGTCCACCCGCATGGTCTCGAGGAGCTTGGGCCACTGGTCGCCGCGGTAGGTGAGCGGCAGCCCGACGGACTCCAGGATCGCCCGGTGCCGGTCGGCGGTGGCGTCGTCGAGGCGCCCGGCGAGGCGGCCGAGCTCGGCGGCGAAGACCATGCCGACGGAGACGGCGGCGCCGTGGCGCCACTTGTACCGCTCGTTCTTCTCGATCGCGTGGGCGAGGGTGTGGCCGTAGTTGAGGATCTCGCGGCGGCCGGACTCCTTGAGGTCGCCGGAGACGACCTCGGCCTTGACCCTGATCGAGCGGACGAGCAGCTCGGCGGTGTGGGGACCGGCGGGCGTACGGGCCGCCTGCGGATCCTCCTCGATGAGGTCGAGGATCACCGGGTCGACGATGAAGCCGGCCTTGATGATCTCCGCGAGGCCGCTGACGTAGTCGTGCACCGGCAGCGAGTCGAGCGCGGCCAGGTCGCAGAGGACCCCGGCGGGCGGGTGGAAGGCGCCGACGAGGTTCTTGCCCTCGGCGGTGTTGATGCCCGTCTTCCCGCCGACGGCCGCGTCGACCATCGCGAGGACGGTGGTCGGTACGGCGATCCAGCGGACGCCACGCAGCCAGCTCGCGGCGACGAAGCCGGCCAGGTCGGTGGTGGCGCCGCCGCCGACGCCCACGATGACGTCGCTGCGGGTGAAGCCGGTCTGGCCGAGCGCCTTCCAGCAGTAGGCGGCGACCTCGACGGTCTTCGCCTCCTCTGCGTTCGGCACCTGGATGGCGACCGCCTCGTAGCCCTGCTCGGCGAGGTCCGCGCGGAGCGCCTCACCGGTGTCGGCGAGCGCCTCCGGGTGGATCACGGCGACCCGCTTGGCCTGGTCGCCGATGAGGGCCGGGAGCTCGCCCAGCAGCTGCCGGCCGACCAGCACCTCGTACGGATCCGTGCCGGCGCTGCCCGCGACGTGGATTCGGGTGACTTCCTGGTCCGTCGTCATGCGTCCTTCTTCAGATCCAGTGCCGCGAGGACCGCGTCCGCGACCTCTTCGGGGGTGCGGTCGTCGGTGGCGACGACGGCCCGCGCGACTTCGGTGTACAGATGGCGGCGCGCCTCCATCAGCTCGCGCCACTGACGGCGCGGATTGACGGCGAGCAGCGGGCGCGCGGTGTTGAGGCCGACGCGCCGGACCGCCTCGTCGACGTCCATCGAGAGGTACGCGACGGGCAGCCCGGCGAGCAGGGCGCGGGTTCCGGCGTCGAGGATCGCGCCACCGCCGAGGGCGAGGACGCCCTCGTGCCCGGCGAGGGCCGCGGCGACCGCGTCCCGCTCCAGGGCGCGGAAGTGCTCCTCGCCGTCCTCGACGAAGATGTCGGAGATCTCTCGGCCCTCGGCGGCGACGATGTCGGCGTCGGTGTCCCGGTAGGGCGCGCCGAGCCGTTCGGCCAGGAGCGCGCCCACCGTGGACTTGCCGGAGCCCATGGGCCCGACGAGGACGACCAGGGGACCGCCGGTCACCGGATGCGCAGGTTCTCGAGGTACGACCGCACGTTGCGGCGGGTCTCCGGGACGCTGTCGCCGCCGAACTTCTCGACGACGGCGTCCGCGAGGACCAGCGCGACCATGGCCTCGGCCACGATGCCGGCCGCGGGGACGGCGCAGACGTCGGAGCGCTGGTGGTGGGCCTGGGTGGCCTCGCCGGTGGCGACGTCGACGGTGGCGAGGGCGCGCGGCACGGTCGCGATGGGCTTCATCGCCGCGCGGACCCGCAGCAGCTCGCCGGTGGTCAGGCCGCCCTCGGTGCCGCCGGAGCGGCCGGAGGTGCGCTTGAGGCCGTCCTCGGTCTTCACGATCTCGTCGTGGGCCTTGGACCCGGGCACGCGGGCCAGCTCGAAGCCGTCGCCGACCTCGACGCCCTTGATGGCCTGGATGCCCATGAGGGCGGCGGCGAGCCGCGCGTCGAGACGCCGGTCCCAGTGGACGTGGGAGCCGAGGCCGACGGGAACGCCGTACGCCAGCACCTCGACGACGCCACCGAGGGTGTCGCCGTCCTTGTGGGCCTGGTCGATCTCGGCGACCATCGCCTTCGACGCGTCGGCGTCGAGGCAGCGGACCGGGTCGGCGTCGAGCTTCTCGACGTCGGCGGGGGTCGGGTACACGCCGTACGGCGCCTTCGCCCCGGCCAGTTCGACGACGTGCGAGACGATCTCGATGCCCGCGGTCTCCTTGATGAAGGAGCGGGCGATCGCGCCGAGGGCGACACGGGCGGCGGTCTCCCGGGCGCTGGCGCGCTCCAGGATGGGCCGGGCCTCGTCGAAGCCGTACTTCTGCATGCCGGCGAGGTCGGCGTGACCGGGACGCGGCCGGGTCAGGGGGGCGTTGCGGCCCGTCTCCTTGAGCTCGGAGGGGTCGACCGGGTCGGCCGCCATGACCTTCTCCCACTTGGGCCACTCGGTGTTGCCGACCATGACGGCGATCGGTGAACCGAGGGAGAGCCCGTGCCGGACTCCGCCCAGGAAGGTGATCTCGTCCTGCTCGAACTTCATCCGGGCGCCGCGCCCATAGCCGAGGCGTCGCCGCGCGAGGTGGTCCGCCACCAGCTCAGTGGTGACCGGGACACCGGCGGGAAGGCCCTCCAGTGTCGCGACCAGCGCGGGTCCGTGGGATTCCCCAGCGGTCAGCCAACGCAACCTGCTCAACGATGCTCCTCATGCTCGCGCCTGGGTACTGCGACGGCGCGACCGGGTGCGCGGCCCTGGCCCGCCATCCCTGATCCTCCCACGTCCGCGGGACGAACCCGTCCTCCGGTCCAGCTGTCGGACGCGGATCCCGCCGTTCTGGACGTTCTCGGCGTTCCCCGGCGTTCTCGGCCGGGTCATGAGCCGGCCTGGGCGGCCTCCCGACCGCCCGGCCGGGCCCCGCGACGGTCTCCCGCCGCGCGCCCGCCCGTGGGAACGCGCGCTGGTCCTAACGGGCCGCCAGGGCCCGCTCCCCCGCCACGCGCATCGCCGCGAGGGGCGCCCTGGGGACACCGGTCATCTGCTCGACCTGGAGGACGGCCTGGTGGACGAGGAGGTCGAGTCCGCCGACCACCTTGCCGCCGCGGTCGGACCAGGCCGCGGCGAGCGCCGTCGGCCAGGGGTCGTACAGGACGTCGAAGAGGGTGCCCACGGCGTCGGGGACGGCACCCGCGAGGGCGTTCGTCGTACCGGCGGGGGTGGTCGCGACGACCAGCGGGGAGGCGAAGGCCTCCGCCGCGTCGTCCCAGGCGGCCGTACGGACCTCCACACCGAGCCGCTCGCCCCAGCCGCGCATCTCCTCGGCCCGCGCCTCGCTGCGCACGTACGCGGTGACGGGTCCGGCGCAGATCCGGGCGAGCGCGGCGAGCGCGGAGGAGGCGGTGGCGCCGGCCCCGAGGACCGCCGCCGACTCCACCTTCTCGACGCCCCGCTCCCGCAGGGCGGCGAGCATGCCGGGGATGTCGGTGTTGTCACCGACCCGGCGACCGTCCTCGCGGAAGACGACCGTGTTCACGGCCTCGACCGAGGCGGCCGTGTCGCTGATCCCGTCGAGCAGCGGGATGATCGCCCGCTTGAGCGGCATGGTCAGCGACAGCCCGGCCCAGCTGCCGTCCAGCTCGCCGACGAAGCCGGGCAGCCCGGCCTCGTCGACCTCGAACCGGTCGTACGACCAGTCGTCGAGGCCGAGGGCCGTGTACGCGGCCCGGTGCAGGACCGGGGAGAGCGAGTGCGCGATCGGCGATCCGAGGACGGCCGCGCGGCGCGACAGGGTCATCGTCAGCTCCCCGCGTTGAACTTGTCGACGAGCTTCTGGTGCTCGGCGAGCGTCTTGGCGAATTCGGTCTTGCTCATGCCGTCGGTGGCGACGAAGTAGATCCAGCCGTCCTTCGTCGGGTCGAGCATGGCGGCGAGGGCGTCGTTGCCGGGGTTGCTGATCGGACCGGGCGGCAGACCCTTGTGCTTGTACGTGTTGTACGGGTCGGTGTTGGTCTGGGTCTCCTTCTCGGAGATCTTGATCTCGCTCTGCCCCTTCAAGTAGTTGAGGGTCGAGTCGAACTGCAGCAACTGGAACGTCTCGCGGTTGTCCGGCGCGAGGCGGTTGTAGATCACCTCGGACATCTTGCGGAAGTCCTCGTGCGTCTTGCCCTCGGCCTGGACCAGGCTCGCGATGGTGAGGAGTTCCCACGGTCCCTTGACGCCGAGCCCCTTCGCCCTCGCGTCGAGCTCAAGCTTCGCGTACTCCTGGTTCGCGCGCGCGACCATCTTGCGCAGCGCGTCCTCGGGCTTGCTGCCCTTTCCGACCGGGTAGCTCGCCGGGAAGAGGAATCCTTCCAGCGGATCCTTGATGTCGGGGTGCTTCTTGGCCCATTCCGGGAGGCCCAGGCTGTCCGCCTTCGCGAGCGCGACGTCCTTCGTGGTGCCCGGCTTGAGGTCGAGACGCTCATCGAGCTTTTCGTAGACCCAGGCGTTCCGCTTGCCCTCGGGGATGATCAGGTTGGCCTGGCTGGCCGGGTTCAGCATCAGCGTCACCGCGCTGTCGGCCGACATCTCCTTCTTGAGCGTGTACACGCCCGCCTGGATCGAGATGCCCTTGGGGTTCTTCTGCTGCGCGGACACGAAGGCGTCGACGCTCTTGACGACGCCCGCCTTCTTCAGGATGTTGCCGATCTCGTTGCCCAGCGCGCCCTTCGGGATCTCGACCTGGACCTCGCCCGAGCCACCACCCGCGTAGTCCTCCGCCGCGCCGAACTGGCCCTGCCAGAACTGGTAGCCGAAGTAGCCGACGCCGCCGACGCCGCCCGCGAGGACGAGTGCGACGACCAGGCAGGCCACGCCGTTCTTGCCCTTGCGCTTGTTCGCCTTGCTCCGGCGTTCGCGGTCGCCGCCGCGGGAGCCCCGGCCGCGGCCCGGCTCCTCGTCGTACTCGTCGTACTCGTCGTCGTCCGGGCCTTCCTCGCCGGTGAAGAAGGGGTGCTTCTCCTCCTCCGGCTCCGGGCGGGCCTCTTCCTCCGGCGCCCAGTCGATCACCGGCTCCGGCGGGTTCTGCCGGCGGCCGGGAGGCTGGGGCGGGGGGTACGCCTCGGGCGTGCCGTACAGGTCGGGGTTCTGGCCGCCGTACGGATCGGCCGGAGTCCCGCCGTACGGCATCGCCGCCTGGCCCGTCTCCCAGTTGCCGTCGTACTGCTGTCCGAGGTGCCCGGGCGTGTCGTACCCGCCCTGGCTCTGGTACCCCGACCCGTACTGCTGCTGTTGTTGTTGCTGCTGCTGCTGTTCGTACGCCTGCTGGTACTGCTGCTGCGCGGCATGCTGCTGCGCCTGCTGCTGGTACTGCGCCTGCGGATCCACGTACCCCTGCGGCTGCTGGTACTGCTGCTGCGCATGCTGCTGCTGGTGGTTCTGCTGGTACGGGTCGCCCTCGTACGCCTGCGGAACCTGACCGGTCTGGCCGCCCTGCCCGTACGGGTCCTGGTAGCCGTGAGCGCCCTGGCCGTACTGGTTTGCCTGCTGCGGGTGCGGGTAGTGCTGCTGCTGGCCCTCCCACCCCTGGTCCCCGAACAGCGGGTCCCCGGGGTGCCACGGTTCGGAGCCGGGGCTCCGGCCATACTCAGTCATCGATCCCCAAAACAGCCGCGAGGCTTCCGGACGATCCGCCTCTACGTAGTGCGGCAGCTGTTCGAACACCGCCGCATCGCGCGGAACGTTACCGTATCGCGATCAGATGACCACTTCGACGCCCTCACCGGGCGGATTACCTGATACCCGTTCGGACTCAAGAGCGTTCTGAAGGATGATCACAGCGGCGGCCTGATCGATGACGGACCTCCCCTTCTTGGCCTTCACTCCGGACGCCCTCAGCCCCTGGGTCGCGGTGACCGTGGTCATCCGCTCGTCGACCAGCCGGACCGGCACCGGGGCGATGCCCTTGGCCATCTCCCCGGCGAAAGCACGGACCTTGGTCGCGGCCGGCCCCTCCCGCCCGCTGAGCGAGCGGGGCAGGCCCACGACGACCTCGATCGGCTCGTACTCCTCGACGATCTGGCGGAGCCGCCGGTGGGCGGCCGGGACGTCGCGCCCCGGCACGGTCTCCACCGGCGTGGCGAGGACCCCGTCGGGGTCGCACGAGGCGACCCCGATCCGGGCGTCCCCGACGTCCACCGCGATCCGGCGGCCGCGACGCATCGTCACGCCGTCTCCACCACGAGACGCTCGACGGCGGCGATGGCCTCGCCGACGGCCTGCGGGTTCGTACCGCCGCCCTGGGCGACGTCCGGCTTGCCGCCGCCACCGCCGCCGAGGGTCTTGGCGGCCGTGCGGACCAGCTCGCCGGCCTTGAGGCCGCGCTCGCGGGCGGCCTCGTTGGTGGCGATGACCGTGAGCGGCTTGCCGTTGGCCGTGGTGAACAGGGCGACCACGGCCGGGCGGTCGGACGGGAAGCGGCCACGGATGTCGAGGACCAGCTTGCGCAGGTCGTCGGCGCCGGTGCCGTCCTGGACCTGGCCGGTGACGAGGGCGAGGCCGCGGATGTCCTGGGCGGAGTCGACGAGACCGGCGGCGGCCTGGAGGACCTTCTCCGCGCGGAACTTCTCGATCTCCTTCTCGGCGTCCTTCAGCTTGCCGAGCATGGCGGAGATCTTCTCCGGCAGCTCCTCCGGACGGCCCTTGACCAGCTCCTGGAGCTGGGCGACGACCGTGTGCTCACGGGCGAGGAAGTTGTAGGCGTCGACACCCACGAGGGCCTCGATACGGCGCACGCCGGAGCCGATGGAGGACTCGCCGAGCAGCTTCACCAGGCCCAGCTGGGCGGTGTTGCCGACGTGCGTACCGCCGCACAGCTCCTTGGAGAAGTCGCCGATGGTGACGACGCGGACCTGCTCGCCGTACTTCTCGCCGAACTCGGCGATGGCGCCCTGGCGCTTGGCCTCGTTGATCGGCATGACCTCGGCGTGGACCTCCAGCTCGCGCGAGAGGACCTCGTTGATCTTCTGCTCGACATCGGTGAGGACGGCGCCGGGGACGGCGTTCGGCGAGCCGAAGTCGAAGCGGAAGCGGCCGGGCTGGTTCTCGGAACCGGCCTGGGCGGCCGTCGGGCCGAGGGCGTCGCGCAGCGCCTGGTGGGTCAGGTGGGTGGCCGAGTGGGCGCGGGCGATGGCCCGGCGGCGGCGCACGTCGATGGAGGCGTAGGCGGTGGCGCCCACGGTCACCTCGCCGACCTGCACGGAACCCTTGTGCACGGAGACACCGGGAACGGGCTGCTGGACGTCACGGATCTCGATGACCGCACCGCTGTGCAGCTTGATCCGGCCCTGGTCGGCGATCTGACCGCCGCCCTCGGCGTAGAAGGGGGTGCGGTCGAGGACGACCTCGACCTCGTCGCCCTCGGAGGCGGCCGGCGAGGAGACACCGTTGACGAGGAGACCGACGACCGTGGTCTCGCCCTCCGTGTTGGTGTAGCCCGTGAACTCGGTGGCGCCGTTGCTGTCGGCGATCTCCCGGTACGAGGTCATGTCGGCGTGGCCGGTCTTCTTCGCCTTGGCGTCGGCCTTGGCGCGGTCCCGCTGTTCCTTCATCAGACGGCGGAAGCCGTCCTCGTCCACGGAGAGGCCCTGCTCGGAGGCCATCTCCAGGGTGAGGTCGATCGGGAAGCCCCAGGTGTCGTGGAGCAGGAACGCCTTGTCGCCGGAGAGGACCGTGCCGCCGGCGGCCTTGGTCTCGGTGACGGCGGTGTCGAGGATGTTGGTGCCGCCCTTCAGGGCCTTGAGGAAGGCGGCCTCTTCGGCGAGGGCGACCGTCTCGATCCGCTTGCGGTCGGTGACCAGCTCCGGGTACTGCTCGCCCATCGTGTTGATCACGGTGTCGACGAGGTCCTGGACGACCGGGCCGGTGGCGCCGAGCAGGCGCATGTTGCGGACGGCGCGGCGCATGATGCGGCGCAGCACGTAGCCGCGGCCCTCGTTGCCGGGGGTGACGCCGTCACCGATGAGCATGACGGACGTACGCATGTGGTCGGCGACCACGCGCAGCGAGACGTCGCTGTCGTGGGCCTTGCCGTAGGCGACGCCGGTGAGCTCGGTGGCCTTGTCGATGACGACCTGGAGGGTGTCCGTCTCGTACATGTTCTGGACGCCCTGGAGGATCATCGCCAGGCGCTCGAGACCGAGGCCCGTGTCGATGTTCTTCGAGGGCAGCTCGCCGAGGATCGGGAAGTCGTCCTTCCCGGTGCCCTCGCCGCGCTCGTACTGCATGAAGACCAGGTTCCAGATCTCCACGTAGCGCTCGTCGTTGACGGCCGGGCCGCCCTCGACGCCGAACTCGGGGCCGCGGTCGTAGTTGATCTCGGAGCACGGGCCGCAGGGGCCGGGGACGCCCATGGACCAGTAGTTGTCCTTCTTGCCGAGGCGCTGGATGCGCTCGGCGGGGACGCCGACGACGTCGCGCCAGATCTGCTCGGCCTCGTCGTCCTCCTGGTAGACGGTGATCCAGAGCTTCTCCGGCTCAAGCCCGTAGCCGCCGTGCTCCACCGGGGTGGTGAGCAGCTCCCAGGCGAGCTTGATGGCGCCTTCCTTGAAGTAGTCGCCGAAGGAGAAGTTGCCGCACATCTGGAAGAACGTGCCGTGGCGGGTCGTCTTGCCGACCTCTTCGATGTCCGGCGTGCGCACGCACTTCTGCACGCTGGACGCGCGCGTGAAGGGCGGCTTGACCTCGCCCAGGAAGTAGGGCTTGAAGGGCACCATGCCGGCGGGGACGAGCAGCAGAGTCGGGTCGTCCGCGATGAGCGACGCCGAAGGGACGACGGTGTGCCCGCGCTCCTCGAAGAAGCTCAGCCAGCGGCGGCGGATTTCAGCCGACTCCATCAGTGGTCCTCATTCCGGTTGTACGAGATCGTGGGAATTGAATGCGTGGTGTACGGGGTGGGGCCGAGTTCGCCCCGGCGGCGCGGCTCCGGAAGCTCCCGGGCCTGGGCCGGGCCCGGCTCGGCGGGTGCGTCGAGGCCGAGCGCCTCCTCCAGTTCGGCCTCCCGCTGGACCATGCCCGCCCTCACGTCGAGGGCGAAGTCCTTGAGGCGGTGGCCGGTCTCGATCGCCTTGTTCGCCGCCTGGGCCGCGAGGCTCTCGGGGGTCAGCTGCTTCAGCTTCCGGTTGACCTTGGTGGTGGCCCACACGCCGGCGGCTGCGCCGGCCGTGAACCAGAACGTGCGGCGGAACATCGCGGCTCAGCCCTTCTGCTTCCGGCGTCGCGAGGACGGCACGGTACGGCCGACGATCACAGTACGTCGCGAGGAGGTCCGCGGCACGTCCGCGCCGTCCCCGCCGCGGCCCAGCGCCTTGCGCACCCCGTACCCGAAGGCCGCGACCTTGACGAGCGGGCCGCCGAAGGTGGAGGCGACGGTGGAGGAGAGCGCGGAGGCGTTGGAGGTGACCTCCTGGACGTCCGAGGCGATGGCGTCGACCCGGTCGAGCTGGGTCTGTGCCGAGCGGACGGTCGCGGAGGCGTCGGCCAGCAGGGGAACGGCCTGCTCGGTCACGTCCGCCACCATCTTGGTGGTCGCCCTGAGCGTCTGCGCCAGCCTCACCAGAACCACGGCGAGGAAGGAGACCAGGATCGCCCAGAAGACGGCCACCAGGATCCCGGCAACCTCTCCACCGGTCACTCTGCACCGCTCTCTGCTGTCGTTGGGCCCTTGCTGAAAGTCGTCCCCCGACCCTATCGCGCCCGGGCTGTCGCCCCGTACCGCATTACCGCCTGTGAGACGGGAGTTACCGGAACCGATTGTACGGAGAGCGTGCGGGTGAGTACGCTCCGTGTCCCATGCGACGGAGCAATCTCCCGGCGGAGCTCAACCGGTTCGTCGGACGGACCACCGAGCAGGCCGCACTGACGGCGCTCCTCGAAGCGTCCCGCCTGGTCACGGTCGTGGGCATGGGCGGGGTCGGCAAGACCAGGCTCGCCCTGAGGGCCGCCGCGGCGGCGCAGAAACGCTACAGCGACGGGGTACGGCTCGCCGAGCTCGCGCCGCTGCGCGACCCCGATCTGATCGAGTACGCCCTGGTCGAGGCGCTCGGCCTGACCGACCACACCCCCCGGCCCCCGCGCGAGGCGCTCGTCGAGCACCTCGCGGAGCGGCGGACGTTGCTGGTCGTGGACGGTTTCGAGCACCTCGTGGAGCACTGCGCGCCACTGGTGCGGGAACTGTTGCGGCACGCTCCCGGGCTCACCGTCCTCGCGGTCGGCCGGCGGCCCCTGCGGGTGGCCGGCGAGGCCGTGTTCCCGCTGGCGCCGCTGGGCGAGGCGGACGCGATGACGCTGCTCGCGGAGCGGGCGGCGGAGGCGGGCGCGCCGAGCCTGCCGGGGGCGGGGGCCGGCGCTCTCCACGGGGTTCCGACGCTGACAGGCGCGCCCGTCCGCCCGGGCACGGCCGCGGCCCGGCCCGGAGTCCCGGGAGGTCCGGCCGGGGACCCGGCCCGGGCCGGCGGCCGGGACGCCGTACGGGAGTTGTGCCGGCGCCTCGACGGGATTCCGCTCGCCCTCGAACTGGCGGCCGGGCGGCTGCCACTGCTCTCCGTCGAGCAGATGCTGGACCGCCTCGACGACCGCTTCCGGCTCCTCACGGACGGCGCGCGCGGTGCACTCCCCCGCCATCAGACGCTGCGCACCGCCATCGGCTGGAGCCATGAGCTGTGCACCCCGGAGGAACGTCTCCTCTGGGCGCGGCTCTCTGTCTTCCCCGGCCCCTTCGACCTGGAGGCGGTGGAGTACGTCTGCGGCGGCCCGGAGCTGCCGCCGGAGCGGATCCTGGATCTGCTCGGCGGGTTGCTCGCGCAGTCGTTGCTCACCCGGGAGGACACCCCTGCCGGTCCCGCGTACCGGATGCTCGACACGGTCTCGGCGTACGGGGCCGAGTGGCTCGCCGCGCTCGACGACACGGAGCGGATGCGGCGGCGGCACCGCGACTGGTACATGGGCCTGGCCACCTGGTGCGAGCTGGAGTGGTTCAGCCCGCGCCAGCCCGAGGTGGCGGCCCTGACGGAGGCGGCGCTGCCGCATCTGCGGGCGGCCCTCGAACTCTGTCTTGAACTGCCGGAGGACGCGCATCTCGCCCAGCACCTGGCGGGCACGCTCTGGTTCGCGTGGGTGGGCTGCGGGCGTCTCTCGGAGGGCCGGCACTGGCTGGACCGGGCACTGGCGCTCGAATCCGGTCACGAGGAGGCGCGGCTCAAGGCGCTGTGGGTGCTCGGGTACGTGGCGGTGCTGCAGGGCGACGGCACGGCGGCGGTGGCGGCGCTCCACGAGTGCGGTGAGCGGGCGCGGTCCTCGCGGAACGCGCTGGCGGAGGCGTACGCGACGCACCGGATGGGCTGTCTGGCGCTGCTCACGGACGACATGCCGCGGGCCGAGGAACTGATCGGGCGGGCGCTCGACGCGTACCGGGAACTCGGCGAGCTGAACAGCAATGTGCTGATGGCGCAGATCGAGCTGGCGATGGCGCGGGCCTTCCGGGGCGACCAGGAGGGGGCGGGCGCGCTCTCCCGGGAGGTCAGGGAGGTCTGCGAGGAGCGGGGCGAGCTGTGGGCCCGGGCGTACGCCCTCTATGTGCTGGGGTATCTGGCCTGGACCCGGGGCTCGTTCGGGGAGGCGCGGGAGCTGCTCACGGAGTGCGTGTCGATCAACGACAGCTTCCGTGATCTCGTGGGCCTCGTCCTGGCGATCGAACTGCTCGCCCTGGTGACGGTGAGCGAGGGCGACGCGGAGGAGGCCGCGGTCCTCCAGGGGGCGGCGGTCCCGGTGTGGGACACGGTGGGTGTCCGGCTCTTCGGCTCGGAGGCGTTCGGCGTGCCGAGGTCGCTGTGCGAGCGGCGGGCCGAGGAGGCGCTCGGTGCGGAGGCGTACGGCTCCGCGTTCCGGGCGGGTCAGGGGCTCTCGGCTGCGGAGGCGGTGGAGCGCGCGCTCGTGGCCGGCCGGAATCCCGCCGTGGGCGTCCCGGCGGAGGAGTCCGCACCGCGTCCGTTCCGTACCGCCGGCACCTCGGCGGTCCCGGGAACGCGGAAGCCCGCCGGCTCCCCCACCGGAAAGGGCGGGGAAGCGGCGGGCTGAACACCGCGGGGGTGGTACTACTTCCCCCGGCTTCCGCCGGGGGACCGCATCAGCGGGCGTAGTACTCGACGACCAGCTGCTCGTCGCAGATGACCGGGATTTCCTTGCGGTTCGGGTCGCGGTCGAGGCGGAAGGCCAGGGCCTTCAGGTTGACCTGCAGGTAGCGCGGGGTCTCACCGTCGGCGGCGAAGCCACCCTCACGGGCGACCTCGAACAGCGGCTTGGTGCGGCTGCGCTCGCGGACCATCACGACGTCGTCGGGACGGACGCGGAACGACGGCTTGTCGACCTTGCCACCGTTGACCTGGATGTGGCCGTGGACGACCATCTGACGGGCCTGGTAGATGGTGCGGGCGATGCCCGAACGCAGGACCAGGGCGTCGAGGCGACGCTCGAGCTCGACGACCAGCGCCTCGCCCGTCTTGCCCTCGGCCTTCTTGGCACGGTCGTAGGCGCGCGCCATCTGGCGCTCGCTGATGTCGTACTGGGCGCGCAGACGCTGCTTCTCGAGCAGACGGACCTTGTAGTCCGAGTTCTGCTTGCGGCCACGGCCGTGCTCGCCCGGCGGGTAGGGGCGGGCCTCGAAGTACTTGACAGCCTTCGGGGTCAGCGCGATGCCGAGGGCACGCGACTTCTTGACCTTGGGACGGGACTGGTTCGGCATGAACCAACCTCTCTACTGGTACGAAACGGCTTCACCAGGGTTAGGGGAGGTCGCATCCGCAGCCGGGAAACCCGCCGGGTCCGTACGGGACGGACCTGCCGGGCAGCCGCTCCCAGGTCTGGGCACATACGTGCAGCACGCGAACGACCCACCGCCGCTCCCGGGATCCGGGTGGTGGTGGGTGGCACGCGACACCTTCGAAGGTGCGCGACGCTCCTGGAAACCCCGCCCGAGGGCCGGGTCTCCGGCTGACTGTCCCGTTCTGGTGGTGCCGACCGGAGCCGGACACGGGACGCAGCAATCCCGACCAGTGTACCGGGTCCGCCGGACTCCCTCGCACGCGCTCCGGCCGCCTCAGCCGCAGGTGTCCAGGAGCTCCCGGACCGCCTTCTTCTCCGGTGGGGACACCGTGAGGCCGTACTTCGCCTTGATGCCGGTCCAGCGCCGACCGTACTCGCACCAGTACGCGCTCCTCGGCGGCCGCCACCTGTCCGGGGTCCTGCTGCTCTTGTCGTGGTTCGTCTGCTTGTCGGTGGCGAGCAGCACGTCCAGGTCGTTGGCGTACGTCAGCCGCCGCTCGGGCGTCCACGCCCAGGCGCCGGCGCGCCAGGCCGCGCCGAGCGCGACGACGTGGTCGGTCTGGATCTCCGAGGCCTCGCGGTACGAGTAGGGCAGGGCCTCGCCCGTGTACGGGTCGTGCAGGACGCCGGACAGCACGACGCACGGGTTCCGGTCGCCGAGCCGGACGTCGTCGAGGTCCCGGTGCAGCACGTCGTCCCGGGTGTCACAGCCGTTGCGCCCGCCGGGGGCGTCGGTCTCGTCGGACCAGCCGTTCCCGAACTTCGCGCGCTCGTACGTCCGCCGGTTCTCGCCCCAGGCGACCCTGAGGGCGGCGAGCTGGGTCCTCGCCCGGGCGGGGAC
>NZ_LIPQ01000680.1 GCF_001418135.1 Streptomyces aureus
GCCCCGGACTCCGGTCCGCTCCCTCAGCCCCCCACCCCGTGGCTCACCGTGTAGATCAGCAGGCCTGCCAGCGCGCCGACCACCGTGCCGTTGATGCGGATGAACTGGAGGTCGCGGCCGATGTTCGCCTCGATCTTCCTCGACGTCTGCGTGGCGTCCCAGCCCGCGACCGTGTCCGTGATCAGGGACGTGATCTCGTGCCGGTACGTCGTGACCACGTAGGCCGCCGCGTCCTCCGCCCAGCCCTCCACCTTCATCTGGAGGCGGGTGTCCGTCGACAGGCGGTTGCCCAGGGAGATCAGGGACGCGCGGGTGCGGAGGCGGAGTTGGCTGCGGTCGTCCTCCGCCGCCGCGATGATCAGGTTGCGCACCGAGGACCAGGCCGAGGCGATGATGTCCTGGACCTCCGGGCGGGCCAGGAGGTCCGACTTCAGACGTTCCACGCGGGCCCGGGTGTCCGTGTCCGCCTGAAGGTCGGCCGCGAAGTCGGTCAGGAAGCGGTCGATCGCGCCACGCGCCGGGTGCGCCGGCATGTCCCGCATCTCCGTCACGAAGCGGAGGAGCTCCTTGTAGACGCGTTCGCCGATGCGCCTGTCCACGAAGCGGGGGGTCCAGCCCGGCGCTCCGCCCTGGACCGCGTCCATCACCGAGTCGCCGTGGGTCACCAGCCAGTCGTGCGCCCTGGTGCACACGAGGTCCACCGCCCGGTGGTGCGCCCCGTCCGAGACGATCTTCTCCAGCGTCTTGCCGAGGCCCGGCGCGATCTCCGCCGCCTCGGCCCGCCGGGTGATCGCCTCCCCCACGACCGCCTGTACGTCGGAGTCGCGGAGGACGGTGAGCGCGCCTCGGAGGGCTGTGGAGGCCTCCGCCGTGACCCGGTCCGCGTGGGCCGGGTCCGCCAGCCACTCGCCGAGGCGTTTCCCGACGCCCAGCGCCGCAAGCCTGCCCCGTACGACGTCGGCCGAGAGGAAGTTCTCTCCCACGAACTGGCCCAGCGACGCTCCCAGCTGGTCCTTCTTCGTCGGGATGATCGCCGTGTGCGGGATCGGCAGGCCGAGCGGGCGGCGGAAGAGGGCCGTCACCGCGAACCAGTCCGCCAGCGCGCCGACCATGCCGGCCTCCGCCGCCGCCGCGACATAGCCCGTCCAGGCCCCCCAGCCCGCGTTCTCCGCCCAGGTCGCCAGGGCGTAGATCACCGCCACGGCGAGCAGCAGCGCCGTCGCCAGCGACTTCATCCGGCGGACGCCTCTGCTCTTCTCCTCGTCCGCCGCCGTGTACGAAAAACTCACCATGGGCCTGACCTCCTACATCAGGGACTCCCGGCGCTCGTCCCGAGTTCCCCCGTACATCTTCGCGATCACCGTCTCGATGTCGGGTTCCCGCACCGAGAGGTCGATCAGTGGGTACGCGGCCGCCACCTCCGCCACCAGCGGGGCCGCCGATGCGGTGGCCGGGAAGGCGAGCCACTGGCGGGGGCCCTCCGAGCGTACGAAGCGGGCGCCCGGGACGTCGATCGGCGGCAGCTCCCGTTCCAGGTCCACCACCAGGAGCCGCTCGCTCTCGCCCACCGCGTGCAGGCCCGTCAGTTTCCCGTCGTACATCAGCCGCCCGTGGTCGATCACCATCACCCGGGAGCACAGCTGCTCGATGTCCGTGAGGTCGTGGGTGGTCAGGAGGACCGTCGTGCCCTGTGTGGTGTTGAGGTGGCTCAGGAACTCCCTCACCCTGGCCTTCGACACCACGTCCAGGCCGATCGTCGGCTCGTCCAGGTAGAGGACCTCCGGGTCGTGGAGGAGAGCCGCCGCGATGTCCCCGCGCATCCGCTGGCCGAGCGACAGCTGCCGGACCGGCACGTCGAGGAGCTCTCCCAGTTCCAGGAGTTCCACGCACCGGTCCAGGTTCTCCCGGAAGCGGGCGTCGGGGATGCGGTACATCCGGTGCATCAGCCGGTACGAGTCCTTCAGCGGCAGGTCCCACCAGAGCGTCGTCCGCTGGCCGAAGACCACCCCGATCCGTTGCGCCAGACGGGTGCGCTCGCGCGCCGGGTCGATGCCCGCGACCCGCAGCCGGCCACCGCTGGGGGTCAGGATGCCCGTCAGCATCTTGATCGTCGTCGACTTCCCCGCGCCGTTCGGGCCGATGTAGCCGACCATCTCGCCGCGCTCGACGGCGAAGCTGATGCCGTCGACGGCTCGTACCTCCTTCTTCTCGCGGCGGAGGAGGCCCGCCGCCTTCCGGCGGACCGTGAAGACCTTCTCCAGGTTCTCCAGTTCGATGAACGGCTCGATTCGCGACGCCACCTTCTGCCCTCAGCTTCCCGTCGATCGGTACGCACGGACCCCGGCCCGCCACGCAAGCCCCGCCACCCCGCAACACACCGCCGCCACCAGCGGCGACGCGAACGCCGCCCACTCCGGCACCCCCGCCGGGGCCGGCCGGTCCAGCACGTACAGCGCCGGCAGCCAGTTCACGAACGCCAGCGGTACGACGTACACCACACCCCGCACCAGGTCCTGCGCGAAGATCGTCGGCGGGTACTGCAGGAGGGTGTTCCCGCCGTACGTGAACGAGTTCGTCACCTCCGCCGCGTCCTGGATCCAGAACAGCGCCGACGCGCCGACGACCATCACCGCCCCGAAGATCACCGCCCCGCTCACCACCGCCACCGGCAGCAGCAGCACCTTCAGCGGCGTCCACGCCACGTCCAGCAGGCACAGGCTCCAGATCAGGACGAACAGCCCCTGCGCGACGCGGCCGAACCGCTTCAGCGCGAACTTGTCCCCGGCGATCTGCGCGAGCAGCGGCGCCGGGCGCATCAGGAACGTGTCGAGCGAGCCGTCCCTGACCCGCGTCCCCATCCGCTGGAGCGAGCCCATCGTGAGGTCCGCGATCCCGAAGGCCGTGCCCGCCGTCCCGTACAGCAGGGCGACCTCCGCGAAGGTGAAGCCGCCCAGACCTTTGACCTGACCGAACATCAGCAGGATCGCGACGAAGTCGAAGAACGTGACGCAGAAGTTCGTGAAGAGCGTGATCAGGAAGGACGCCCGGTAGGTCGTCGTCGAACGGATCCACATCCCCACGATCATCCGGTACGTCCGCCAGGAGTCGCCCAGGGCGCCGGGAGCGGGACCCGGGCCGTACGCGCCTCCGGGCCGCACGCGTGTACGCGTCACCTCAGCCACCCTGCACGACCACCTTCCGCGTCGCCGCCGCCTGCACCGCGCGGCCGGCGGCCAGCAGTACCAGCGCCCAGCCGCCCTGGAAGGCGTACGCCCCCGCCAGGCCCCAGCCCTGGTACTTCCCCAGGTAGACATCGGCCGGCACCTGGAGCAGCGACGCCCAGGGCAGGGCCCGCGCGACCTCGCCGAGCGCGCCCGGGAAGACGTTCAGCGGGAGCAGCATCCCCGAGAAGAACAGGCCGCCCAGCCAGGCCACCTGCACCACGCCCTGGCCGTCGAGCAGCCAGAACGCGCTCATCGCCACCACGTACCAGAGCGCGAAACCGACCGTCGAGCCGAGCGTCACCGCCACCAGGAAGGCGAGCCACGAGCCCGGTCCGGCCGGCAGGGTGAAGCGGAAGGCCAGCCAGCCGACCGCCATCGGGGCGACCCCGCGGCCGAGCAGCTGGTAGGCGGACCGGCCGAGGTCGGCCGAGAACCACCAGGTCTGGAGGTCGGCCGGGCGGTAGAGGTCGACCGCGATGTCCCCGGTCCTGATCCGCTCGATCAGCTCGTTCTCGAAGCCGCCGCCCATCATTCCGCAGACCGTGAGCAGGGCCTGTCCGATCCACACGTACGCGAGCGCGTCGTCCATCGAGTAGCCGCCGAGGTGCGGGCGCTCGTCCCAGAGGGCGATGTACGTGTACGACAGGACGACGCCGAAGACGGAGTTGGTGAACACCCCGGCCGCGGTCGCCACCCGGTAGGTGGCATGGCGCCGGAAGCCACCGGCGGCCACCGTCGCGTACAGCCGCAGCATGCGGCTTCTCCTCCTCAGTCCGTGAAGCACCGAAGTCCGTAAGGCGCCGAAGTTCGCAAAGAACCGGAAAACGCCGAAGCGCACGACCCTAGCGAAGGACGCCGTCGCGCCGCGAGCGGATTTCCCGTCACCTTCGGGTCGCATTCAGGAGTTTCGTCACCCAAGGGGCAATATGAGTTGCCATGCCCCCTTCCTCCGGTACGAGCGACTCCGACGCCCCCCGGCCGGCCCGCCCCACGGGCTGGGAGCCGAGGGACCCCACCCTCTCCACTCC
>NZ_LIPQ01000681.1 GCF_001418135.1 Streptomyces aureus
GGCGGCGGGGGACTCCGGGCCCGGCCGGCTGTCACCGAGCTGCGGTTGTCCGCGTTCGCCGGTCACCGCTCCGCCGTGCACGCCCTGGGGCCGGTCACCCTCTTCACCGGGCCCAGCGGCAGCGGAAAGTCCACCACCCTGCGGGCGTACGAGGCACTCGCCCGGCTCAGCGCGGGTGACACCCTCGACGAGGTGTTCCCCGACGCCGCCGACTGCGTCCCCGAGCGGGCCCGGCCCGACGCCCAGGGCCGGCGCGGCTTCCGCATCGGGTGCACCGTCGACGGACCCGAGGGCCCGGTCCACCTCGACATCGCCGTCCAGGCCGAACCCCGGCTCCGTATCGTCGGCGAACGGCTCACCGGCCGGGGCCGCACCCTCCTCGCCACCGCCCTGCGCGACCCGGGCCGCCCCACCGTCCAGGCCGAGTGGCACACCGCCGGCGCCACCCCCGTCACCCGGGCGCCCCTCCCCGACGACCTCCTCGGTACGGCCCTGCTGCCGCTGCGGGTCGCGGGCAAGACCCCCGGACAGCTGGAAGTGCTGGCCGCCGCGGAACAGGTGGTGGTCGGGCTGCGGTCCGCGTTCGCCTGCGACCCACGGCCCGAGCGGATGCGTGCCCCCGTACCGCCCGGCGAGGGACGGCTGCGGCGCGGCTGCGGCAACCTCGCCGAGGTCCTGCACCGCACCCACACGGACTGTCCGCGCCGGCACCACCGCCTCGCGGCCGTGGCGGCGGCCGGCTGCGTGGGACCCGTCACCGGGCTCGGGGTGCGGGAACTCCCCGACGGCACCGTCCGGGCCGTACTCGAACGCGGCGGCCGGCCCGCGACGCCGCTCGCCCGCCTCGGGGACGGGGAACTGCGCTATCTCGCGCTCGCGCTGACCCTGCTCACGGGCCCCGGCGTCCTGGAGATGGACCGGATCGCCGAGGTGCCCGAGGCCATGCAGTCCCTGACGCTGCTCGCCGACGGCCTCGACCGGGGGCTCGACGAGCGCCAGGCCGGTGAACTGCTCGGCCTCGCCACGGGCATCGCCGCCGACGGGCACATCCGGGTCGCCGGCACGGTCGGGGCGCGGGTGGCGGCACAGGCGCGCCGGACGCCCGGGGTGACGGTGGTGGAACTGAGCCGCTGACGCGCCTGGCGGTGGACCTGAGGGGTCGACGGGCCTGGTGGTGGACGTAAGCGGTCGACGGGCCTGTGGGCGGACCTGAGCGGTTGACGGCCTGTGGGCAGACCTGAGGGGTTGACGGGCCGGGTGGTAGACCTGAGCGCGTGACGGACAACGACGTAGCGGGACTGCAGCGGAGGCTGGCCGAGTTCGCGGCCGCGCGCGACTGGCAGCCCTACCACACGCCCAAGAACCTGGCGGCGGCGCTCAGCGTGGAGGCGGCCGAACTCCTGGAGATCTTCCAGTGGTTGACGCCCGAGCAGGCGGAGCGGGTGATGGACGACCCGGAGTCGGCGCACCGGGTCGCCGACGAGGTGGCGGACGTGCTCGCCTACCTCCTCCAGTTCTGTGAAGTGCTCGGGGTCGATCCGCTGGCCGCGCTCGCGGCCAAGATCGACCGGAACGAGGTCCGATTTCCCGTCCGGAGGCGGGGCGGAGGACGGGGAGATGGGGGCGAGGAAGGGGACCCGGACAGAGATCGTCACTCTTCGGAGTGATCGACTTTTCCCCGTCGAGCCTCCTGTCCACAGATTTCCGAATTCCCCTGGTGTTGGGGCTCAGGTCGCCTCACTCTGGGTAGTGGATTGAGTGGGCGGATAAGTCCTATGAACGGGGGCGGCGTTGATGGAAGCGGAACGACTCGTCGCGCTTGGCCGGCACGCGCTGGCGGAGAGCGGATCGGCACAGGACATCGTGGCGGAGGCCTGGCAGGCGCAGGCGCTCGCCCAGGCGATAGGGAACCATCTCGCGCTCTGCGGACCGCAGGAACTGCGCGGTGAGGCGCGGGGACTGAGCGAGATCGGGGAGTACCCGGCGTGGGGCGCCGGTGGGCCACGTGCGGCCCGGTTGTCGGAGGTGGCGGACCCGCGCGGGGCCCTGACCGCACTCGGCGAGCTGCTCGGAGAGGTGGGCATCGCGCTGGTCGGCGTGGCCTGCGCCACCGACGAGGAGGGTCTCTACTGGCAGTGCATCGAGGCCATCGACGCCGCCGACGAGTCGAGCGACCGGGTCCGCGGGATGCTGCGGCGCCTGGCCGTGAGGGACGGGGAGCGGGCCCGCCCGCCCGACGCCGCCCGGGGCCGTGCGGGCCCCGGACGGGGCCGGTGATGAACGGCGTGCGGTGCGGTCCGCTCGGGCCCGTGTTTCCGGGGCTCGGTCCGCTCAGGCACGTGTTCCCCGGGCTCGGTTCGCTCGGGGCGGGAGCTGTGGGGCTCGTGCTGCTCGGCCTCGTGCTCCCGGTGCGCGGCCTGTTCGCGGCGGTGCCGGTGGGAGTGGGGCTCCGGCTGTCCGCGCTAGGGCTGGGGCTGGTGGGGATCGGGCTTGTCGTGGGTGGCCCGGTCCGGAGCGAGGCGGTCGGACGGCGACCGGTCCGGAGCGAGGCGGTCGGACGTGGACTGGAGGTCGGCGTCCAGCTGGTTGAGGTCGGCCGAGAGGGCCGCCATCAGTTCCTCCATCTGCTGGAGCAGGCCCTTGGGGGCGCCGGGGCCCTTCTGCTCGGGCACGGATCGCGACGCCGGCTGTTCGGGCACGGCCTGCTCCGGCGCGGCTTCCTGGGACATGGGGGCCTCCTCGGCCCGGACCCCGCCAACGAGGACGGGGCCACGAGAGAGAGCGGCGCACCGGCAGCGGCCGCCGGCACGCGGGCCGGGCGGTCCGGCTCCGCCCGAGCCAACGACGGGTGCCGGGCCCCGGTCACTGGCCGGGGCGGACGCGGCCCGCCGCTGGGAAGGATATTCACCCGACCGAGCCGGGGCGCGCAAGGAGCTGACGGAGAGGTTGACACGCACCCGACGGTGCAGGATGGAGGCATGGATCTCCGTATCTTCACCGAACCCCAGCAGGGGGCCGACTACGACACCCTCCTCACGGTGGCACGGGCCACCGAGGAGCTCGGATTCGACGCCTTCTTCCGTTCCGACCACTACCTCAGCATGGGCTCCGCCGACGGGCTGCCCGGACCGACCGACGCCTGGATCACCCTGGCCGGGCTCGCCCGGGAGACCAGGCGGATCCGCCTCGGCACCCTGATGACGGCCGGGACCTTCCGGCTCCCCGGTGTGCTCGCCATCCAGGTCGCCCAGGTGGACCGGATGTCCGGCGGACGGGTCGAACTCGGGCTCGGGGCCGGCTGGTTCGAGGAGGAACACAAGGCCTACGGCATTCCGTTCCCGAAGGAGAAGTTCGGCCGTCTCGAGGAGCAGCTGGCGATCGTCACCGGTCTGTGGGAGACCGAGATCGGCAAGACCTTCGACTTCGAGGGGGAGTTCTACCGGCTCAGCGACTCGCCGGCTCTGCCCAAGCCCGCGCAGGACAGGATCCCGGTCCTGATCGGCGGTCACGGCGCGAGCCGTACGCCGCGGCTGGCCGCGCGGTACGCGGACGAGTTCAACATCCCGTTCGCCTCGATCGAGGACAGCGAGCGGCAGTTCGGCCGGGTCAGGGCCGCGGCCGAGGAGGCCGGGCGGGCACCCGACGACCTGGTGTACTCCAACGCCCTGGTCGTCTGTGTCGGCAAGGACGACGCCGAGGTGGCCCGCCGGGCCGCCGCCATCGGGCGGGACGTGGACGAGCTGAAGGCGAACGGTCTGGCGGGCACGCCCGCCGAGGTCGTCGACAAGATCGGGCGGTACGCGGCGATCGGATCCTCCCGGGTCTACCTCCAGGTCCTCGACCTGGACGACCTGGACCACCTGGAGCTGATCTCGGCGCGGGTCCAGTCGCAGCTGGGATGAGCGGGGCGATCCGATGAAACCGGTCCGTACGCTCACCGAGGCCCTCGGGGCGGGAGTTCTCGTCCTCGACGGCGGACTGTCCAACCAGCTGGAGGCACAGGGCTGCGACCTCTCGGACGCGCTCTGGTCCGCGCGGCTCCTGGCCGACGGACCCGAGCAGATCGAGGCGGCCCACGCGGCGTACGTACGGGCCGGTGCCCGGGTGCTCATCACCTCCAGCTACCAGGCCACCTTCGAGGGTTTCGCCCGGCGGGGCGTGGGCCGGGAGGAGGCCGCGCGGCTGCTCGCGCGGAGCGTGGAGCTCGCCCGGGCCGCGGCGGCGGGAGTGGGGGAGGAGGTGTGGGTCGCCGGATCCGTGGGGCCGTACGGCGCGATGCTCGCGGACGGCAGCGAGTACCGGGGACGGTACGGGCTGTCCGTACGGGAACTGGAGGCGTTCCACCGGCCCCGGATCGAGGCGCTGGCGGCGGCGGAGCCGGACGTGCTGGCGCTGGAGACCGTTCCGGACGTGACGGAGGCCGAGGCACTGCTGCGGGCGGTCGAGGGGTGCGGGGTGCCGGTGTGGCTCTCGTACACGGTCGAGGGCGGGCGGACCCGGGCCGGGCAGGACCTGGCGGAGGCCTTCGCGGTCGCCGCGGGGAACGACCGGGTCGTCGCCGTCGGGGTCAACTGCTGCGACCCGGCGGAGGCGGGGCCCGCCGTGGAGCTCGCCGTCGCCGTGACCGGGAAGCCGGCCCTGGTCTATCCCAACAGCGGGGAGCGGTGGGACGCCCGCGCGCGGGGCTGGCGCGGAGACATCGCCTTCGACCCGGGCCGCGCCACCGACTGGGCCGCGTCCGGCGCCCGGCTCATCGGCGGTTGCTGCCGGGTCGGCCCGGCGACGATCTCCGCCCTGGGTTCGTCCCTGGCCACCGGTGGGATCGAGGGCTGAGCCCGCGGTCCACAGCAGGGTCGTGCCGCACGGAAAATGCCTGGTCGGAAGGGGAGCGGCGACTCATACTCGGAAGCGTGTTCCTGACGATCAGTACGACCGGCAACCCGGAGCGTCCCGCGACCGATCTCGGCTTTCTGCTGCACAAGCATCCCGAGCGGGCGCAGACGTTCTCGACTTCGCATGGCACGGCGCACGTCCTCTACCCCGAGGCGAGCGCCGAGCGGTGCACGGCGGCACTTCTCCTGGAGGTGGACCCCGTGGCGCTGGTGCGCCGCGGCAAGGGCAAGGGCCGGGGCGGCGCCCCGGACTCCGCGCTCGCCCAATACGTGAACGACCGGCCCTACGCGGCGTCCTCGCTGCTCGCCGTCGCGCTCGCGAAGGTCTTCAAGACGGCGCTGCACGGCGTCTGCCAGGCGATGCCCGAGCGGGCCGCGGCGGCGCTGCCGCTGCGTATCGAGGTGCCCGCGCTGCCCGCGCGAGGCGGTGCCGAGCTGGTGCGCAAGTTGTTCGGGCCGCTGGGCTGGGACACCGTGGACGCCGAGCCGGTGGCTCTGGACGGGCAGTTCCCCGAGTGGGGCGCCTCCCGCTATGTGCGCCTGGTGCTGGAGGGTGAGCTGCGGCTCGCGGACGCCCTCAACCACCTCTACGTCCTGCTGCCCGTACTCGACGACGCCAAGCACTACTGGGTCGCGCCCGACGAGGTCGACAAGCTGCTGCGCGCCGGCGACGGCTGGCTCGCCGGCCACCCCGAGCGGACGCTGATCACGGCACGCTATCTGTCCCGCCGCTGGGGCCTGACGCGTGAGGCCGGCGAGCGGCTCGAACTCGTGCGGCTCGCCGAGGCCGAGGGCCTGGACGTCGACGACGTCGACAACGCGGTCGACGAGTCGACCGACACCGAGGAGCGGCCCGTGCCGCTCGCCGAGCAGCGCCGGGCGGCGATCCTCGCCGCCCTGGAGCGGGCCGAGGCGAGCCGGGTCCTCGATCTCGGATGTGGTCAGGGTCAGTTGGTGCAGGCGCTGCTCAAGGACACCCGATTCACGGAGGTCGTCGGTGTCGACGTGTCCGTCCGCGCCCTGACCGTCGCCGCGCGGCGGCTGCGGCTGGAGCGGATGGGGGAGCGGCAGGCGGCTCGCGTGAAACTGATGCAGGGCTCGCTCGCGTACACCGACAAGCGGCTGACCGGCTACGACGCGGCGGTGCTCAGCGAGGTCATCGAGCACCTTGACCTGTCGAGGCTGCCGGCCCTGGAGTACGCGGTGTTCGGCTCGGCCCGGCCGCGCACGGTCCTCGTGACCACGCCGAACGTCGAGTACAACGTGCGCTGGGAGTCGCTGCCGGCCGGGCACGTCCGGCACAGCGACCACCGCTTCGAGTGGACCCGGGAGGAGTTCCGGAGCTGGGCGGCCTCTGTCGCCGAGCGGTACGGGTACGGCGTCGGGTTCACCCCCGTGGGCCCGGACGACCCCGAGGTCGGACCGCCCACCCAGATGGCCGTCTTCACCCGGGCCCAGGACCAGGCTCAGGACCAGGCTCAGGCTCAGAACCAGAACCAGGCCCAGAACCAGGCTCAGAACCAGAACCAGGCCCAGAACCAGACCCCGATCGCCGCGAAGGAGGAACAGGCATGACCACCGAGACCGTGAACCCGGCCGGCACCACCCAGGCCCGCACCCTGCCCGTCACCGACCTGTCCCTCGTGGTCCTCGTCGGCGCCACCGGCTCCGGCAAGTCCACCTTCGCCCGGCGCCACTTCAAGCCGACCGAGATCGTGTCCTCCGACTTCTGCCGGGGGCTCGTCGCCGACGACGAGAACGACCAGTCCGCGAGCAAGGACGCCTTCGACGTCCTGCACTACATCGTGGGCAAGCGCCTCGCGGCCGGGCGACTGGCCGTCGTCGACGCGACCAACGTGCAGCAGGAGGCGCGGCGTCAGCTCGTGCAGCTCGCCCGTTCGTACGACGTGCTGCCCATCGCGATCGTCCTCGATCTGCCCGAGGAGGTGTGCCGCGGGCGGAACGCCGCGCGTCCCGACCGCGCGGACATGCCGGCGCACGTCATCCAGCGCCACCGCCGCGAGCTGCGCCGCTCGCTGCGCGGCCTGGAGCGCGAGGGCTTCCGCAAGGTGCACGTGCTGAAGTCCGTCGAGGAGGTCGAGGCCGCCCAGGTCGTACTGGAGCGCCGCTTCAACGATCTGCGTCACCTCACCGGCCCCTTCGACATCATCGGTGACATCCACGGCTGCCGGTCCGAGCTGGAGACCCTGCTCGCCAAGCTCGGGTACGTCGACGGGCACCACCCGGAGGGCCGCACGGCGGTCTTCGTCGGCGACCTCGTCGACCGGGGCCCCGACTCGCCGGGCGTCCTGCGCCGGGTGATGGCGATGGTCGCCGCGGGCGACGCCCTGTGCGTCCCCGGCAACCACGAGAACAAGCTGGGCCGCTGGCTCAAGGGCCGGAAGGTCCAGGAGACGCACGGCCTCGCCGAGACCATCGAGCAGCTGGGGCACGAGAGCGAGGAGTTCCGGGCCGAGGTCGGGCGGTTCATCGAAGGGCTCGTCAGCCACTACGTCCTCGACGGCGGCAACCTCGTCGTCTGCCACGCCGGTCTGCCGGAGAAGTACCACGGCCGGACGTCGGGGCGGGTGCGCTCGCACGCGCTGTACGGGGACACCACCGGCGAGACCGACGAGTTCGGGCTGCCGGTGCGCTACCCGTGGGCCGAGGAGTACCGGGGGCGGGCCACCGTCGTGTACGGCCACACCCCCGTGCCGAACACCTCCTGGATCAACAACACCCTCTGCCTCGACACCGGAGCCGTCTTCGGCGGAAAGATGACCGCGCTGCGCTGGCCCGAGCGCGAACTCGTCGACGTCCCGGCCGAGCGCGTCTGGTACGAGCCGGCCCGCCCGCTCGCGACCGAGGCGCCCGGTGGGCACCAGGGACGCCCCCTGGACCTGGCGGACGTGCACGGCCGGCGGATCGTGGAGACCCGGCACCTGGGCAACGTCGCGGTGCGCGAGGAGAACGCGGCGGCCGCCCTCGAGGTGATGAGCCGGTTCGCGGTCGACCCGCGGCTGCTCACCTATCTGCCGCCGACGATGGCGCCCACCGCCACGTCGAAGGAGGCGGGCTATCTGGAGCACCCGGCCGAGGCCTTCGCCCAGTACCGGGCGGACGGTGTCGAGCGGGTCGTGTGCGAGGAGAAGCACATGGGCTCCCGGGCGGTGGCCCTGGTCTGCCGGGACGCCGACGCGGCCCGCGAGCGCTTCGGTGTGGACGCCGAAGGGGCGACCGGCGCGCTGCACACCCGTACGGGACGGCCGTTCTTCGACGATCCCGCCGTCACCGAGCAGGTGCTCGCCCGGCTGCGGACGGCGATCGGCGCCGCCGGACTCTGGGACGAGCTCGACACGGACTGGCTGCTGCTCGACGGTGAACTGATGCCGTGGTCGCTCAAGTCGGCCGGGCTGCTCCGCGCGCAGTACGCGGCGGTCGGCGCGGCCTCGGGCGCGGTTTTCCCCGGTGCGATCTCCGCGCTCGAACAGGCGGTGGCGCGCGGGGTCGAGGGGATCGACGGGCTGCTCGCGAAGCAGCGGGAGCGGGCGGTGGACGCGGCGGCGTTCACCGAGGCGTACCGCAGGTACTGCTGGCCGACCGAGGGCCTGGAGGGTGTGCGGTTCGCGCCCTTCCAGCTCCTGGGGGCGCACGGGCGCTCGCTCGCGGCCGTCCCGCACGACGAGCAGCTCGCCTGGCTCGACCGGCTCGTGGAGCACGATCCGACCGGTCTGCTCCAGGTCACCCGGCGGCTCGTCGTCGACACGGGCGACGAGGCCTCGGTCCGGGCCGGTGTCGACTGGTGGCTGGACATGACCGGCGCCGGTGGCGAGGGCATGGTCGTCAAGCCGCTGGCCGCGCTCGTCCGCGACGGCAAGGGCCGGCTCGGCCAGCCGGGCGTCAAGGTGCGCGGTCGGGAGTACCTGCGGATCATCTACGGCCCCGAGTACACCCGGCCGGAGAACCTGGAGCGGCTGCGGCAGCGCTTCCTCGGCCACAAGCGGTCGCTGGCCCTGCGCGAGTACGCGCTCGGCCTCGAAGCCCTCGACCGGCTCGCGGAGGGGGAGCCGCTGTGGCGGGTCCACGAGGCCGTGTTCGCGGTCCTGGCACTGGAATCGGAGCCGGTGGACCCGAGGCTCTGACGCATTGCGGCGGTGAGGCCGCGCCGCCCGGCCCGATTCCCGGAAGCCCTCGCGGAGATCGCCACCCCCTCGGACGGGTGGGGCTCCGCGAGGGCTTCGGCGTGTGTTCGCCCGGCCTCCGCAGGGCCTTCGCACGGTCTTCGCGCGGTCTTCGCCCGGCCCCGACGGGGGGGCGCAGGGGCGCCGGGTGCGGCGCTCCCCTGCGCCCCCCGTGCCCGTTGACGCATTTCTTCCGCACCCTCTAGCGTTCTTCACCCCATGACGTGACGCAGCGTCAATACTGTGACGCGGGACGTCACTTGAGGTGGGAACACGCACACGAATACGCCGGTCGATCATCGGCGGACCGGTCTTCCCCGGAGGGCCCGAGGACGGTACGGGGGGTGAGCGCGCGGTGAGTCTCTTCGGCCAGGACCGCTCCTTCCTCCACGCCCTCCCGGCGGCCGACCGGCGGTCCCTGACAGCCGAGGGCGCCCGGCGCGTCTACGAACCCGGGGAGGTGATGATCCGCGAACGCGACACCACCGCCTTCGTCCTCGCGCTCCTCTCCGGCTGGTCCGTCGTCTCCGTGGGCACCGAGCGCGGCTCGCGGCTCATCCTCGCCCTCCGAGGCGCCGGCGAGGTCGTGGGCGACCTCGCCGCCGTCGACCGGCGCCCGCGCAGCGCCAGCGTCACCGCGCTCGGCAGGGTCGAGGCGGTGGCGATCTCCGGCGACCGGTTCCGGCGCTTCCTCGCCGCGCGGCCGCACGCCACCTCGCTGATCATGCGGCAGCTCGCGACCCGGCTGCGGAGCGCCGACGTGGAGCGCCGTGCGCTCGCCTCCGAGACCGTCCTCCAGCGCCTCGCCGCCCGCCTCGTGGAGCTGGCCGAGCGCGCCGGTCGCCCGGCCGAGGCCGGGACCGTACTCGAACTCCCGCTGCCGCAGCACGACCTGGCGGCGGCCATCGGAGCGACCCGGGAGGCGGTGGCCAAGGCGCTTCGCCTGCTGCGGGAGCAGGACGTGGTCCGCACCGCGAACCGCACCGTCGTCGTGATCGACATGCGGGTCCTGGTGCTGCTCGCGGAGGGGCGCGCGCGCCCCGGCGGAGATTCGTCCGCCGGGTGTGTAAACGGCTACATCGCCGGTCGCGGAACGCGGCCAGTCTGGACACGGATCACCACGGCACCAACGGCACCGGGGCAGCACACAGGGAGTCCGAGAGTGAGCAGTGCGGGAGTGAACGGGGAAGTGGGCGCGGACGTGGGCGGAGCAGCGGGCGGCATCCACCGGTTCGTCGTCTTCGGCGACATCTGCGGCTCCGGGACGCTCGACCTGGCCGAGAAGAAGCACCAGCGGGCGGCGA
>NZ_LIPQ01000682.1 GCF_001418135.1 Streptomyces aureus
GGTGTCGGCGGCGGGGGTCGCGGCGCGCTGACCGGGCAGGGGCGAGCCGGCGGCCGGGAGGGGCGCGCCGGTGGCGGGGAGGCTCAGGAGTTCGGCAAGTCGCCGCTCGCCGGCGAGCGATTCGGCGGCGCGGCGCTCCGCGTCGTAGGCGTTCCCGGCGGCCTCGGCGGCGTCCGCGGCGCGGGCCGCGGCGAGTTCGGCGCGGGCCTCGGCCCCGGCGGCCTCACGCGCGCGGTCCGCTGCCGTGCGGGCGGCCTCGCGCGCGGCGTCCCAGGCGGCGACCGTCGTCTTCTCGGCGTCGCTCGCGGCGAGCGCGGCGCGGGCGGGGTCGGCGTCGGGCGCGGTGTCGTCGAGCCAGCCGGCCCGTACGGCCTCGGCGGTCTCCTGCTCGACCTCGGCGAGACGCTGGCGCAGGTGCCCGGCCTCGCTGCGGGCCCGCTGGGCCTCGGTCGCGGCGGCCGTGGCGTCGCGGTGGGCGGTCTCGCCGGCTTCCTGGAGGGCGGTGGAGCGTTCCTCCTCCTCGGCGGCGTGGCGCTCGCCCTCCTCGGCGGCGGCCGAGAGGGCCCGTACGAGGTCGGCGGCTGCCTCGGCGCGGGCCGCGAGGGCCGGTGCGGCGTCCCGCTCGGCCTCGCGGATGGCGGCGGCCACGCGCGCGGAGCGGTCGCCGGCGGCGCGGTGGCGGAGGACGACCTCGGCCGCCTGCCAGGCGGAGTGCACGGTGCGGGCGTCGGTGAGTTCGCGGCGCTGGGACGCGGCGCCCTTCTCGGCGGCGGTCAGTGCCAGTGAGGCGTGCCGGTAGGCGAGTTCGGCGGCGATGAGGGCGGCGCGCCCGCGCGCGGTCTCGGCCTCGGCGACGGCGTGTCCGGCGGAGGTGACCTGCTGGGCGAGTTCGGCTCCACGCGCGCGTTCCACGGCGGCGCGGGCGGAGAGCCGGCGGGCCAGGGTACGGGTGCGGCGCTCGGCCGCCGTGTGGATGTCGCGCGCGGTGGAGCGGGTTCCGGCGGCCTCGACGATCCGGGTGAGGAGGTCCACGGAACCGGCCGTGAACTCGCGCTCGGCGGTGAGCTCGGCGCGGCGGCCGAGCTTGTTGCCGAAGCCTCCGACGAGGTCGGCGAGACCGTCGGTGTCCCGGGTGTCGGTGACGGCCCGCAGCAGCAGGTCGGTGAAGTCGGAGTCCTTCTTGACCGCGAAGAGGCCGGCGGCCTCGCCCTCGTCGGCGTTCATCTCGCGCTGGTAGCGGAAGAGTTCCGGGTCGAGTCCGAGCTCGCCGAGGTGCTCGTTCCAGCGGTCGTGGATCTCCTCCCAGTAGACCTCCAGGTGCGGGTACGCCTTGCCCGCCTCCGTGATCGCGTCGCGGAAGCCCTTCATGGTGCGGCGGCGGCCGGTGGCGCCGGAGGCGCCCTCGACGGGCGCGCGGACGGACGTCGCCTCGGCGACGGGGAGGTTGTCCAGGCTGAGTCCCGGGCCGGGGCGGAACGAGTACCAGGCCTCGGCGAACTTCCGCGGGTCGGAGGAGACCTGCCGGCCGCGCCACTCGCTGGCCTTGCCGACGACGACCAGTTCACCGGTGAGGGTGTGCTGCCACTCCAGGGCGACGTGCCCGCAGTCGTCGGCGAGGAGGAACTTGCGCAGCACACCGGAGCTGGCGCCGCCCAGGGTGTTGCGGTGGCCAGGGAGCATGACCGAGAAGATCAGCTTGAGGAGGACGGACTTGCCGCCGCCGCGGGTGTGCTCTTCCTGGAGAACGGCGGCGGCAAGTCCGTCCTCCTC
>NZ_LIPQ01000683.1 GCF_001418135.1 Streptomyces aureus
GTGGCACCGGCCGGTGCCACCGAGATGAACCTGGAGGAGCTCATGGGCGGCTTCTTCGGCGCCATGATGGCGGACGAGGGCCTCGAAGAAGGATCCGAAGAGGGCTTCGAAGAGGGCGCCGCGTAGGCACACCGCGTACGGCGCAGGGGGAGGACCGCCCCGCGACCGCGAGCCTGCTCCGCTCGCGGGACGTCCCCCGACGCACAGCGCCCGGTCCCGTGCACGGGGGAGGCACAGGACCGGGCTGTCTCCTACGGTACTGGCCGCGGGCCCTGCCGCGCAGGGTCTGCGGCCGATCCCGGTCGCCTCGGTCGCCGGCGGCGCCCGCGCGCTCGGACCGGCCTACTTCGGGGGCCGTGGCGGTGGAGGCTCCGTACCGGCCTCGGCCTCGCCCTTGCGGCGGACGCGGGTGGCGAGCAGGCCGCCCAGGAAGCCGAAGAACAGGCCCCACAGGAGGGCGAAGCCGACCGTCTTCCAGATGTGGGGGCGGAGGATCACCTCGCCGCCCAGGGAGTCCAGGTCCCCGATGCCGAGGACCGAGAGCCCCAGGCGGGCCTCCACCAGGGTCAGAGGGGCCGCGACCAGCATCGCCAGCGCGAAGGCGATTCCCAGGTGCAGGGCGTGCTGCCAGAGCCTGATCCTCGCCGGGGACCGGACGGCCGCCACGAAGGCCACCGCGAGGACCAGGACGGCCGCCACGGGGAGCAGCCACCACGCCCGGGCGTCCTGCGCCGCGAGCGAGCTCAGGTCGATCGTCGCGAGGTCCGTGCTGTCGCCCGTGCCGTCGCCCTGGCGCAGGACGGCGTCGAGGATCTGCGGCATCGGCAGGCCGAACGGGCCGTCGACCCTGCCCTCCCAGGAGCCTCCGATGCCCACGCCGAGCGCCGGCCAGGTGACGTTGGGCAGGCCGAGCAGGAGGACGGCGAGGGTCTCCGCGGCGTGGCCCCTGGTCGCGGCGACCACCACGCCGATGACCAGGCCCACGACCACGTACGCGAGGAGCAGCAGGAGCATCGCGTACGCCGCGGGCCGCACGGTCTCGTGGTACCGGACGAACCGGGGCGGCAGCGGGGTCCTCCGGGAGACGAGGAGCGCGACGACGAGCACGCCGAGGATCCACAGGAGTCCGTAGAAGAGGGTCGGCCCGAAGTCGGTGCGGAAGCCGACGGTGGGGTTCACGGCGTCGAGCAGCTCGCCGAAGATGTCCATCAGGGCGTCCTGTTCGTCCCCGCCGCCGATGGTGATGGGGAAGTCGTGCCGGGCGGCGGACGAGACTCCCGCCAGGGCCGCCAGCCAGAGGACGACCGTGCTCACGACGCGGAGCAGGAGCTCGCGGGAGCTGGTCACGGCGTGGTGCCGCAAGGGCCGCAGGAAGCAGTAGCCGGTGACCGTCACCCTGGTGGGCGC
>NZ_LIPQ01000684.1 GCF_001418135.1 Streptomyces aureus
GCGTGCAGGGGGACGTGGAAGTGGGCGCGCCAGGGGGACGCGTCGGGGAGACCGTGGGCGGTCGCGGCGTGGTCGTCCGGGGTGGCGAGCGCCTCGGGCAGGTCGTCGGTGCCTCGGAGTCCGGCGGCGGTCCTGGTGCGGGTCTGGTGGAGGAAGCGGGGCTCGGCGAACGCGGCGAGCGCCGCCCTGACCTCGGGGAGGTGCGGATGCTCCGCGTGGAGCGCGGCCGAGAGCTGTGCCTTGGGCACGGGGATGCCGGCGGCGGCGAGCGCGTCCAGGGCGGTGCGCGGGTCCTCGAAGGAGGTCGCAAGATGACAGGTGTCGAGGCAGACGCCGATGCGGGGGGAGGGTGCGGCGCTCAGCGCGGGGCTCGGGTGCGGCGCGGAGCTCCCGCGCGGTGCGGAGCTCGGGTGCGGCGCGGAGCTCCCGCGCGGTGCGGAGCTCGGGTGCGGCGCGGGGCTCGGATTCGGTGCGGGGCTCGGATTCGGTGCATGGCTCGGATTCGGTGCGGTGGTGAGCGCGGCGACGGCGTCGGCGACGGTCTCGACGATGCAGCCGGGCTCCGGTTCGAGCCCGATCCGGATGCTCCGCCCGGTGAGTTCCTCCAGCGCGTCGAGCCGTCCGGCGAGCGTCGTCAGGGCGCCGTGGGCGGTGGCGGCGGCCTCGGCGCCGAAAGGGGTGCGCCAGGCGAGGGGCAGAGTGGAGATGGAGCCTTCGGTGACGTCCTCGGGGAGCAGCGCAGCGAGGAGCCGGGCGAGATCGGTGGTGTGGGCGAGACGATCGGGGTGGGTCCAGTCGGGCTGGTAGACGCGGTACTTGACCTCGTCGGCGCCGAACCCCTCATACGGGAAGCCGTTCAGGGTGACCACTTCGAGGCCGCGGCGGTCGAGTTCCGCGCGCAGGGCGCGAAGCGAGGCCGGGTCGGTGATCAGGGAGCGGGCGGCGTCCCGGGCGAGCCAGAGGCCGACGCCGAGCCGGTCACGGCCGAGGCGTCGGCGGACCGGCTCACAGTGGTCGCGGAGCTGGGCGAGGACGCCGTCGAGGCTCTCGGCCGGGTGCACGTTGGTGCAGTAGGCGAGGTGGACGGTGGAGCCGTCGGGGTGCCGGAAGCGCATGGGGGTTCCTCATTCCCCGCCACGGAGCACGGAGTTGCCCTCGTGCAGGTCCGGCGGGGTGGGGAGGTCGAGGTGAAGACGTCCGCTGAGCCCGTAGAAGGCGACGGGGTTGCGCCAGAGGACCTGGTCGACGTCGTCGTCCGTGAAGCCGGCGCCGAGCATCGCCCGGGCGACGGCGCGGGTCTTGAGGGGGTCGCTGCGGCCCCAGTCGGCGGCCGAGTTCACCAGGACGCGGCCGGTGCCGTACTCCTTGAGGATCGCGACCGTCCGGTCCTCGTCCATCTTGGTGTCGGGATAGACGGAGAAGCCGAGCCAGGCGCCGCTGTCGGCGGCCTCCTTGACGGTCGTCTCGTTGAGGTGGTCGAGGAGGACGCGGTCCGGGGCGAGCGCGGACTCGCGCACGACGTCGACGGTGCGGCGCAGGCCGGTGAGCTTGTCGCGGTGCGGGGTGTGGACGAGCGCCGGCAGGCCGTGGTCGGCGGCGAGCTGGAGCTGGGCGGCGAGCGCGGTGTCCTCGGCGGGTGTCAGGGAGTCGTAGCCGATCTCGCCGACGGCGACCACACCGTCCTTCGCGAGATACCGGGGCAGGTCGTCGAGGACGGGGACGCAGCGGGGGTCGTTGGCCTCCTTCGGGTTGAGGGCGAGGGCGCAGTGGTGGGCGATGCCGTGCTGGGCCGCACGGAACGGCTCCCAGCCGAGGAGGGAGTCGAAGTAGTCGAGGAAGGAGGCGGGCGAGGTGCGCGGCTGGCCGAGCCAGAAGGACGGTTCGACGAGGGCGCGGACACCGGCGTCGTACATCGCCCGGTAGTCGTCCGTGGTGCGCGAGGTCATGTGGATGTGGGGGTCGAAGATGCGCATCAGGACTCCTCGGTGGGGGCGGTGAGGGCGAGGACGCGGGTCAGACCGCCGGGGATGTCGCGGCCGGCGGCGGTGCGTTCGGCGGCGTGGTCGACGAGCATCCGGGCGAGTTCGCCGTCACCGGCGGCGCGCTCGGCGAGTCCGGCGACGGCGGTGACGGGGACGTCGGTGAAGAGACATTTGAGGAGGGCGTGCCGCCAGGCGTGGGGGGTGAGGTGGGCGGCGGCGTAGGGGCCGACGGCGGCGGTGATGAGGGTGGTGTCGTGGGTGCGGAGGGCGTCCTCGAC
>NZ_LIPQ01000685.1 GCF_001418135.1 Streptomyces aureus
CTCTTCCCGGCCGCGCTGGCCGCCCTGCGCGAGGGGCACCCGGAGCTCCGGGTCCGTACGACGGAGCTGGAGCCGGAGAGCGGCGTGCGCGCGGTGCTGCGCGGCGACGCGGACCTCGCGCTCGTCCTGGACTGGAGCAACAAGCGGGCGCCCGTGCCCGGCGGCCTGGAGCGCGCCCATCTGCTCGACGACTCCGCCGACGTGGCCCTGCCCGCCGGGCACCCGCTGGCCGGGCGCGAGTCGGTGGACCTGGTGGACTTCGCCGACGAGGAGTGGGTCTCCTGGCCCGAGGGCGAGTTCTGCCACGACTGGCTGATGTTCACGCTGCGCTCGCAGGGCATCGAGCCGCGGATCGGTCACCTGGCGGGGGAGCACCACACGCAGCTGGCGCTCGTCGCGGCGGGACTCGGCGTCTGCGTCACGCCCAGGCTCGGGCGGCCCGTGCCGGAGGGGGTCGTCTTCGTGCCCGTACGGCAGCAGGTGCGGCGCCACATCTACGCGACCTGGCGCGCCGACGCGGGCCGCCGGCCCTCCGTGCGGGCGGTCGTCGGCGCGCTCCGGGCGGCGGCCGAGCCGTTGGGGAGCTGACCGGGGCTCAGAGGCCCGCGAGTTTGCGGAAGTCCCAGGACGCGATCGCGTCCGGTGTCAGTCGCATCCAGGCGTGCCGGCCGTCGTGCGGCATCGCGTCCAGGCCGAAGTTCTTGGCGGCGAAGAGCTGTTCCGGCACGTCGAGTTCGGGGCACGGCTCGCCCGTACGCGGGGCCTCGCCGATGAAGGTGACGGTGCCCGAGAGCTCCACGCCCCGCAGTTCGCCGTAGTCCTCGCCGTCGTCCACCACGACGGCGATCCTCGGGTCGGCGCGCAGCTCCGCCCAACGGCGGCTGCGGGTCAGCGAGTACAGCCAGAGCGAGGAGCCGTCCCAGGCGAACCAGAGTGCGCTCACGTGCGGGCGGCCGTCGGCGGAGACGGTCGCGACCCGGCAGGTGCGCTGCTCGGCGAGAAAGGAGTCGAGCTCCGCCGGGGTCATCATGATCCGGCGTCCACGGCGCTGTGCGACGGTCATCGTCCGCACCCTTCTGGATTTCTGATGAGACGTCAGAAAGCATGGAGGGCCATTCGCGCGCGTGCAAGGGGAGAGACCATGGAGCAGAGGGCGAGAGAGCGGCTCGGGGAGCGGATCCGGCCGGACGGTGGGGTCGTGCTGCTCACCGTCGAGTGTCAGCGGGGGGTCGTCGGGCCGGAGAGCGCACTGCCCGAACTGGCCGCCGCCGCCCGTGCGTCGGGGGCCCTGCGCAACGTCGCCCGGCTGGTGGCCGCCGCGCACGAGGCGGACGTCCAGGTCATCCACGCCGTCGCCGAACGGCGCCCCGACGGGCGGGGCGCCAACAGTAACGCCCGGCTCTTCCGGGCCGCCGCCCGGCTTCCCGTACAGCAGCACAGCGGGAGCACGGCCGTACGGATCGCCGAACCGATCCAGGTGGCCGAGGAGGACCTCGTCGTACGGCGGCTGCACGGGCTCTCACCGCTCGCCGGGACCGATGTCGACCCGCTGCTCCGCAATCTCGGCTGCCGGACCCTGATCGTCACCGGCGTCTCCGCCAACGTGGCCGTGCCCAACGCCGTCTTCGACGCCGTCAACCTCGGCTACACCGTGGTCGTGCCCGCGGACGCCATCGCGGGGGTGCCGGCCGACTACACCCCCGCGATGATCCGTCACACCCTCGCGCTCGTCGCCTCGATCACCACGACCGACGAGATACTCGGCTGCTGGAAGCTCCCCCGGCGGTCCGGAACCACGGCGAACGCGGCCGGCGCCGGACGTACCGGGGGCGCCGGGCGTACCAGGGACGCCGGGGGCGCCGGGCGCACCGGGGGC
>NZ_LIPQ01000686.1 GCF_001418135.1 Streptomyces aureus
CCTCACGCCCCTCCTCCACACCCCTCCCGCCCAGCTCCACTCCCCGCCTCCGGACCCGCTCGGTCACCGACGCAAGGAACCCCGCCATGACGCTCCTGTCGACGCGCGCTACGGCAGCACCACCGCCCCGCCCACGAGCGCGCTTCCGTCTCCGTAAGGAGGCCCTCGTGGGCTGGGGGTTCGCCGGCCCGTTCGTCGCGGTCTTCGGCCTCGTCTTCCTCGCGCCGATCGGATACGCGCTGTACCTGAGCCTCTTCCAGGACCGGCTCATCGGTGGCACCTCCTTCGTCGGCCTCGACAACTACGGCAAGGCGCTCACCGACCCCCGCTTCTGGGAAGGGCTGACCCGGGTCGGCCTCTTCCTCCTGGTCCAGGTGCCCGTCATGCTGGGAATCGCCCTGCTCGTCGCCCTCGCGATCGACAGCGGCCGGCTCTACGGCAGGACCTTCTTCCGCGTCTCGATCTTCCTCCCCTACGCCGTGCCCGCCGTCGTCGCCAGCCTCATCTGGGGCTTCATGTACGGCACGCGGTTCGGCCTCGTCGGGAACGTCAACGACGCGTTCGGGATCTCCCTGCCGGACCCGCTCTCCCCCGCCCTGGTCCTCGCCTCCATCGGCAACATCGTGACCTGGGAGTTCGTCGGCTACAACATGCTGATCTTCTACGCCGCGCTCAAGGTCGTGCCCCGCTCGCTCTACGAGGCCGCGGCCATCGACGGCGCCGGCGAGTGGCGGGTCGTCACCTCGATCAAGCTGCCCGCGATCCGCAGCGCGCTCGTCATCGCCACCATCTTCTCGATCATCGGCAGCTTCCAGCTGTTCAACGAGCCGAGCATCCTGCAGAAGCTCGCCCCCAACGCGATCACCAGCGACTTCACCCCCAACCTCTACACCTACTCGCTGTCCTTCTCGGGTCAGCAGCACAACTACGCGGCGACCGTGGCGATCGTGATGGGTGTCCTCACCGCGATCATCGCCTACGCGGTCCAGCTGCGTGGCATGCGGAAGGGCTGAGCCGATGACCACCTCCCTCACCAGCGCGGCCTCCGGATCCGGTACGCCGACCGCCCCACGGACACCCGGCGCCGCCCCGGCAGCCCGCACCCGTACGGACGCCCGCACGGACGGCGGTACGGGGACCCGTACCGCCGTCCGTGCGG
>NZ_LIPQ01000687.1 GCF_001418135.1 Streptomyces aureus
GCGCGGGGGTGTGCGAGGGGCGCCAGCCGAGGACGAAGGAGACGCGGCGGCCGGCGGTGACGGTGAAGTCGACGGTGGTGCGGTCCGGGGAGACGACGGGCTCGACGCCGGGCTCGCAGGAGAGGTACGCGGCGTCGGGTCCGGCGACCCAGGCGACGGTGCGGCGGTCCACCGAGCGGATCCAGGGCACGATGCTGCCGTGGTTGAAGCTGACCCTCAACTCGCTGCGTACGTCGACCCGTCCGGCGACTCCCTCGACCACGCGGACGATGCGCGGGGCGTCCTCGCTCGGGGAGCGCGGGGGCATGAAGTCGGTGACGCGGACGGTTCCGGTGAGGGATTCCCAGACGGTGTCGAGGACGAGGGTGTCGCCCCGGTAACTCCTGCGCGTGCAACGGGTCGTGCCGACGGGTGCGATGAGCCAGCGGCCGTGCCCAGGGTCGCCGAGCAGGGCCGCCAAGCACGCGGGCGAGTCGAAGCGCGGCGCGCACCACCAGTCGACGGACCCGTCGGTCCCCACGAGCGCCGCGGTCTCCAGGTCACCGACGAGGGCGTAGTCCTCAATTCGCCCTGCCATGACGGGATTGTATGCCTGATCGAATTCCTGTGCAGAGGGAGGAGAATACTTTCCTGGCGGTCCGCATACCCTTCCCCATTTCTTGACGGCATCGTCTCCGGCGCAGGATCCTGAAGTACGCGGGTTTTCCGCGCGGAAGGCCGTACCCATGAGTAGCGATTCGCATCCCCTGCGCCGTTCGACCGACCGCGCACCCGATTCCGGCACGCGCACGGTGAGTCTCGTCCTCACGGTCCGCCCCGGCGAGGGGGACCCGCGGCCGGCGCTCGATCTGCTCCTCGATCAAGTGCCGTCGAGCGTGGGGGACGTGGTCCTGGTCGGCGGCCCGCCCGGCGAACGGCGGGCGCGCAAGGGGCTCACCGTGCGCGGGCTCGGGTCCTGGGACTCCTCGCGCGGCGACATTCCGCACGCGGGCCTGCTCGCCGCGACCGGTGATCTGGTCGTGCTGATGAACGCCGACGGCAGCATGTCGCCGCACGAGATCCCGCACTATCTGCACTACCTGGAAAGCGGTTACGACTTCGTCAAGGGATCGCGCTTCATCGCGGGCGGGGATTTCGCCGACTATCCGCTCTCACGACGGCTCGGACATCGCGCGCTGCTGCGGGTCGCGCACCGGATGTACGGCCAGCACCTGACCGATCTCTGGTACGGGTTCTGTGCGTTCCGGCGGTCTTTCGTGGACCTCCTCGACCTGCGCGAGGACGGCGTCGAGCTGGGGGCCGAACTGGTCACGCACGCCCTGCACTACGGCCTGCGCGTCGCCGAGGTGCCCAGTCGCGAACGGCCGCGCCTCCACGAGCCGGTGCACCTCCGCACGATCCGCGACGGCACCCGGATCCTCGGCACGCTCCTCGACGAGCGGCCGCACAACGCCCTGTCGCGGCTGGCGCACCGGCGGCGCCCGCGCGCCGCCCGCCCTTCCTCCGGTTGACGAATCGCCCGTAAGGGTGCTAACGCTGGAAAGAGCACTATTTCAGGACAGACCCTCGGCAGGGTCGGTTGCCGGAAGAGGCACGTCGTGACCTCCAACCAGTTCGACCGGGCGCCGGTGGCATCCGCACCGCATCCACTGCGGCGGATGACCGACTGGCCGCTCGCCGACGCCCGGCGCCGCACGCTCTGCCGCCCCGCGCACCGCCCGACCGCCCACCCGGCACGCCGGGCGGCCGACCGGATCACCGCCGCCGCCCCGCCGCCCCGGAGCCGGGCGTGCAGGCCGCGCGGATCGGCCCGTCGGCGGCGCGCCCGCACGGCCCACACCCGTACGCGCACCGCGCGGCGAAGCCGGGGCTCCGACGGACCTGCCGGGTCGTCCGAACCCGCACCAGCGGGCGCCCGCGAACCCGCGCCTGCCGGCGCCTCCGAACCTCGCCGACCGTGCCGGTCCCGTGCCCGTGACCGCCGCCCACAGCCCGCACTCGTCCCCCGCACGCCCGTGCGCCCCGCGCCCCGTGCCCTTCGTCGAGGAGGCGAGGCGTGATGGCGGCCGCACGCGGGCGCACACCGCTCCACCACCGGCCTCTCCCCCGCCGGCCGTTCCCTCCGGCCACGACGGCCCGCGTCGCCCGGAACAGCCTCTCCCGTCCGTCGGCCCGCGCGATCGCGATCGCGGCCGGAGCCGACGCCCCCCACGTCCCGTCGCGGTACCCCGGCTCGCGTGCCCGGGAGTGCCGCGGCGGGATCCACGTCGTGCGCGACGGCGGACGCACCGACCTCTCCGGGGACGCGTCCGCCCCGGACCCCCAGACCACCGAGCGCGCGGTGCGCCGCGCCCGGTGCCCGGTGCCGGATCCACGTCCGGCACCGGGAGGGCGCCTCGTTCCCGCCGCCGCTCCACGGCTTCGACGGGGCACCCACGTTGAACACGCCGCCGGAGGACCGAGGGGGCGGCGGCCATGACGCTCCCCCGGAGCCCCCACCCCG
>NZ_LIPQ01000688.1:0-147 GCF_001418135.1 Streptomyces aureus
CGCCCCGTCGTCGTCGACGACCGGGCGGGCATGTTCGCGGCCGTCCGCGGCGACGTCCTCACCCCCGGTCCGGGCGCGCGCCTGGCCTCCACCCACTACCGCGACTGGCTGAACGCCTCCCTCGCCGCGTGATCGCCCCTGCCGTCC
>NZ_LIPQ01000688.1:217-836 GCF_001418135.1 Streptomyces aureus
CGTCGGCCATCTGGGCATGGATCTTGCGGGAGTAGTGGTTGGTCACCGCGTCCTTGTAGAAGTCCGCCGAGGACGTGTCCGGCTGGTTCGGGTTCGTCAGCAGGGTGGAGCGGTTGTAACCCGCGCAGAGCGTACGGGAGATGGGGCCGCGCACCTGGTCGTTGGGGGCGTCGAGGTGCTTGTAGCAGCCGAAGACGCTGTCGGAGTCGGGCTTCTGGAACGAGGTGACGACGGCCCCGGACGTGTTGGTGAAGTTCATGACGTTTCCGGAGACCCGGCCGAAGTACTTCACGGAGGGCTGGTTCGCGAACGGCGTCACGGTCAGCGTCGAGGAGGAGTACTTGGTCCAGACGCGGTTGATGTAGTCGTTCATCACCCCTGAGGGCAGTGCGCCGGCCTCGATGCCGTGCCCCGGGGCCAGNNCCGACGGCGTAGGGCGCGGAGACCATGTCGACCTGGGTGCTGTTGATCCAGAGGCCCGCGTCGTTGAGCGTGTACTCGGACCAGTTGAAGAGGATGTTCCTGTTGGGGTCGCTCGGGTTCTGGACCGCGGGCTGCACGAGGCCGCCCGTCGCCACCTTGAAGACCAGCTTCTGTCCGTAGCTGAAGTAGATCCGGC
>NZ_LIPQ01000688.1:874-1270 GCF_001418135.1 Streptomyces aureus
CAGGGGTGGAAGGTGCCGTTCGCGTCGGCCCAGCCCTGCCGGCCCGTCGAGAGCTCGGTGCCGAGGTTGTAGACGTAGACCTGTTCGCCGCGGCCGGAGTTGTTCGTGAAGGTGAGCGGAATGGTCGCGGGGACGGCGGCTTCGACGGTGTCGGACGGGCCGGCGACGGTGACGACGGTGCCGGTCAACGCGGCGGCGGCCAGGGTCACGAGTGCGGCGCGGCTGTGCCTGCGCCTGCGGTGTGCGGACACGTGGGGCTCCTCGGAGGTGGGGACTCCGTGTGGGGGGAATCCGTGGGTGGATGGGGGCTTTTGAGTCCTGGGTGGCTTGAGAGCGCTCTCAAGAATGGTGAGAGTGAGATGAACCTGTCAATGGTTGGGGCGGGTGGTGTGGGGT
>NZ_LIPQ01000689.1 GCF_001418135.1 Streptomyces aureus
CGCGAGCGCGGTCACCTGCCCCCGCCGCTCCATGGCCCGATCGGCCACAGACACAACGAACGCGGCCACCCCGATGACAAGCCCGAGCACCATCCCGACGCCAAGCAGACTCCGAATGACGGCGAGCTGAGCGAGCGAGTCGATGACGATCCCGACGGGCTCGACGGGGGAGGTGGGCGCGATGGCCCCGATGCCGTCGAGAACGGAACGGATGGTGGCGGGGTCGGAGTCACTGACGAGGGTTAGGGTGCCGGCGGAATCGGCGAGGGGGGCCGGGAGGAGGCCAGGAGGGACGAGCAGGGTGCCTGAAGCGAAGACGGAGACATCCCAGGGACTCACGTTCACCTTCTCCCGGGGCACGGTGAATGTGGCCTTGCGGCCGTCCTTCAACGCAAACGGGTAGCGCTCTCCCGCTTTCGGGTCGTACTCCAAGGGCGAGTGGTCATTGCGCAGTTGCATGATCTTGCCGTCCACGCAGCCTGTGGAGCGCTCTGTGGACGAGGCGAGCTGCGCGCAGGTGGAGATTACGAGGTCGGCACGGGGCACGTCGGTGCCATCCAGCGGATCCCAGGAGCTGTACGAGACCACCTGCGTCCGCACACCCGGGACGTTCGAGAGTGCCTTCCGCTGAGGCGGCGTGAGTTTGTCCAAGCTGATCTTGTACTCCTGGAGGGGAGCCGTCCGCCGACTGACCTGGTCAATTTCGACGAGTACTCCCTGCGTCAGCGAGGCGCCGAAAACCAGCAGCACGAGCCCGGTGACCACTCTCAGCGAGGACCCAGGGTCAACCTCGGTCCGCCGCATTGCCAAGGCCACTGGGAGAGAGTTCACCGCACCGGCCAGCCGCCGCGCCAGCCACGCCGTGATGGGTGCCAGCCCGAAGACGAGCCCGGCACCGGTCAACAAAACGGCACCAGGCACCAGCAGAGAACTGGCCGATCCCCCGGAGGGGTCCCGCCCCATGACGCTGAGCACGCAGTACCCGCCGATGATGCCCAGCCCTGGAACCAGGAGCAGTGTCCCGAACTTCCTCGGAGGCTTGCGGTCCCCGGTTCGTCGCACGCTGATGGGAGACATGGCAGCCCGCCGTGCGCTGAACTGCCCTACGGACCATGCGAGCGCCGGGCATCCCAGCAGGCACATGGCAAGGGTCGGCCCAGAGGGTCGGCCGTCCGCCGGATACCAGTGCAAGCCTGGAAGTCCGACCCGGGCCATCATCTCGTTGACCCCGAGATATCCCACAACCCCGATCACGGCCCCGACTGACGCGGCGGCGACACTCTCCCCGGCATTTACCCGCAGGGTGTCCTTCATGCTGAGCCCGACGAGTCGGAGGGCGGCGAGCCGCCGGGCACGCGATTCTCCGGAGAGTCGGGCGCAGACAGAGAGGAAGATGACGAGCGGTAGCAGCACGATGCACCCGAGAGTGAAACGCAAGATCGTGAGGGTTGACGGGTCGACGATCTCCCGCCAGGTTCGGCCAGTGCCGAAGGCGCCGAGCTCTTCTGCCTCGGTCAGCTCGGCTGGAGTGGTGCCGATGTATGCGTAAAGGTCGTCGCTGGCCCCCAGTCCCTGCGGCGCGATAGTTCCGGTGACGCGACCGGGGACAAGGCTGGCCGTCCGTGGATTGGCAGCGAGAATCTCACCGAGCTTCGGAGAAACGATCGCCTCACCGGCGCCAGGGAGCTTTTCGATTCCCGGCGGCACCGGCGTAGGCCCGGGTCTCGTCTGTGCGACGAAGACTCGATGGAGTGGCTGTGACCCGTACGGGTCCCTGAATTCCTGGAACAAGACGTTGCTGGTGCCTGGACGCGGCTCACGGGCTGCCGTGCGAGCGTCGTGGGCCATGAGGATCGATGGAATGGCGAGGACGGCGGCTAGGCACGCCACTCCGAGTGCCGAGCCGAGCGCCATCAGGAGGAAGCGCACCCGCCCCCGACGCCCGCTGCCCCAAAGCAGACGCATCCCGAGGGCGAATGCGTTCACACAGTCACCTGCTGGGCCAGGACGCCGTCCGACATCGTGTACTGAGTGTCGGCCCTCGCGGCCACGTCGCTGTCGTGCGTCACGATGATCACGGCCGTCTTCTGCCTCCGAGCCAGTTGAAGGAACTCATCTAGCACGGCAGCCGCGTTGGCACTGTCGAGTGCCCCGGTCGGCTCATCCGCGAACACCACGTCAGGCCGGTGGACGAGAGCGCGTGCGACCGCCACACGCTGACTCTGGCCCCCGGACAACTTCGAGGTCCTACGTCGCAACAGATCACCCATCCCGAGTCGGCCCAGTACCTGCGCGGCCACAGCGTGGGCGTGCACCTTGCTGATGCCGGCGAGCCGAAGGGGAAGGGCTGCGTTCTCCTCGACGGTCAGTTCGGGCAGAAGCTCCCCGTACTGAAAGACGAACCCGAGGCGCGTTCGCCGTAAGGCGCTCAACTCCCCGTCGGGAAGGGTGGCGAGCTGGACGCCGTCGAAGGTCACTGTGCCGTTCGTCGGTGGCAGTACCCCCGCGAGGCAGTACAGCAGCGAAGACTTACCCGACCCGCTACTGCCCATGATGGCGGCCACTTCGCCACGCTTGAGTGTGAAATCAGCACCGCTGACGGCTTGCTCGATGCCGTAGAAGAGATCCACGCCCTCAGCGCGGAGAATGACGTCCATCGTGATGTGCTCCCTGGGGGGTGGGGAGCCGCACTTGGGCGGCTCCCCCGAACCGTTGACTACCTCCGCCAGAACAGCCGCTCCGGTGAGCAGTAATCAGGGCGCAGGGACCCACGGTCGATGCACGCGTGAAGCCGCACTTCCTTGGTCTTCAGAACCGCGCCGTCGAAGAAGACCTTGTCGACCGTAATGCTCTTCCCCTGAGAGCCCTTGAGGTGGCCCCATGCGTAGCCTTCGACTTTGGTGCGCAGGTAGACGTTGTGACCGTCGTCTTTGTTGCCGTCCCGCAGCTGGCCCTTCACGTGAAGTCCGCTCGGCACCTTGGTCGTCGGCTGCCACTGGTACTTGCCCTTGAACGCAACCCCCGGCGTTTCCATAACCAACTCGCGCCAAGACGAGTCGGCCACCGCCACCCCCATCCCCCCAAAGAACAGCCCCGCGG
>NZ_LIPQ01000069.1 GCF_001418135.1 Streptomyces aureus
GACGCGGGGCTGTAGCGGGGCTGCCCGCCCCCACGGCCCCGCTACAGCCCCGCGTCCCGTGCGAGCAGTGCCGCCTGGACCCGGTTCTCGCAGTCCAGCTTGGCGAGGATCCGGCTCACATACGTCTTCACCGTGGCCTCGCTCATGTGCAGCCGCTTCCCCGCGTCCGCGTTGGACAGCCCTTCGCCGAGCAGCGCCAGCACATCGCGCTCCTTCTCGCTCAGGCCCGCGACCCGCCCCCGCGCCTCCTCGGCACGGGCCGCCTCCCGGCCCCTGGCGAGCCGCTCCACGACATGCCGGGTCGCCGCTGGTGACAGATACGCGTCACCCGCAGCGGCAGCCCGTACCGCTCGGATCAGCTCCGCGGGCGCCGTGTCCTTCAGCAGGAACCCGGCGCCCCCGTGCTCCAGGGTCCGCAGGACGTTGTCCCGCTCCCCGAACGTCGTCAGGACGATCACCCGGGCCGCCGGCGCCGCCCGGCGCAGCTCCGGCAGCGCGGAGAGGCCGTCGAGCACCGGCATCTGGATGTCGAGCAGAACCACATCGGCGGCATGCGCCCGCGTCGCCTCGACCGCCTGCCGGCCGTTGGCGGCCTCGGCGACGACCTCGATCTCCGGGTCGGAGGTGAGGATCATCCGGATCCCGGCCCTGATCAGCGGCTCGTCGTCGGCGATCACCACCCTGATGGGCTGCCCTGCCACAGCTACTCCCCACGGCTCCGGTACGGGCGGGTCGGCGCTAGCGCGCCTCGACCTCGTACGACTTCTTCTCGATCAGCTTGCCGTCCTTGAAGCAGAACCGGAAAACGGGCTCCTTCTCGAAGGTGTCGCTCAACTCCGAGGACATCAGCACCAGACAGTCGGCGCCCTCCGGCTGTGCCGGTCCCTTGCCGCTGAGGCCGGCCGTGGCGATCGTGTCGCCGGACGGGAGTTGGCCGCGGACCTCCTTCTCCGGCGCACCGACCTTCACCGCGTCGTACTGCGCGGGCTCGATCATTCCCTCCTTCACCGATCCCATCAGGAAGTAGAGACCGAAGCCCGCCGCCACCACGAGCAGGACGAGCGCCGCGAACGCGATCCCGCAGCCCAGCGCGACCGAACCGCCCGTGCTTCTGCCTCTTCCCCCACGCACCGCCATGGCCAGCTCCCGCTCCGTGAATGTCCAGTCGGCCGGTCCGACCACGACCGGACGACCATCACCCACCAGCGGCTTCGTGGTCTGCTGCCGGAAGTCGTCGGCCGCATCGACCAAAGGCGCCGCTTCCGCGAGGGGCGCCGCCCCGTAGGGCAGCATCCCGGCCACCCGGAACCCGCCGCCGTCGGCCGGACCCGCATGGCACATGCCGCCCACCAACCGGGCCCGTTCGGCGAGACCGGTGAGCCCCTGCCCGCCGCTCACCACGTCCTCCGCGGGCGCGTCCGTGGGCTTCTCGTTGAGGACCTCGACGACGAAGGTGTCCGGCTCGTACCGCAGGTCGACGCCGATCGCCGCCCCCGGCGCGTACTTGTAGGCGTTGGTGAGGGCCTCCTGCACGATCCGGTACGCGGCGTGGTCGGCGGCCGGAGCCAGCGACCGCTCCTCCCCCGACCGTCTCAGGCCGACCGAGGTGCCGGCCGTGCGCGCCGCCTCCACGAGTCCCTCGATGCCCGCGATCCCCCGCGCCGCGCGGCCCGTCTCGTCCCCGGTCCGCCCGGACGCCGCCGCCGAACCGTCGGCGGCCTCGATCCCGTCGCGGAGGATCCCGACGACCTCCCGCAGCTCGTGCATCGCGGTCACCGACGCGTTCCGCAGGACGCCGACGACCTCGCGCTGGCGCTCGCTCAGCTCCCGGTCCACCTCCAGGGCTCCGGTGTGCACGGCTATCAGGGCCAGTTGGTGCCCGAGGCTGTCGTGCATGTCCTGGGCGATCCGCTGCCGCTCCCGCAGCCGCGCCTGCCAGACCACCATGGTCCGCTCCCGCAGCAGCTGGGCGTTGCGCTCCTGGAGCGCGTGCAGCAGGGTCCGCCGCTGGGTCCAGTAGCGGTGGGCGAGCCCGGGGGCCAGCGTGGTGCCCAGGTAGTAGAGGGTCGCCGTGAGGGCGATGGTGAGCAGCCGGCCCCCCTCCCAGGGCCCCACGAGACTCCCCCCGACGTTCAGGACGAAGGCGGCGATGAACGCGGCGAGGGCGCGGCCCGCCCCCGCGATGTACCGGCCGGAGGACCAGCCGACGACGAGCAGCAGGGGCCCGAAGCCGGGCACGAAGGGCGTGAGTCCCGCGGTCAGGACGAGCACGCTCGCGGGAAGTCTGCGCCGCACGAGGGACAGCAGGGCAGACCCGGCGGCGACGACGCCGAGCACCCATCCCTCGCCGCCGGGTCTGCCCTGCTGTCCCTCGTGCGGCGCAGACTTCCCGCGAGCGTGCTCGTCCTGACCGCGGGACTCACGCCCTTCGTGCCCGGCTT
>NZ_LIPQ01000690.1 GCF_001418135.1 Streptomyces aureus
CCACCCCGACACCCTCGCGGCCCGGCAGGAGCGGGCGTACGCGCTCGGCCGCCTGGGACGGCACCCCGAGGCGTACGAGGTGTACGTCGGCGTGCTCGCCGCACGCGAGCGCACCGTGGGCCCCGACCACCCGGACACCCTGCGCTGTCGCCACAACCTCGCCTTCACGCTCGGCCGCCTGGGCCGCTTCGAGGAGTCGTACCGCACGGCGCACGAGGTGGCGGAGGCACGGGCCCGGCTCCTCGGCGAGGACCATCCCGACACGCTGGTGACCCGGCGCGAAGTGGCGTACACGCTCGGGCGGTTGGGGCGGGGCGACGAGGCCCTCGCCCAGTACCGCGCGGTCGCCGACGCACGTGCCGCCGCCCTCGGCCCGGACCACCCCGACACCCTCGCCGCCCGCTACGAGACCGGAGTCTTCCTCGGCCGGCTCGGGCAGGCCGCGGACGCGCTGGGCGTCTGCCGCGACCTCGTCGCCGCGCGCACCCGCGCACAGGGCGCCGACGGCCCCGAGACCCTCCGCGCCCGCCATGCCCTGGCGGTCAACCTCGGCCGCCTCGGCCGCTGGCCCGAGGCGCTCGCCGAGTCCGAGAGCGTCCACGCGGACCGCGAGCGGGTGCTCGGGCCGGACCACCCGGACACGCTCCTGAGCCGCCGGGAGACCGCCGTCGCCCTCGGCCGCCTCGGCCGCTGGGAGGAGGCACTCGCCTCGCACGGCGCGGTCGCCGCCGCCCGCACCCGGCTCCTCGGCCCCGCCCACCCCGACACCCTCGCGGCCCTGGACGACGAGGCCCACTGCCTGGAGCGCCTGGGCCGCCACGCCGAGGCCGCCGCCCTCCTCTTGCGAGCGGCCACCGCACCGCCGCGGAGCTGAGAGGACGGGGCCGCCGCGTCAGGCTTGAGCCGTCCTGGGTCGCCGCTGCGCGTCAGGCTTGAGCCGTCCTGGGTCGCCGCCGCGTCAGGCTTGAGCCGTCCTGGATCGCCGCCGCGTCAGGCCTGAGCCGACCTGGACCGCCGCCGCTTCGACACCCCCTCGGCGCCGACGACGGGCCCGGCCGTCCGCGGGAGGCGCGCCCCGCGGCAGGCGAGATTCCGCGGGCCCGGCGTCCGCCGGCCCGCCGATGCGTCCTCTTCCCCGGCCGTCGTCTCCGTGTGAGCATGAGCCATGACTGCCCCCGACCCGTTTCCGGACGCCCGGCCCGCCTCCCGCTCGTACGACGCCGTCGTCGTCGGCGGAGGACACAACGGCCTCGTCGCCGCCGCCTACCTCGCCCGTGCCGGGCGCTCCGTGCTCGTCCTGGAGCGGCTCGGCTCCACCGGCGGGGCGGCCGTGTCCACCCGGCCGTTCGCCGGGGTCGACGCGCGCCTGTCCCGGTACTCGTACCTCGTCTCGCTCCTTCCAGAGAAGATCGTGCGCGATCTCAAGCTGCGGTTCGCCGTACGGAAACGGTCCATCTCCTCGTACACCCCGAAGGGCGACGGCGGCCTGCTCGTCGGCGGCGGCACCGCCCGCACCCGCGCCTCCTTCGCCGAACTCACCGGTTCCGACCGCGAGTACGAGGCCTGGCAGGCCTTCTACGAGCGCACCGGCCGCGCCGCCCGCCGGATCTTCCCCACCCTCACCGAGCCCCTCCCCACCCGCGCCGCGCTGCGCGCCCGCGTGGACGACGCCGCCACCTGGCGGATGCTCTTCGAGGAACCCCTGGGCGTCACCGTCGAGCGGGAGTTCGCCGACGACCTCGTCCGCGGCGTCGTCCTCACCGACGCCCTCATCGGCACCTTCTCCGACGCCCACGACCCGACGCTCCTTCAGAACCGCTGCTTCCTCTACCACGTCATCGGCGGCGGCACCGGCGACTGGGACGTACCCGTCGGCGGCATGGGAGCCCTCACCGACGCCCTCGCGGACGCGGCCCGCGCCGCCGGGGCCGACATC
>NZ_LIPQ01000691.1 GCF_001418135.1 Streptomyces aureus
CCGGCCGCGGCACCCGCCCCCCACCGGACGGCCCCCGTCAGACCAGCTCCTCCGCCACGGCAACCGCTTCCGCGAGCGAGTCCACGACCGGCACCCCCACCCGCTCCAGCGAAGCCCGACTGTGCGATCCCCCGGTGTAGAGCACCGCCCGCGCCCCGACATGCGCCGCCGCCACAGCGTCGTCCGCGGCGTCGCCGATGACCACGACCCGATCCGCCGGCACATCCCCCAGCGCGGCCAGGTGCCGCACCATGTGCCCCGACTTCCCGTCCGTGGACGCGCCGACCCGCCCGTCCATCCGCAGGAACCGCTCCGCGATCCCGTGCCTCCGCACCAGCGGTATCAACTCCGTGTGCGGTGCGAGGGACAGCAGGGACTGCGTCAATCCGGCCGCCTGCCGCGCCGCGAGCAGCTCCGCGGCGCCGAGCGTCAGCCCGCAGTCCTCGGCCCGTGCCCAGTAGTGCCGGTGGAAGGCGCCGTCCATGACGGTCCACTCCGCGTCGGTGGGCAGTCGCCCCATGAGCCTCTCGTAGAACTTGGGCACCGGCACCGTGTACAACTCGCGGTACCGCTCCAGAGTGATCTCTTCGAGCCCGAGTTCGGCGAAGGCGGCGTTCGTCGCCCCGATGACCGCACTGATGTCGTCGAGCAGTGTGCCGTTCCAGTCCCAGACCAGATGCTTGCCGCGCAAGCCGTCGTGCTTCCCCATGGAAAGACGGTACCCGGCCACTCGGACACTCAAGATTCGGGCAGGGACCAAACGATCCGAGGGGATCGACAGGAGGACGGACCAGGATGCCGTCAGCCCAGCAGCCCGGGAATCTCCTGCACCCCGAACCACAGCAGCTCGTGGTCCTCGGCCCCGTCGACGACGAACTGCGCGTCGTCGTCCCCCTGGTCCGCCGCGCCCAGCGCGTCCGCCGCCGCCGTCACGTCCGCCTCCGCGTCGTCCGCGTCGGCGTGCACGGCCGCCGCCTTGGCGAGCCGTACGGGCCCGGCGATCCGGACCTCGCCGATGGAGCTCACGGTCAGCGGCCCGTCGGGGTCCGTGGCCGCGTCCTTGTCGGCGACGTCGACGGCGACGACGATCCGGCGCCGGGGCGCCTCGGGGTCCCCGGCGAGCAGCCGCAGGGAGGCGGACGCGGCCCGGTTAAGCGCCGCGTACTCCAGCTCCTCGATGTCGTCGGAGACGTACCACTCGCGCAGGGCGGGGGTGACGGCGTAGGCGGTCAGCGGACCGGGGCCCAGCTCGCCCGCCTTGTGCGCCTGTGCGAGACCGGGGAGGGTCAGGGGGACGTACACGCGCATGGCTGGCCGCTTTCGTAGACGGAGAGGCCCTCAGGATACGTGCGGAGTCCCCCTTCGGGGTGGCCGGCCGGAGTCGGCGTACGTCCACTCAGGGAGGCCCTTCTCAGGACCCCCGGGAGCCGATTTTCTTCCGCGTCACCCGGATAGGTGATTCCGATGTCGAGCCGCCGAGCGGCGGCGGGCTCCTTGCGGCCTCTCCGAGCCCACCCGTACAAGATCCCCAACGGAAAGTTACCGACCGGTATCTCTCGGTGACGCGACCACAGGGGCAGGCCCACCATGACCACCACCCTCACCACGACCGGCACCCCGCGCCCCCGC
>NZ_LIPQ01000692.1 GCF_001418135.1 Streptomyces aureus
CGGCAACTGGGGGCAGCCCATGCCGAACGCGGCCTGGGTCGGCGGCACGACCGACGGCGAGTACGCCGCCGTCGGCCAGCACCTCAAGGGGCTGTCCAGCACCCTGGACGCCAGGAAGTCCTGGTTCTGCCTCGACGACTCCGTCGTCTGCCTCGGCGCCGGCATCACCGCCGCGGACGGGCACGCCGTCGAGACGACCTTCGACAACCGCGCCCTCGGCACCACGGGTGCCCCGGTGCTCACGGTCGACGGCCGGCCTCAGCCGGTGACCCAGGGCTGGACGGCCACCTTCGACGACGCCCGGTGGGCCCATGTCGCCGGGCAGGCGGGCTACGTCTTCCCCGACGGCGCGAAGCTCGGCGCGGTACGCGAGGAGCGCACCGGGTCCTGGCGGGACATCAACACCGGCGGATCCCCCGACCCGATCACCCGCCGATACCTGACGCTCTTCACCGACCACGGCGTCGATCCGGCCGGCGGCGACTACGCCTACGTCCTGCTGCCGGGAGCGAGCGCCGGCGCCACCGCCCACCGTGCCCACGACCGGGGATGGCTGCGGATCCTCGCCAACTCCGGAGCGCAGCAGGGCGTTCGCGTGCCGAAGCTGGGCCTGACCGCGGTGAACTTCTGGAGCGCGGGCACCGTCGAGAGGCTCCGGGCGAGCGCCCCCGCCTCCGTGCTCGTACGGGAGCACCGCAACGGCACGGCGACCCTCGTCGTCTCGGACCCCGCGCGACAGGCCACCTCGTTGGACATCGTCTGGAACCGCAGGGTGGCCAAGGTGCTCTCCACGCCCGCCACGGTCACCGCCGCCACGACCGGCTCGTCGCTGAAGCTCACGTTCGGCGACCTCACCGGCCAGGCCGGCGCACCCCAGAGGATCACGGTCCGCCTCGGCTGACACCGAGGCCGGGGGCGCGCGCCCCCGGGCGGTGAAACCTGCGAGCGGACGGCGCTCGACTCAACAGAGGGGAGCGCAGGGGCACTTAGGCGCGCACAGGCTAAAGAACAAGCCAAGACTGACCCGACCGGAACCTTCGGATCGGCTCGGATCCGGAGGTTGCGGCGGCCCTGGTAAATCCCGTCGTCACAGGTCACCCGGTGTGTCTCCACCGTCAACACGGCTGCGGGCAGTCACTCTTCGGTGACTCAACCTTCAAAGGTTCAGCACAAATTGCATACATCCCCCTCTCCAGGCGGGCCCCGATGCTCTAGATTGACCATGCTTCACAGCTCGGACACCAGGCGACAAATCATGATCTTTCGGTCCAGCGTCGAGGACGGCCGTCAGCGCCGTCCCCCGTCGCCTGCATGAGCGTGTTCACGTAACGCTGCAACACCGGTACGTCATGCGCGGGGTGGGCGGGGGCCCACCCCGCGCATGACGTA
>NZ_LIPQ01000693.1 GCF_001418135.1 Streptomyces aureus
CCGTCACCACCCCCACCCCTCATTCCGCTTGGACGAGCAGGGAGGCCGACGCCATGACCCACGCACCCCGCACCGGAATCTGGCTCATAGGCGCGAGAGGCTCCGTCGCCACCACCACCATGGTCGGCTGCGCCGCCCTCGTCGCCGGACTCCACCCACCCACCGGCATGGCCACCGAAACCCCCGAACTCGCCGACGCCGGCCTGCCCCCACTCGCCTCCCTCGTCTTCGGCGGACACGACACCACCGACTGCCCGCTCCCCAAACGCGCCGAACAACTCACCACCGCCGGAGTCCTCCCGTACGGCCTCGCCCGGACCGTCACCCGCGAGCTCGAGGTCGCCGACCACGAGATCCGCCCCGGCGGCCCCGCGCCCGGCGACACCCGCACCGACGAACAACTCATCACCGCCTTCACCCACGACCTGACGGACTTCCGCCGACGTATTGGCCTGGACCGCGTCGTGGTCGTCAATGTGGCATCCACGGAGCCGGCGTCGGGGGGCGTCGGGCTCCCACCCAGCACCCTGTACGCCGCCGCCGCACTGCGCGCCGGATGCCCGTACATCAACTTCACCCCGTCCACCGGCCTGCGCCACCCGGCCCTCGCCGCCCCGCTCGCCGCGAGCCGGCTGCCGCACGCGGGCCGCGACGGCAAGACCGGCCAGACCCTGCTCCGCGCCGTACTCGCCCCGATGTTCCGCCAGCGCGCCCTGACCGTACGCGCCTGGTCCGGCAGCAACCTCCTCGGCGGCGGCGACGGAGCCGCCCTCGCCGACCCGGCGGCCGCGGCCGCCAAGAACGCCGGCAAGGAACGCGTCCTCACCGACACCCTCGGCCACGGCGTCGAAGGCCAGGTCCACATCGACGACGTCCCCGCGATGGGGGAGTGGAAGACCGCCTGGGACCACATCGCCTTCGACGGCTTCCTCGGCACCCGCATGATCCTCCAGACCCTCTGGCAGGGCTGCGACTCCGCCCTCGCGGCCCCCCTCGTCCTCGACCTGGCACGCCTCACGGCCCGCGCCCACGAGAAGGGCCTCACGGGGCCGTTGGAGGACCTGGCCTTCTACTTCAAGGACCCCGAAGGCACCCCACCGGCCTCACTCGCGGACCAGTACGACCGCCTGCTGACCTTCGGCCGCACCCTGGGCGACCGCCCGGGTGGGGCGGACGACTCGGGTGCGGGCGATACGGGTGCGCTGGCCGCGGGGACGGAGGACACGGGTGCGCAGGCCGCGGGTACGGAGGACGCGGGTACGGGGAACGCCCGATGACCCGGCGGCGTACCGGCCGGGCACAGGCCTGGGCGGAACTCCTCCGCGTATCGGCACTGTTCTCGGTGCCCGGAGACGCCCTCGCGGGCGCTGCGGCGGCCGGGGTCCGCCCCGGCCGGGGCACGCTCTGCGCGATCGGCGCCTCGCTCTGCCTGTACGAGGCGGGGATGGCCCTCAACGACTGGGCCGACCGGGTCGAGGACGCCGCCGAACGCCCCCACCGCCCACTGCCCTCCGGCCGCATCGCCCCCGGCGCCGCCCTCGCGGCCTCGGCGGCCCTGACGGCGGCAGGCCTTGCCCTGGCCTCCCGCGCGGGCCGCCCGTCCCTCGCGGTCGCCACCGCCCTCGCCGCTACGGTCTGGGCCTACGACCTCGGCCTGAAACACACCCCGGCGGGCCCCGGCACCATGGCCGCGGCCCGAGCCCTCGACCTCCTCCTGGGCGCGACGGCCTCGAACGGCCGGCACGGCGGACCCCACCGCCGCGCCGTCCGCGCCCTGCCGTCCGCCGCGCTGCTCGGGGCACACACCTACGCCGTCACCGCCGTCTCCCGCCACGAGACCCAGGGCGGCTCCACCCGCACCCCGCTCGCCGCACTCGCCGTCACCCTGGCAGTGGCAGGGGCGGCATCGGGGGAGGTGCTCGGCGCACGGCCCGACACCACCACCGTCTCGTCCCCCTCCGGTCCC
>NZ_LIPQ01000694.1 GCF_001418135.1 Streptomyces aureus
GGCGACGGCGGCGGCGGTTCCTGCGCCACCGTCGGCCATCTCGCCGCCGCCGTAGCCGACCTTGGAGAAGAAGGTGACGTCGCCGGCGCCGATGGCCTTGGCGACCTCGACCTCGTCGGTCTCCTCCATCGTGTACGAGGCGAAGCCGTCGACCTCGGAGGGTTCGATCCCGGCGTCGTCGAGCGCGGCGAGGATCGCCCGGCAGGCGAGTGTCCTCTCCGTCTCGGGGAGCTGTTTCGCGAAGGCGGTCTGACCTATGCCGACGATGGCCGTGGCGTCCTTGAGCACCGAACCTCCTCATGGGGCAGCACTGCTGACAGCACGTCAGGCTACAACTAATCTGACGGATAGTCAGCTACAGGAGGTTGGGTATGGACATGCGCGGCGACCTGGAGTGGGGCACGATCCCCGGTCTCGTCCGAGCGGCCGCCGAGCGGTACGGCGCGCGGGAGGCCGTCGTCGACGGCCGCAACCGCGTCAGCTACGCCGAACTCGGCGAACGCGTCGAACGGGCCGCGGCCGCCTGTCTCGCCACCGGCATACGGGTGGGGGACCGGGTCGCGATCTGGGCTCCCAACACCCTCGACTGGATCGTCTCCGCGCTCGGCGCCGTCACCGCCGGCGCCGTCCTCGTCCCGCTGAACACCCGCTTCAAGGGCACCGAGGCGGCGTACGTCCTCCAGCGCTCCCGCGCCCGGCTGCTCTTCGTCACCGGCACCTTCCTCGGTACCTCGTACGTGGCCTCCCTGCGCCGCTCCGGGGTCGCGCTCCCGGACCTGGAGAGGGTCGTGGTCCTCGGCGACACCGCGCCCGAGGAGTGGACGACCTGGAAGGAGTTCCTGGCCGAGGGGGACACCGTCCCGGCGGGCCGGGTCCGCGCGCGGGCCGCCGCCATCGACCCCGCGGCCCCCTCGGACATCATCTACACCTCCGGCACCACCGGCCGTCCCAAGGGCGCCGTCATCAGCCACGCCCAGAGCCTGCGGTGCTACGCGATCTGGTCCGAGCTCGCGGGCCTGCGCGAGGGCGACCGCTATCTCGTGGTCAACCCCTTCTTCCACACCTTCGGCTACAAGGCCGGGATCCTCGCCTGCCTGATGCGGGGGGCAGTGATCGTCCCGCAGTCGGTCTTCACGGTCGACACGGTCCTCGCCAACATCGCCGCCGAGCGCGTCACCGTCCTCCCCGGTCCGCCCACCCTCCACCAGTCCCTCCTGGACCACCCGGCCCGCGGGGGCCACGACCTCTCCACCCTCCGCCTCGTCGTCACGGGCGCGGCGGTGGTCCCCCTGCGCCTCGTCGAGCGCCTCCGCTCCGACCTGGGCGTCGGCACGGTCCTCACGGCGTACGGCCTCTCCGAGGCGAGCGGCATCGTCACCATGTGCCGCCGCGAGGACCCGGCCGCGACGGTGGCCACCACGTCGGGCCGCGCGATCCCCGGCACGGAGGTCCGCGTCTCGTCGACGGGCGAGGTCCTGGTGCGCGGCCACAACGTGATGGCCGGCTACTTCGAGGACGAGGCGGAGACGGCGGCGGCGATCGACGAGGACGGCTGGCTCCACACGGGAGACATCGGCGTCCTCGACGAGGAGGGCAACCTGCGCATCACCGACCGCCTCAAGGACATGTTCATCGTGGGCGGCTTCAACGCCTATCCGGCCGAGATCGAACAGCTCCTCGGCCTCCACCCGGACGTCGCGGACGTCGCCGTCATCGGCATCCCGGACCCGAGGCTGGGGGAGGTGGGCAAGGCGTTCGCGGTCCGGAGGCCGGGCGCGAGGGTCACGGCGGACGACCTGATCGCCTGGTCGCGGCGGGAGATGGCGAACTTCAAGGTGCCGAGGGAGGTCGAGTTCGTGACCGAGCTGCCGAGGAACGCGAGCGGGAAGGTGGTGAAGGGCGAGCTGAGGGCGAGGTGTCCGGGCGCCGCCTGAGTCCGTCCGCCCGTCCGTGCGCCGTCGAGCGGAGTGCAACCGTCCGCCGCCGTGTACACGTCATAGAGGCAGTCCTCGGCGAACCGCAGTCCCACCTCCCCTGGAGCAGCCCGTGTCCTCGCCAGCGCCTTCCGAGATCCCCCTCACCCTGACCCCGCAGCAGGCGGCCCAGGGCGTGATCATCACCGTCACGCTGCCGACCGGCCCCGCCCACCTCAGCGTCCGCCCCTGCCGCCACGGCGAACTCGTCGCCGCACGGCTGGGCGAGGGCACGGTGTACCTGCGCATCACCGTCGCCGGCGGACAGAAGAAGGGCGGCATCCTCGGCTGCCTGGTCCCGCTCGCCGTGATCGGCGCGATCATCGGGGGCTCGTACGTCCTGAACGACGACAAGGACGACCGGGCGGGCTCGACGGGCCCCGGCCCGATCCCGACGTTCTCCTACCC
>NZ_LIPQ01000695.1 GCF_001418135.1 Streptomyces aureus
GCGGGGGCGAGGCCGACCACGTCGGTCATCAGGGTGGTGGCGGGGAGGTCCTTCACCTTGCGGCCCTCGCTGTAGACCGCGTACCCCGTGACGGCGCGGTCGTCGGTGGCCGCGCTCCACATCACGTGGACCGTGCCGGCGCTGCCCGCGGTCGCGGTGACGCCGGAGGGGGCGGTGGGCGCACGGGTGTCCTTGGCCTCGGGAGCGGCCGCCGCGGAGCATCCGGTGAGGGCGAGAGTGAGCGCGAGGGCAGTCAACAGGCTTGCGGCGAGCGGGCGTTGCACGGGCCGGCCTCCGTCCGTCGGAAAGGTCCAGACCTATATCGCACAGTCGGACCGGGCTCGGCAAGGGGGCGCTGTCAGTGGGGTGCGCTTCACTGGGAACATCACTCTCCGTAGTCGAATGTGGGGGAATCATGACGGACCGTACGACCTATGTGAGCCACGCCGGGGTGCGCCGACGCGGCTGGACCGACACGATGGTGCGTGAGCTGCTCGGTACACCCGATGTGCAGGGCCGCGACCCGCGCCGCTGGTCCCCAGCGCCCCTGCGGCTCTACCTTCTGGCGCGGGTCGAAACGGTGGAGCGGACACCCGAGTTCGCCGCGACATCGGCGAACTCGGGTGGCTCCTCGGCCGCCACGGCCCACGCCGAGCGGCGCCGGGCCGCCGTCCTCGCCGCGATCCGCGCGGAACCGATCGAGGTTCCCCGGCTCCCCGGGCCCGAGCTGGAGCGGCGGGCGGTCCGGCACCGGCAGCTCCTGGGGGCGCGGAGCCCCGGGACCCCACCAGGAGGAGGGGCTCCGGCCGGGGCGCTCGTACGGTGGCAGGTGGGCTACCTCCGGCACGCCCTCGCGCGGTACGAGGCGCTGCTCGACGGCCTGTACGGGGAGACCGGGCGCGGCGAGGCCGAGCGGCTGCTGCGGCGACGGCTGTACGAGGCGATCGGCACCGCGTATCCGGCGCTGGCTCAGGAGTGCCGTCGCAGGATCGCGGTGGAGCGGTGAGCGGGGGCGCGACCGGGCGCCGCCGTCGTCAGGCGTGCCGGAGCACGACCGGGCGCCGTCCTCGTCACCGGAGTCGGGGTGGGCCGCCCGCCCGCCGTCACCGCCGCGGCAGGCGCGCGAGCGCCCGGCATGCCGCCGGGATCGGGGCCACGATCCTGACCGCGCACCGGGTGCGGAGCCCCTCCGCCGCGTCGCCCAGCGGGCCGCCGCCGATGACGACCGCCCGCGCCCCGTCCCGCTCCACGCACGCGCGGACCGCGCGCTCCAGTTCGGCGAGGAGCAAATCCGGTTCCGCGGAGAGGTGTTCCGGGCCGCCCCTGGTCAGGCGGAGGCCCGTGTACCGGTCGGCGAGGCCGAGGGCCGTCACACGGGCCTCCGCCTGACCAGGGGCGGCCCGGAACACCTCTCCGCGGAACCGGATTTGCTCCTCGCCGAACTGGAGCGCGCGGATCGCGGCGAGGACGGCGGCCCGGCGCCGCTCGGCGTGGGCCGTGGCGGCCGAGGAGCCACCCGAGTTCGCCGATGTCGCGGCGAACTCGGGTGTCCGCTCCACCGTTTCGACCCGCGCCAGAAGGTAGAGCCGCAGGGGCGCTGGGGACCAGCGGCGCGGGTCGCGGCCCTGCACATCGGGTGTACCGAGCAGCTCACGCACCATCGTGTCTGGCCCTTATACACATCT
>NZ_LIPQ01000696.1 GCF_001418135.1 Streptomyces aureus
GACCCGCGCCCCCGCCACCTGCCGGGCCCCCGCCTCGCCGCGCAGCTGCCAGACGAGTTCGGCGGCCTGTGCAAGGCCAGTCGCGCCCAGCGGATGCCCCTTGGAGATGAGGCCACCCGAGGGGTTCACGACCCAGCGGCCGCCGTACGTCGTCGCGCCGGACTCGACGAGCTTGCCGGAGGCGCCCTCCTCGCACATGCCGAGCGCCTCGTACGTGAGGAGTTCGTTGATGGAGAAGCAGTCGTGGAGTTCGATCACGTCGACCTCCTCGATGCCGAGCCCGGAGCGCTCGAAGGCCTGCCGGGCGGCGGCCCGGGACATCGGGCGGCCGACGGCGTCGATGCAGGAGCCCGAGGCGAAGGACTCCTCGGTGTCGGTGGTCATCGCCTGCCCGGCGATCTCCACCGCCCGGCCCCGCAGACCGTGTTCGTCGACGAAGCGCTCGGAGACGACGAGGGCGGCCGCCGCGCCGTCCGAGGTGGGCGAGCACTGGAGCTTGGTCAGCGGCCGGTGGACGGTCCTCGCGGCGAGGATCTCGTCGACCGTGTAGACGTCCTGGAACTGGGCGTTGGGGTTGTTCACCGAATGCTGGTGGTTCTTGGCGCCGACGGCCGCGAGCTGCACCTCGGTCGTCCCGTACCGCTCCATGTGCTCGCGGGCCGCGTTGCCGAAGAGCTGCGCGGTGGGCGGGCTCGCCTCGAAGCCGTGGCCGGCGGCCATGATCCCGTAGTGCCGGGCGACGGGCGAGGTCGTGAAGTCGCCGGCCCCCGATCCGCCGCCGAGCGCGCCCCGGCTCATCTTCTCGAAGCCGAGCGCAAGGACGCAGTCGGCGATGCCGCCCTCGACGAACTGGCGGGCCGTCATGAGGGCGGTGGAGCCGGTGGCGCAGTTGTTGTTGAGGTTGTAGACGGGGACGCCGGAGAGCCCGAGTTCGTACACGGCGCGCTGTCCGGCGGTGGAGGGCTGGAAGCAGTAGCCGACGGCGGCCTGCTCCACGCGCGCGTAGGGGACGCCCGCGTCGGCGAGGGCGGCGGTTCCGGCCTCCTCGGCCATGTCCCAGTACTGCCAGTCCCGGGTCTCGGGCTTCTCGAACTTGGTCATCCCGACACCGACGACGTACGCCTTGCCCATCTTCGGTTCCCCCTCAGTCTCTCGGCAGGCCGAGCAGCCGCTCGGCGACGACATTGAGCTGTACCTGTGTGGTGCCGCCCGCGATGGTGAGGCAGCGGGACATGAGCAGTCCGTGGACGGCCCGTTCGCCGGGGCCCTCGCGCACGGCGCCTTCGGGGCCGAGGAGTTCGAGGGTGAGTTCGGCGAGTTTCTGCTGGTGGAGGGTCTGGACGAGCTTGCGGACGCTGGCGCCCGCGCCGGGTTCGAGCCCGGACACCTGGAGCAGGGTGGTGCGCAGGCCGATGCACGCGAGCGCGTGCGCCTCGGCGAGCAGGGCGCCGATCCGTACCCGTACGGAGCTGTCGACCCGGTCCGCCCGTGCGATGACGGCTTCGAGGCCGGTGTCGAAGGCGACCTGGTCGGCCATGTGGACGCGTTCGTTGCCGAGGGTGTTGCGGGCGACCCGCCAGCCGTCGTCGACCTCGCCGACGACGGCGTCGGCGGGGAGGATCGCGTCGTCGAACCAGACCTCGTTGAAGAGGGAGTCCCCGGTGATCTCCTTGAGCGGCCGTACGTCGATCCCGGGGGTGTTCCGCATGTCGACGAGGAAGTAGGTGAGGCCCTTGTGCTTGGGGGCGGCCGGGTCGGTGCGGGCGAGCAGGATGCCGTGATGGGCCCACTGGGCGGCGCTCGTCCACACCTTCTGGCCGTTGATCCGCCAGCGGCCGTCCTCGGTGCGCTCGGCGCGGGTACGGAGGGAGGCGAGGTCGGAGCCGGCACCGGGCTCGGAGAAGAGCTGGCACCAGAGGCGCTCGCCGCGCAGCGTCGGGCCGAGGTGTTCGTCCTGCTGGGCGGGGGTCCCGTGAGCGAGGAGGGACGGCACGACCCAGGTGGCGATGCCGAGCCCGGCGACGGTGATCCCGGCCTCGTCCAGTTCCCGCTGGACGGCGAGCTGCTGGAGGGGGCCGGCGCCGAGGCCGTACGGCTCCGGGAGGTGCGGGGCGGCGTAGCCGGTGGGGGCGAGGGCGCGACGGGCTGCGGCGGGGTCGAGTCCGGCGGCCGGGGCGACTGCCTCGCGGGCGGCCGCGCGGTACGGGTCGACCTCGGGCGGCAGGTCGAGGCGGAGGCCGCGCCGGACGCCGGTGGCGGCGTGCCGGAGGGCGGCGAGCCGGTGCCGGTCGCCGGTGCCGAGGAGCTGGCGTGCGACGAGGGCGCGGCGGAGCAGCAGGTGGGCGTCGTGCTCCCAGGTGAACCCGGTGCCGCCGAGAATCTGGATGCAGTCCTTGGCGCAGGTGAACGCGGTGTCGAGGGCGGTGGCGGCGGCGAGCGCGGCGGTGAGGGAGCGGGCGTCGTCGTCCCCGGCCCTGGCGGCGTCCCAGGTGAGGGCGCGGGCCTGTTCGAGCCGTACGAGCATGTCGGCGCAGAGGTGCTTGACGCCCTGGAACTGTCCGATGGGGCGGCCGAACTGTTCGCGGGTGCGGGCGTGTTCGGCGGCGGTCTCCACGGCGCGGGCGGCGGTGCCGCAGGCGTCGGCGGCGAAGAGGACGGCGGCGAGGTCGTGGACGAGGGCGGTGTCGAGGGGGAGCTCGCGGGCGGCGGGGACATGGCGGCCGCGGGCGGTGATCTCGGCGGTGGGGCGGGTGGGGTCGGCGCTCTCGTGGGGCCGGACGGCGAGGCCGTCGGTGTCGACGGCGAGCCAGACGGAGCCGTAGGCGGTGGCGGCGCGCAGGATGACGAG
>NZ_LIPQ01000697.1 GCF_001418135.1 Streptomyces aureus
GGGTTCGTGGGAACCGGGGGAGTCGCGGGGTGTGCCGCCGTCGGGTGCTCCGGGCGGAGGCGGCGGTGGGCGAGCAGCGCGCAGACCGCGAAGCCCAGGGCGTTGCCCAGGCCGTGGGTCGCGGCCGTCCAGGTCAGACCGAGGTGCGGAAGGCCGGTCGCCTCGCCCAGGGCCCAGCTCAGCGCGAGCAGCATGGTGACGAAGAGGACCAGGGCCGAGAGGGCGAGGAGTCCCCGGGTGAGGCGGTCGGCGGCCAGGGTGCGGCGCTCGCGCAGGGTCAGGACCGCGACCGCCGTCATGCCGGCCGTCAGGACGACGGCGCCGAGCAGCTCGGCCCAGTCGTCGACGAAGTAGCCGAGCAGCACGAGCAGCGTGCCCGCGGGGACGCTGAGCGCGGCGAAACGGGCGGTGGGGCCGTCGCAGACGCGGCAGAGGAGACCGGCGACGAGGGCGGCGGCGAAGCCCGCGAAGTGGAAGTGCGGGACGGTCAGCGCCAGGATGTCCAGGTCGAAGCCGAAGAGCGGGTACGAGGCCCGTTCCGCGACCAGTGCGAGGCCGGCGACGGAGGGTGCGACCAGGGCGGTGAGGACCGCGACCTCGCCCGGCGCGAGGGACCGGGTCAGGAGCAGCCGGGCCGGGGCCTGGAGCGCGAGGGCCAGCGTGGCGAGGGCGTAGAGCGCGGCGAGCGCGGTCGAGAGTCCGGAGCGGGGCAGCCACAGGGCGAGCGCGCCGGGGGCGGCGAGCAGGGGCCAGGCGCGCCGGAGCGGGTCCCAGCCCGGTGGTCGGGGGCCGTCGAGGAGCGCGAGCCCCGTGGGGACCACCCAGAACATACCGATCGTGACGACCGTGCCCACCAGGACCGACAGTGCGGTCATCGCGCATCCCCCACTTGAACGTGTTCAACTGGCACGTCCGAGCCTAGAGCCTTTCTTGAACGCGTTCAAGTGGGGGTGTCGACACGGGCGGCGGCCCTCCGCTTGCGGGGCCCCGCGCACTGCGACAGACATGAAGGACTGGCCGGAACCGGGCGCCGTGGCCCGGGGGAGAGAAAGCGGGAGAACCAGGTGCGCTCACCCTTCGGCCGGACGCGGCGGACCCCCACCGCTCCCGGCACGACCCACCCGACCGCTCACGACCCGACCGCTCACGACGGGGCCGCTCACGACCCTCACGACCGGACCACTCTTGATCCGGCCGCTCAGGACCCGACCGCTCACGACCCGACCGTTCCTCGCGGGACCCCCCGCGCCGCCGTGGCCCGTTCCGCGCTCGCGGCGCTCACCGCGTCGCTCCTCCTCGCCGGGTGCAGCTCCGTCTGGGAGGGATCCCGGGGCGGCGCCCAGCCCGCCGCGGCCGGCTCGGCGCAGGACGTCCTCCTCCAGCCGCACGCCGGCCAGGGCCCCGACCCCTTCACCGAGTCGTCGGCCAGGGCCACCGCCCAGGTGTCCTCCCC
>NZ_LIPQ01000698.1:0-217 GCF_001418135.1 Streptomyces aureus
GCGGTCGGGGCGCTGCTCGGGCTCGTACGGGACCAGATCCTGGCCGGGTACTTCGGGGCCGGCGCCGAGACGGACGCGTTCCTGGTGGCGTGGACGGTGCCGGAGTTCGCCTCGACGCTGCTCATCGAGGACGCGATGGCGCTGATCCTGGTGCCCGCCTTCTCCCGCGCCCTGGCCCGCCGTTCCGGCCGGCTGTCCGGCGACCCCGTGCGCGCCC
>NZ_LIPQ01000698.1:238-3467 GCF_001418135.1 Streptomyces aureus
CCTGATCGTCGCCGCCCCGCTGATCGTCGGGGCGCTCGCGCCCGGACTGCCCGACCCCGGGCTCGCGATCGACTGCACGCGGCTGACCGGGACCTGCGTCCTGACCTTCGCCCTGGTCGGCTACTGCTCGGCGGCGCTCCGCGCGCACGGCTCGTTCCTGCCACCGGCCACCATCTACGTGGCGTACAACGCCGGCATCATCGGCACCATCCTGCTGCTCCGCGAGCCGTGGGGCGTGCGCTCGGCCGCCGCCGGGGTCGCCGTCGGCGGGATCCTGATGGTCCTCGTCCAGGCCCCCTCGCTCATCCGGGAGCTGCGCGCCCGCCCCGTCCCCATGCGGGAGCCCGAGGCGCTCACGCCGGCCTCCACCGGTGAGGGCCGCATCCTGGTCCTCGGTCTGATCGCGCCCGTCGTCGCGTTCTCGCTCTCCCGCCAGTCCCAGACGCTGATCGAACGCTTCCTCGCCTCACCGCTGCCCGCCGGCGCCATCTCGCATCTGAACTACGCGCAGAAGGTCGCGCAGATGCCGATGATCCTCTCCCTGATGCTGTGCACGGTCAGCTTTCCCGTGGTCGCCCGCGCCCTCGCGGCGGGCCAGACGGAGGCGGCCCGCCGCCGCGTCGAGCGGGACCTGCTGCTCGCCGCCGTCGTCGTCCTCGTCGGCGCCTCGACGGTGATCGCGGCCGCACCCCGGATCGTCGAGCTGCTCTTCGAACGCGGCGAGTTCACCCGTGCCGACACCGTCGCCACCGCCGCCGTCATGCGGGTCTACGCCCTCGGGCTGCTCGGCCAGACGATGGTGGGCGCCCTGGTCCGCTGCTACTTCTCCGCCGCGCGCCCGCTCTGGTACCCGGCCGCCGCGATGGCCGCCGGGCTCGTCACCACCGCCGCCGCCGGTGTCCCGGGCGCCCACTACTGGGGCGCCGTCGGCATCGCCGCCGCCAACGCCCTCGGCATCACCCTGACCGCGGTCCTGCTGCTGCGCGGCGCGCACCGGCAGGCCGTACCGGTCCGCGTCGACCGGCTCGGCGAGGGTCTGCTCCGGCTCGCCACCGCGGGCGCGTGGGCCACCGGCGCCGGCTGGCTGTGCCAGCTCGCGATCGGCCCCGCCGCCCTCGCCGTCGCGGTGGCGGGCCTGGTCGTGATCGGTGTCTTCCTCATCTTCATCGCCTGCGCCGCCGAGGCGCCCGAGATTCCGCCCCTGCCCCGCTCCGCCTCCCGGAGGACCCCCCATGCCCGCCGCCACCGCGCTGAGCCGTCTGCTGCCGAAGCCGCCCCTGTGGATGAAGCCGCCCCCGTGGGTGGCGATGTACCACTCGATCACGGACACCGCTGACGATCCGTACCGGGTGACCGTCTCCCCCGTGCGCTTCGCCCGGCAGCTGCACTGGCTGGGCGACCGGGGACTGCGCGGGGTGTCGGTCCGGGAGCTGCTCGCCGCCACCGCGGAGGGGCGCGCCAAGGGGCTCGTGGGCCTGACCTTCGACGACGGCTACGCGGACTTCCTCGACTCGGCGCTGCCGCTGCTCCGCCGGCACGGCTTCACGGCTACGGTGTACGTCCTTCCGGGGCGGCTCGGCGGCGAGAACACCTGGGACACGGACGGCCCGCGCAAGCCGCTGCTCACCGAGGACGGCATCCGGCGCATCGCCGAGGCCGGCATGGAGATCGGTTCGCACGGGCTCACGCACGTGGCGCTCACCCAGGCCGACGACACGGAGCTCGCCGCCCAGACCCGGGAGAGCCGCGCGCTCCTGGAGGAGATGACCGGCACCACCGTCGAGGGCTTCTGCTACCCGTACGGGAAGGTCGACCCGCGGGTGATCCGCGCCGTGCGCAGGGCCGGTTACCGCTACGGCTGCGCGATCGACCCGGGGCAGCACACCGGCACGTACGCCCTGCCCCGGGTCCACATCGGCGAGGGCGACACCTCGTGGCGGCTCACCGCCAAGCGCCTCCTGCACCCGCTGCGCCGCCGTCACCCAGCCGACCTGATCCCCGCCCGGTACGGCCCCGCCGTGGTCGGTGCGTCATGAGGGTCCTGCATGTCATCACCGGGCTCGGCATCGGCGGGGCCGAGCAGCAGCTGCGGCTCCTGCTCCGCCATCTGCCGGTGCGGAGCGAGGTGGTCACGCTCACCAACCCCGGCGTCGTCGCCGCCGGCATCGAGTCCGACGGCACCCCCGTCACCCATCTGGGCATGACCGGCAACCGTGACATCGGCGCCCTCCCCCGCCTCGCCCGGATCGTCCGGCAGGGCCGCTACGACCTCGTCCACACCCACCTCTACCGGGCCTGTGTGTACGGCAGGACGGCGGCCCGGCTCGCGGGCGTGCGGCGCGTCATCGCCACCGAACACTCCCTCGGCGAGACCCAGATCGAGGGCCGGCCGCTCTCGGCGGGCACCCGCGCGCTCTACCTCGCGTCCGAGCGGCTCGGCACCTCCACGGTCGCCGTATCCCCCAGCGTCGCCCGTCGGCTCGCCGACTGGGGGGTGCCGCCGGACCGCATCCGGATCGTCCCCAACGGCATCGAGACCGGCCGCTTCGCCTTCGACGCCCGCGCCCGCAGCCTCGCCCGGGGCGCCCTCGGACTCCCCGAGGACGCCCATGTCGTCGGCGGGGTGGGGCGCCTCACGCCCGGGAAGCGGTTCGAGCGGCTCGTCCGGGCCGTGGCCTCGATCCCCGACGTCCGGCTGCTCCTCGTCGGCGAGGGCGAACAGCGCGCGGAACTCCTCCGGGTGGCCCGCGAGTACGGGGCCGCCGACCGGGTCCTGCTCGCCGGGGCCTGCGAGGACCCGCCGAGCACCGGCCGGCCCGGCTCCTCGCTGCCCGAACTCCTCGCCGCCATGGACGTCTTCGTGTCCACCTCCCCCGACGAGACCTTCGGGCTCGCCGTCGTCGAGGCCCTCGCCGCCGGGCTCCCCGTCCTGTACGTGGCGTGCCCGGCCATCGACGACCTGGCACCGGAGGCCGCGCCGGGGGCCCGCCGGATCGGCGAGTCCGTACCCGAGCTGATCTCCGCGCTGCGCGGCATCCACGACGCCCGGCCGGCCAGGTTCCCGCTGCCGGCCGCCGCCCGCCGCTACGACATCGCGCACAGCGCACAGCAGTTGATGTCCCTCTACGACCAGGCCGTCCACGGCACCCCCTCCCCCGCGAAGTGAGAGAGCCCGTCCCATGAACACCACCCCACGCCGCCCCCTCCTCCCCGCCGGCCTGCGCGCACC
>NZ_LIPQ01000699.1 GCF_001418135.1 Streptomyces aureus
CAGGCGCTGGCGTTCGGCGAGGGTGCCCTCGCGGCGCTCGATCGCGGCGAGTTCGCGCCGGGTGCGGATGAGGTCGTCGATGAGCGCCCGCTGGCGGGCCGCCTGCCGGTCCGAGTACACGAAGACGCCGGTGGCGATGGCGGCGACGGCCGGCGGGGCGACGACCAGGTTCGGGTCCCAGCCGCCGTGCGCGAGCTGTACCTGCGCGAACACCACGAACGCGGTGAGCAGCGTGACCAGCCCGAGCGCGGCCCGCGCCGGGAGGGTGCGCAGGCCCGTGTAGAAGAGCGGCACCGCGCACCAGGCGAAGCTCGGCGCGAGGACGACGAGCAGGATCCAGACGGCGACGACGGTGCTCAGCCAGGCGATCCGGCGCGGCGCGGCGCGGGTGCCGACGACGGGGCCGAGGAGGTAGAGGGAGGCGAGGGCTCCGGAGAGGGCGACGATCCAGGGGCTGCGGTCCTCCCAGGGGTGGCGCAGCAGGAAGCGGGCGAGCGAGGCGCCGAGGAGGAGGAAGAAGGCGATGTGCATGACCCGCGCCAGCCAGGTGGCGTCGGGGTCCTGCTCGGTCTCCGTCGGCCGTGTCACGTTCTCACCTTCCTGACCTGGGGATATCTGTCCATCCTGACCCGGGGGGACCACGGGGGCATCAGCCGATCGGCTGACCCGGCCGTCCTCCAGTGTGCGTGAGGAGGGCAGCCGGACCGTGGACCGGACGGCCCGGGTTCCGGCCACAGGATGGGTTGCAGAGCGAAGGAACGGACCGCTCGCACGGTCACCTCGGCTCGCCTCGCTTCTCCTCGTATCTCCTCCCTCCTCACCCTCACGGAGTTCCTCATGAAGAAGATCCTCTTCGGTGCCACCGCCGCCGCTGTCGTCGCCGCCGGCACCTTCGGCGCGGTCTCCGCGAACGCCTCCGCCCCGGCCGCCGCCCCCGCCGCCGTGGTCCGCGCCGACGCCGGCGACGACAACCTCCAGCAGTCGACCCACCTGACGATCGAGGCCGCGACGAAGGCCGCGCAGGCGACCCTGGACGCAGCCGAGAAGGAGAACCAGCGC
>NZ_LIPQ01000007.1 GCF_001418135.1 Streptomyces aureus
CGGTGTGCCACGTGCCGTCGGACGGCACGTGGCACACCGTCACCGTCGGTGAGATTCCGGTCGGTCTGCGCACCGAGTACCTCTGCGTGCCGTCCGTGGAGCAGACCGTGTACGCGACGCTGGTCCTCTCCAACGCCACGGACCAGGCGCTGCTCGCCGGCCCGGTGGAGGTCACCGTCGACGACGACTTCCTGCTGACCACCGCGCTGCCCACCCTCGCCCCCGGCGGCGTACGCCGGGTGGGACTCGGACCGGCCGAGGGCATCCGGGTCACCCGCCGCACCCACCTGAACGAGTCGACCGCCGGCCTGCGCAACAACATCACCGTGCTCGACCACCGCGTCCACGTCGAGCTGGCCAACGGGCTCGCGAGGCCCGCGACGGTCGAGGTCCGCGAGCGGGTGCCGGTCACCTCCGACGCGGACGTACGCATCGAGGAGCGGGCCGGCTGGACGGCGCCCGAGGACGGCGGGACGTCCGAGCGGCATGTGCCGGGCACCCGCGTCTGGCGCGTGGACCTGCCCGCCGGTGGCACCACCGCCCTCGACGGCGGTTACGAGATTCGCATCCCGGCCGGCAAAGCCCTGGTCGGCGGCAACCGCAGGAGCTGAGACACACCATGTCCACCGCCTCGAAGACGAGCGCCGGAGACCACACGGCCACGCCGTCGTCCCGGGTGCCCGCGGCCCCCGTCACCCCCGCCCCTGTCACCGCAGTCACCTGTCTGGAGGACCGCGCCCACGTCGAGCGCGCCGTCGAGCTGGATCTGGCGGGCGGGGTCCAGCGGTTGCGGCTCGGGCCGGTCAGCGCGCTGGCCGTCGACCGTACCCTCCATGCCGAGCTGACCTCCGGTCACCCGGCCACCGTGCTCGACGTGCGCGTGGTCCGCAGCTGGGAGCCGCGCGCGCCGCGGCCCGCCGCCGACGACTCCGCGCTGCGCCACCGCGTCCACGCCCTCGACGAGGAGCGCCGGACCCTGGAGCAGCGGCGCGACCGGCTCCGGACGCGCCTCGACGTGCTCGGCCGCCTCGCCGCCGACGTCCTGCGGGACATCGGCGAGGGAGCCGGCTCCGGGGAGGCCGAAGGGCCCCGCTGGATCCGCGAACTCGACCGGGTGGACGCCGAGCGCGACACGTTCGGCGAGCGACTCCGCACCACTGACGCCCGGTTGTCCGCGCTGGCCGCCGAACTCGACGAGCTCCGGCGGGCCATGCGGTCCACCGAGGAGGAACCGGCCGAACTGGTGGCCCATGTCGAGCTGACCGTGGAGGCCACGGCCGCCGGCCCTGTCGGGCTGCGCCTGAGCCACCTCGTGCCGTGCGCGTTGTGGCGGCCCGCCTACCGGGCCGTGCTCGACGGCACCTCCGTGACCCTGGAGACCGACGCGATGGTCTGGCAGCGCACGGGTGAGGACTGGACCGGCGTCGCGCTGACGCTGTCGACCGCCAGGTCGGCGCTGGCCACCGAACCGCCGTCGCTGGGCGAGGACCGGCTGACGCTCAAGGACCGTACGGCGGCGGAGCGCCGCACGGTCGACGTCGAGCTGCGCGAGGAGGACCTCGGCGACCTGGGTCCCGTCCCGGTTCTCGGGCTGCCCGGTGTGGACGACGGCGGCGAGACGCGGGTGCTGCACTCCCCCACGCCGGTCTCCGTGCCCTCGGACGGCCGCGCGCACCGGGTGCCGCTCTCCGTGTTCCGTACGGCGGCCGGCAGTGAGTACGCCTGCTCGCCCGAGGTGTCTCCGCTGGTGACCCAGGTGGTGCGGTTCGACAATGTGTCCGGGCACGTGCTGCTCGCGGGACCCGTCGACCTGATCCGCGGCAGTGGCTTCGGCGGTCGGGGCACCTTCGAATTCACCACCCCCGGCGCCCCGGTCGAACTCGCCTTCGGCAGCCGCGACGACCACCGGGTGGTCCGCCAGACGGAGGAGACCCGGGACACCGCCGGGCTCACACAGCGGACGCTGGTCACCCGCACGGTCCGGCTGCACGTGTCCCGGTTCTCGGCTCCCGGGGAGACGGACGACCGGGTGGTCGTGCTCCGGGAGCGGATCCCGGTCTCCGAGGTCTCGGCGGTGGAGGTACGGCTCCGCAAGGAGGCCTGCTCCCCGGCGCCCGACACCGTCGACGCCGAGGGCATCGCCCGCTGGGACGTCACTCTGCCGCCCGGCGGCCGGCGCACGGTCACGCTGGTGTACGAACTGTCGGCGAGCTCCAAGGTCGCCGGGCTCTGACGGAGGGCCGAAGGCGGTCCGGAGGCGAAGGGGCCGAAGGCGGTCCGAAGGCGGTCCGGAGGCGAAGGGGCCGAAGGCGGTCCGGAGGCGGAGTCCGAAGCCGGAAGTCACCGCGCGGGGTTCGGCGCGCCCGGCGCCGGACCCCCCGGAGCGCACTCCGGGCACAGCCCCCAGTAGGTGACCTCCGCCTCGGCCACCGTGAAGCCGAACCGTTCCTCGGCCGGGAGGGCGGCCAGCTCGGCCACCGGGTCGCCGGTCGGGTGGACGTCCCGGACGGTGCCGCAGCCGGAGCACACCAGGTGCTGGTGCGGGTGGTGCGCGTTCGGGTCGTACCGCTTCGCCCGGCCGTGGACGGAGACCTCCACGACCTCGCCGAGCCGGCCCAGTTCGCCCAGGATGTTGTAGACGGTCGCCCGGGAGATCTCCGGCAGCCGCTCCGCCGCGCGGGCGTGCACCTCGTCGGCCGTGAGGTGGATGTGCTCGCCGTCGAGGACCTCGGCGACGACTCGTCGCTGGGAGGTCATCCGCCAGCCACTGCCCCGCAGCCGTTCCAGCAGGTCGCTCATAGGATTTCACCTTTCTCGCATGAATTCCGGGGCCGCGAATGCCGTCGGCCGCCGAACCGGTCCGCCGGTGCCTTTTCGGATTCCGCCCGTTTGTTACGCGGCGGCGCCCTGCGTGTTCTCTTAGCAGTGCGGTCCCCAGTGCGCGACCATACGGACGCCGAGTCGCCGTGCTCGACACCTGAAAAGCAGACGACGTCACGAGCACGCGGCCGGCAGACGGAAACATCGCGACAGGAAGAAGGACGTACGTGTCCGGCAGCGAAAGCGAGAACCCGGCAATCCCCTCCCCGTCCCCGAAGGAGACACGCCCCAGGACGAACCGGGACTGGTGGCCGAACCAACTGGACCTCTCGGTCCTCCACCAGCACTCGCCCCAGGCCAGTCCGATGGACGAGGACTTCGACTACGCGGCGGAGTTCGCGACCCTGGACGTCGACGCGCTGAAGCGGGACGTCTTCGAGGTGATGACGGCCTCGCAGGACTGGTGGCCGGCCGACTACGGCCACTACGGGCCGCTCTTCATCCGGATGAGCTGGCACGCGGCGGGGACGTACCGCATCGAGGACGGCCGGGGCGGCGGCGGCTCCGGGGCGCAGCGTTTCGCGCCGCTCAACAGCTGGCCGGACAACGCGAGCCTCGACAAGGCACGCCGGCTGCTGTGGCCGGTCAAGCAGAAGTACGGCCGGAAGATCTCCTGGGCCGACCTTCTGGTCTTCGCCGGTAACTGCGCCATGGAATCCATGGGATTCAAGACGTTCGGATTCGGCTTCGGCCGTCAGGACATCTGGGAGCCCGATGAGGTGTTCTGGGGTCCCGAGGACACCTGGCTCGGAGACGAGCGCTACAGCGGCGAGCGGGAACTCACCGGTCCTTTCGGCGCCGTGCAGATGGGCCTGATCTACGTCAATCCGGAAGGCCCCAACGGCAATCCGGATCCGCTCGCCGCGGCCCGGGACATTCGCGAGACGTTCGGCCGCATGGCGATGAACGACGAGGAGACGGCCGCGCTGATCATCGGCGGCCACACCTTCGGCAAATGTCACGGCGCGGTCGACCCCTCCTGCATCGGTCCGGAGCCGGAGGCCGCCCCCATCGAACAGCAGGCCATCGGCTGGCGCAGCACCTGCGGCAGCGGCAAGGGCGCCGACGCGCTCACCAGCGGCCTGGAGGGCGCGTGGACCACCGCGCCGACGAAGTGGGACAACGGCTTCCTGGACAACCTCTTCCGGTACGACTGGGAGCTGACGACGAGCCCGGCCGGCGCCCAGCAGTGGACCCCCACGGACCCCGCCGCCCAGGACACGGTGCCCGACGCCCACGATCCGTCGAAGCGGCACGCTCCGATCATGCTGACGACGGACCTCTCCCTGAAGCTCGATCCGGTCTACGGGCCGATCTCCAAGCGCTTCCACGAGAACCCGGACCAGCTCGCGGACGCCTTCGCCCGCGCCTGGTACAAGCTCCTGCACCGCGACATGGGGCCCGTCTCGCGGTACCTCGGCCCGTGGGTCCCCGAGCAGCAGCTGTGGCAGGACCCCGTCCCCGCGGTCGAACACGCGCTGGTCACCGACGCGGACGTCGACGACCTCAAGCGCCGGATCCTCGACTCGGGTCTCTCCGTGTCCCAGCTGGCCACCACCGCGTGGGCGTCGGCGGCGACCTTCCGAGGCACGGACAAGAGGGGCGGCGCCAACGGCGCACGGATCCGGCTCGCACCGCAGAAGGACTGGGAGTCCAACGCCCTCCCCGAGGTGACCGGGACGCTGACGGCCCTCGACCGGATCGCGCAGGAGTTCAACGACGCCCAGACCGGCGGAGTGCGGATCTCGCTCGCAGACATGATCGTCCTGGGCGGCTGCGCGGCCGTCGAACAGGCCGCGAAGAACGCGGGCCACGACATCACGGTCCCGTTCTCGCCGGGGCGCACGGACGCGTCGCAGGAGCAGACCGACGTGGAGACGTTCGCCGTGCTCGAACCGCGGGCGGACGGGTTCCGCAACTACCTCCCGGCGGGCGAGAAGCTGTCTCCGGAGACCCTCCTCCTGGACCGCGCCGCCCTGTTGACGCTGACGGCGCCCGAGATGACGGTCCTCGTCGGCGGCATGCGCGCGCTGAACACCGGCTTCCGCCAGTCCGAGCACGGGGTGTTCACCGACCGGCCGGAGTCCCTGACCAACGACTTCTTCGTGAACCTGCTCGACATGGGCACGGAGTGGAAGCCGTCGACGGCCACCGAGAACGTCTACGAGGGACGGGACCGCGGCACGGGGGAGGTCAAGTGGACCGCCACCGCCGCCGACCTCGTCTTCGGCTCGAACTCCCAGCTCCGCGCACTGTCGGAGGTCTACGGATCGCGGGACGCGGGCGAGAAGTTCGTCCGTGACTTCGTGGCGGCGTGGACCAAGGTGATGAACCTGGACCGGTTCGACCTCTCCTGACCCGGCCCCCCGAGCTGCCCCGGCCGCCCGGCATCCGGCCGGGGCAGACCGGGGTGACCGGAGCAGGCCGGAGCTGGTCGGGGCAGCTCCGGAGCTCACTCCTCCAGGAGACGGCGGGCCTCCGCCAGGAGGCGAAGGAGTTCGACCCGCGCGGGGTCCTCGGGGGCGGCCGGCTCCGCCCCGCGAGGTGCGTGGGTGGTGAGGACGTGCAGGGCGACGGCGGCCTGCCGGGCGAAGAGGCTCAGCAGGTCGAGCTCGGAGAGACTGGACCGGGCCTGCGGAGACGGGTCGAGGACCTCCAGTACGCCGAGGACCTTGTCTCCGTGCACCAGCGGCGCGGCCATCAGCGCGTTCGGAACGAAGCCGGTGGACTTGGCGACGTCCCGGTCGAAGGACGTGCTGTCGTGCAGGTCGTCGACGACCATCGGCTCGCCCGAGGCGGCGACCCAGCCGGCGATCCCCCGGCCCGCCGGGAAGCGCCGGCCCACCAGGAACTCCTGACCCTGCCCGGAGACGGCCTCGAAGACGAGCTCGTCCGCCGCCGCCTCCAGGAGCAGGATGGAGCTCGCCTCGGCGCCGAAGATGGCGCGCGCGGTGTCCACGACCGACTGCAGAAGCTCCGCCATGGCCGGATCGGGCCGGGGCGCGGATGGGACGGCGGAGGCGATCGTCTGAGCCATGGGGGTTCCCTTCCGGCGCCGGTCGTTACCGGCTGCCGTGGACACGGACGTTGGCGGCGGACAGGTACAGGGCGTTCTTCAGCTGGAACGGCGTCAGCCGCGGTCGGCTCGACAGGATCCGCGCGCAGAGCCCGGCGACGAACGGGGTGGCGAAGCTGTTGCCGGAGGTCCGGATCGACGTACCGCCGAGCCAGGCCACCTGCACCCGCTGGCCGGGGGCGAAGAACTCCACCGGTGGCTCGGGGTTGTAGAGGTGGAGGTCCGGGTCGTCCTCCTGGTGGCTGCCGACCGAGATCACCGAGGAGAAGCGCCAGGGGAAGCTCTCCACGTGGGTGTTGTGCGCGGAGGCGACGATCACGGTCTGCTGGAAGTACGCCTCGTCGGCCAGCCTGCGCAGTTCCTCCACGAAGCGGTCGCGGTTGGTGGAGAGGCTGAGGTTCACGACGTCGAAGCGCTGGCGGACGGCCCACCGTAGCCCTTCGAGGAGGATGTCGCCGCTGCCGGAGAACCGCTCGCCGAGCACCCGGACGCTGGACAGCTCGCACTCCGGGGCGGTGCGGCGGATGATCCCGGCGCAGGCGGTGCCGTGACCGCAGGCGTCGCCCTCGTCGGTCTCCTCGACGTGGACACCGTCGTCGTCCTTGAAGACGCGCCAGGACTGCGCGACGGGACCGACCATGGGGTGGTCGCGTTCGACCCCGGAGTCGACCACACAGACGCGTACGCCGCGGCCGGTGCCGCCGACCAGACCGCCCTCGGGCGGCTCCGGCGGACGGTCGGCCTCCACGGGTACGTCGGCGGGGCCGCGGCCTCGGAGGCCCCAGGTCAGTCCGGGGGCGGGGCCCGGTCGCACGGTGGTCATCGCTGGGTGTCCTTTCCGGTTCCGTCGGCCGCCGGACCGACGGAACC
>NZ_LIPQ01000070.1 GCF_001418135.1 Streptomyces aureus
AGGCTTCCGCGCCTGAACCCGCACCACAGGTGCGGTGCACAAGGGGGTGCGGGTCCAGGCACACGGGGCGGAGGCGCCCGCCGAGGGCGCCGTCCCGTGTGCCCACCGGTCCCTCCCCCAAGGACTTCGTCCAGGGGGACCCCCAAGCGGGACGATTGCCCACACGGCGGGGGTGGGTGAGGCGCGGGCGCAGCCCACACGGCGGTGGCGAGGGCGCGGCGCGGGCACAGCCCGGACGGGCGGTGCGGGGTGTGTGTGCCCGCGCGGGCGGCTCGTGGGTCGCGGCGCGTCGCGAGGCGTCTACATCTCGCCCAGCGTCACCTCCGTCTTCCGCGTCGCCGTCCCCCGGACATACGTCACCGTGACCTCGTCCCCCGGCCGAAGCGAGGCCAACGCCTCCGACAGCGACGTGATCGTCGTGATGTCCGTGTCGCCCAGCCGCGTGATCACATCCCCCGGCTTCAGCCCCGCTCTGCCCGCCGCCCCGTCCGCCGGCGCCTCGACCACCGCCACGCCCGCCGGCTCGTAGTCGTCGCTCAGGACCGTACGGCCGGTGATGTTCAGCGCCGCCCGGCCCGAGTCGGTGACCTTGCCGTCCTTGACGATCTGGTCGGCGATCGTCCGCACCATCGACGCCGGGATGGCGAACCCGATGCCGGCGGCCGAACCGCCGCCCATCTCCGGGTCGACCGCCGCGAGCGTCGGGATGCCGATCACCTCGCTGTCCAGGTTCACCAGCGCGCCCCCGCTGTTGCCGGGGTTGATCGCGGCCGACGTCTGGACCATGTTCGCGATGGTCGCGCCCGTGCCGCCGCCCGTCTGCCCCTCGCTGACCGTGCGGCCCGTCGCCGAGACGATGCCCTGGGTCACGCTGCCGGACAGGCCCAGCGGCGAACCCATCGCGAGCACGATCTGTCCCATGTCGACGGCCGCCGAATCACCGAACCTGGCGGGCTTCAGACCCTGCGGCAGCGAGTCCATCTTGATCACCGCGAGGTCCTGCTCGGGGTACGAGGAGACGAGCTGGGCGGTGACCGGCTGCCCACCCGTCGCGGCGGTCACCGTGAAGGACTTCTCCCGGCCCACCACATGCGCGTTGGTGACGATGTGGCCCTTGTCGCCGTAGACGACCCCGGACCCGAGGCTCTCGGTCGCGTCGATCTGTACGACGGAGGGCAGGACGTTCTTGATGACGGCCTTGTAGTCGTCCTCGAGGTCGTTGGCGGCGAGCGGCGCCGCCGCCTGCGTGGAGCGCTCCGGCGCGGGCGTGCCTCCGCCGCCGGAGCAGCCGGCGACGAGCGCGACGGCGCACGCGGCGGCGGTCAGGGGCAGCAGGAGACCGGGAGCGCGGGCACGGGATACGTCCATGTCCGGAGTATCCGATTCAGCCCCGTCCCGGGCCCGGCGAGCGCACCCGATCAGGGGTGCGCGAGCGCCGGGCGCGGAAGCGGGGGCACGAGCGAAAGCAGAAACGGAGACAGGAACGACGACAGGAACGACGACGGAAGCCGAGGCGGACACGGACGCGACGCCCACAGACGCGGACAGCGACGCCCCGTCAGCCCGTCAGCCCCGCACCCCGCACAGATGCAGCAGCGCCGCCACCCGCCGGTACGGCTCCGTCCGGCCCGCCCGGTCCTCGGCGGCGAGCAGCCGCTCCAGCTCCTCGGCGGCCGGCAGGCCCGCCTCGGCCGGGACGCTGTCGGTGAAGACCCGTACCCCGTACCAGGCGTGCAGCGGCGCCGCGATCCCGGCGAGCGTCGCGGTCAGCGCGTCGAGGCGGTCGGCCCGCACCTTCACGCCGTTGTCGTCGGTGTAGACGTCCGAGTCGAAGCCGCTGAGCGCACCGGACCAGTCGCCGGCGAGCCCCGGCCGCATGGAGAGGGCCTCCGCGTTCCGTACGACCAGCGAGAGGAGCCCCCCAGGGGCGAGCATCCGGGCCAGGCCCGCCAGCAGCGCGTCGGGCTCGTCCGCGTACATGAGGACGCCGTGGCAGAGGACCACGTCGAAGCTGCCGGGGAGGAAGTGCACCCCGGTCTCGCGACCGTCGCCCTCGATCAGCCGGACCCGCTCACGGATCCCTGCCGGCTCGGTCGCCAGCGACTCGCGGGCGGCCTTCAGAAGATCGGGATCGGCTTCGAGGCCGGTCACCGTGTGGCCCGCGCGGGCGAGGCGCAGCGCCTGCGTGCCCTGGCCCATGCCGGCGTCGAGGATCCGGAGTCGCTGTCCCACGGGATAGCGGCTGGATATCTGCTCGTCGAGCTGGCGGGCGACTATCTCCTGACGGATGGTGTCGCGCAGCCCGCCGGAACCGGCGGGCCAGTGCACGACGACGGGCAGCACGGGACCGCCCGACTCCGACGTCGCGGCGCCGAAGGCGCGCTCGACGGGCTCCGAACTCTCGGCGCTCAGGGCCGCTCTCCGCGCTTGACCTGCGGCTTCGGCAGTCGCAGTCGGCGCATCTGGAGCGTACGCATCAGACCGTAGGCGATGGCGCCGCGCTTCGGCTCGTTCGGGAAGCGCTCGTTGAGCTGCTTCCGGAGCCGGATCCAGATGCCGACCGAGTCGATGACGATCAGGATGATCACACCGAGCCAGAGCAGCAGCGAGATGTTCTGCAGCGACCGGTTGGCGTTGCCGAACAGCGACAGCACGAGGATCACCACGGCCATCGGCAGGAAGAACTCGGCGATGGCGAACCGCGAGTCGACGAAGTCGCGCACGAAGCGGCGGACCGGACCCTTGTCGCGGGCCGGCAGGTAACGCTCGTCGCCACTCGCCAGCGCCTCGCGCTGACGGGCGAGGTCCGAGCGGCGTGCCTCGCGCTGGCGCTTGGCGGCCTCCTTGCGGTCGGTCGGCACCGTCGCGGCGCGACGGCGCTGGGTCTGCGCCTCACTCCGCTTCGGGGTCGGGCGGCCCTTGGGGGCCTCGGGGTCGCGGGGCTGCTTGGAAAGGTCCGCCGTCACCTTGTCGGTGGGGGCCTTCTCGTCCTTCGAACGGCTACGGAACACAAAACCCAAGGGTACGGGGTGGCGGGCATGAACCCCATGCCGGGCGGGAACGATCCGCTAACGGAGTGCGTCTAGGGCGGTACGTACGCGGGACAGGCGCGGTTTCCCCTAGATCCATCTACTCCCTGCGCGGGAGGGGACGCCGGGCGTAGTCGTCCTTTGGGAGGAGCGCATCAGGCTCCGAACAGTGCGGTAATGGAGACAGGGCCCGTACTGTGGATCCTGTCGAAAAGCTGGAGCCGAAGTCCGTCAGAAGGGGGCGCGCGAAGCCCATGAGCGGTGTCATGAAGCGTATGGGGATGATCTTCCGCGCGAAGGCGAACAAGGCCCTTGACCGGGCCGAGGATCCGCGCGAGACGCTCGATTACTCCTACCAGAAGCAGCTGGAGCTGCTGCAGAAGGTGCGACGGGGCGTCGCCGACGTCGCCACCTCCCGCAAGCGGCTCGAACTCCAGCTGAACCAGCTGCAGGGCCAGTCGGCCAAGCTGGAGGACCAGGGCCGCAAGGCGCTGGCTCTCGGCCGCGAGGACCTGGCGCGTGAGGCGCTGTCCCGCCGCGCCGCGCTCCAGCAGCAGGTCAGCGACCTGGAGGTGCAGCACCAGACGCTGCAGGGCGAGGAGGAGAAGCTCACCCTCGCCGCCCAGCGTCTTCAGGCCAAGGTGGACGCCTTCCGCACCAAGAAGGAGACCATCAAGGCGACCTACACGGCGGCCCAGGCGCAGACCCGGATCGCCGAGTCCTTCTCCGGCATCTCGGAGGAGATGAGCGACGTCGGTCTCGCGATCCAGCGGGCCGAGGACAAGACCGCCCAGCTCCAGGCGCGCGCCGGCGCGATCGACGAGCTGCTCGCCTCGGGCGCCCTGGACGACCAGTCCGGGCTCGCGAAGGACGACATCCAGGCGGAGCTCGACCGGCTCTCGGGCGGTACGGACGTCGAGCTGGAGCTCCAGCGGATGAAGGCGGAGCTGGCCGGCGGCACGTCGGCGCAGCAGCAGGCGATCGAGGGCGGCGGCGCGGCCGCGCCGCGGGACGCCACGCAGCAGCCCCAGTCCCACCCGCGCTTCGAGAAGTAGGCGACGACACGCGTCGGCGACGACATGTCGCCGACGTCACGTAGGCGACAGCCCGCGAACAGACAGGACGCGTCATGATCGTACGGATCATGGGGGAGGGCCAGTTGACGCTGGCCGACAGCCACCTCGTCGAGCTGAACAAGCTCGACGACGAGCTGCTCGACGAGATGGAGTCGGGGGACCAGGAAGGCTTTCGGCGCACGCTGAACGCCCTCCTGGACGAGGTCCGGCGGCTCGGTACGCCACTGCCGGACGAAGCGCTGGAACCCTCGGAACTGATCCTCCCCGCTCCGGACGCGGGCCTGGACGAGGTCAGGGAGATGCTCTCCGACGACGGCCTCATCCCCGGCTGACGGCCCTGCCGGCCGACGACCCTGAACGACGGTCCCGCCACCCCTAGGGGTCGGCGGGACCGTGTGTTTCCCGCCGGGCCGCCCCGGAGCGGGCCCGGACGCCCCGTGCCGCCCCGTACCGTTGTTGCCCGTGACCCCCACCGGACCCGCCACCGGCCCGCTCTTCGCCCGTCTCCGCGACTGGTTCCGCACGCATCCGCTCGCCTTCGACGCGACGCTCGCGTTCGGCGTGCTCGTCTCGATGATCGCCGGGTCCTTCACCGACCCGCACGGCAGCCCGACCGGGCCGACCTTCGGCGACCGCGTGCCCAGCGCGGCGAGCGTGCTGCTCATGGTGCTGGCGGCCGGCGCCCTGGTGCTGCGCCGGCGCCGCCCCTTCCACGTGCTCTGCTTCACGGTGGCGGTCAGCCTCCTGGAGCTGGTCAACGACACCCGGCCCGCCACCGTCTCCATGAGCGCCGTCATCGCGCTCTACACGGTCGCCTCCCGCACCGACCGGCCCACCACCTGGCGGGTCGGTCTCGTCACCATGGCGGTGCTGACGGCCGCGGCCATGGCCTTCGGCCCCACCCCCTGGTACGCCCAGGAGAACCTCGGCCTCTTCGCGTGGACCGGCATGGCGGCGGCCGCGGGAGACGCCGTCCGCAGCCGCCGGGCCTTCGTCGACGCCATCCGGGAGCGCGCCGAGCGGGCCGAGCGCACCCGCGAGGAGGAGGCGGGCCGCCGGGTCGCGGAGGAGCGGCTGCGGATCGCCCGCGACCTCCACGACGTCGTCGCCCACCACATCGCCCTGGTGAACGTCCAGGCCGGCGTCGCCGCGCACGTCATGGACAAGCGCCCCGACCAGGCCAAGGAGGCCCTCGCGCACGTCCGGGACGCGAGCCGGTCCGCGCTCGACGAGCTGCGCGCCACCGTCGGACTGCTGCGCCAGTCCGGCGACCCGGAGGCCCCCACCGAACCGGCGCCCGGCCTCGCCGTTCTCGACGGGCTGCTCGACAGCTTCCGCAACGCCGGGCTGCCGGTCACCCTGGCCCGCACCGACGGCGAGCGGCCGCTCCCCGCGACCGTCGACCTGGCCGCGTACCGGATCGTGCAGGAGGCGCTGACCAATGTGCGCAAGCACGCGGGGCCGGACGCCGAGGCCGAGGTGAGCGTCGTCCGGGTCGGCCGTACGGTCGAGATCACCGTCCTCGACAACGGCACGTCCGTCCCCGTCGCCGACCCCGTGCCCAACGGCGGCCACGGCCTGCTCGGCATGCGCGAGCGGGTCGGCGCGCTCGGCGGCACCCTCACCGCGGCCCCCCGGTACGGTGGCGGCTTCCGGGTCCAGGCGATACTGCCGGTGACGTCCCGTACGGGGGAGGGCACATGACGATCCGGGTACTGCTGGCCGACGACCAGGCCCTGCTCCGCAGCGCCTTCAAGGTCCTGGTGAACTCCGAACCGGACATGGAGGTCGTCGGCGAGGCGGCCGACGGCGCCCAGGCCGTGGCCCTGGCCCGCTCCGAGCGGGCCGACGTGGTTCTGATGGACATCCGGATGCCGGGCACGGACGGCCTCGCGGCCACCCGCATGATCACCGCGGATCCGGAACTCTCCGACGTACGGATCGTCATGCTGACCACCTTCGAGGTCGACGAGTACGTCGTGCAGTCGCTGCGTGCCGGGGCATCCGGCTTCCTCGGCAAGGGCGCCGAACCCGAGGAGCTGCTCGGCGCGATCCGGATCGCCCACGCCGGCGAGGCGCTGCTCTCCCCGGCCGCCACCAAGGGCCTGATCGCCACGTTCCTGGCCCAGGGCCCCGGCGCGGACGTCGTGGGCGAAGAGGGCCGGGGCCGTACCGAGCGGCTCGCCGCGCTCACCGCCCGGGAGCGCGAGGTCCTTGTCCTCGTCGCCGGCGGTCTCTCCAACGACGAGATCGCCGAGCGGCTCGACGTCAGCCCGCTCACCGTGAAGACCCACGTCAACCGGGCCATGGCCAAGCTCGGCGCCCGCGACCGGGCCCAGCTGGTCGTCACCGCCTACGAATCGGGACTGGTACGCCCGAGGGTGGAGTGACCGGGGGCTCCGGCGTACTCCAGACGCGGTATGCGCGAGATAAGGATGTGGACCCGAGGGGCGAGGACTTCCGGTCCTCGATGGCAGATCGTATAGACGGGGGGCACCTCCGGCGGATCCCGCGGATCCGGGCCGGGGTCTTGGCTGCTCCCGCCTGTCGACGAGTACGCCACAGAAGAGAGACCCCATGTCCTGGCTGTCCAGATTCAGCCTCGCGCAAAGGGCCCTGATCGGGCTGATCTCCATCGTCGCCCTGGTGTTCGGGGCGATCGCGATACCGCAGCTGAAGCAGCAGCTGTTCCCCTCGATCGAGCTGCCCATGGTCTCGGTCCTCGCCCCCTACCAGGGTGCCTCTCCCGATGTGGTCGAGAAGCAGGTCGTCGAGCCCCTGGAGAACAACCTCAAGGCCGTCGACGGCCTGAAGTCGGTCACCTCCACGGCCTCCGAGGGCATGGCGCTCGTCATGGCCTCCTTCGACTACGGCGACGAATCGACGAAGCAGCTCGTCGCCGACGTCCAGCAGGCCGTCAACCGGGCCCGCGCCGAACTGCCCGACACGGTCGACCCGCAGGTCGTGGCCGGCTCCACGGACGACATCCCGACCGTCGTCCTCGCCGCCGCCTCCGACCAGGACCCGCAGGCGCTCGCCGACCTGCTGGACCGCACCGTCGTGCCCGCCCTCGAAGGCATCGAGGGCGTCGGCCAGGTCTCCGTCACCGGAGTCCAGGACCTCCAGGTCTCCGTCACCCCGGACGACCGCAAGCTCGCCGCGGCCGGTCTCACGACCATGAAGCTCGGTGAGGCCCTCCGCTCCGGCGGCGGCACCCTGCCGGCCGGCTCCTTCTCCGAGACGGGCAAGAGCCGCACCATCCAGGTCGGCGGCGGCTACACCTCGCTGCAGCAGATCGAGGACCTCCGCATCCCGGCGGCCACCCCCGGCAAGGGCAAGGCGGTCCGCCTCGGTGACGTGGCCACCGTCCGCCAGGAGGAGTCGCCCCGCGTCTCCCTCACCCGGACCAACGGCAAGCCCAGCCTCGCCGTCATGGCCACCATGGACAAGGACGGCAGCGCCGTCGCGATCTCCGACGCCGTCAAGGAGAAGCTGCCCGAGCTGCGCGCCGACCTCGGCGCGGGCGCCGAACTGACCGTGGTCTCCGACCAGGGCCCGGCCGTCGCCAAGGCCGTCTCCGGCCTGACCACCGAGGGCGCCCTCGGCCTCGTCATGGCCGTCCTGGTGATCCTGGTCTTCCTCGCGTCGATCCGCTCCACCCTGGTCACCGCGGTCTCCATCCCGCTCTCGGTCGTCCTCGCGCTCATCGTGCTGTGGACCCGCGACCTCTCGCTCAACATGCTGACGCTCGGCGCGCTCACCATCGCCATCGGCCGGGTCGTCGACGACTCGATCGTGGTCCTGGAGAACATCAAGCGTCACCTCGGCTACGGCGAGGAGCGGCAGGCCGCCATCCTCACCGCGGTCCGCGAGGTGGCGGGCGCCGTCACCTCCTCGACGCTCACGACCGTCGCCGTCTTCCTGCCGATCGGTCTGACCGGCGGCATGATCGGCGAGCTGTTCGGCTCGTTCTCGCTGACGGTCACGGCGGCCCTGCTGGCCTCGCTGCTCGTCTCCCTGACGGTCGTCCCGGTCCTCTCGTACTGGTTCCTGCGCGCCCCCAAGGGCACCCCGGAGGACCTGGCGGAGGCTCGCAGGCTGGCCGAGGAGAAGGAGGAGAAGAGCCGTCTCCAGCGCCTGTACGTGCCGGTCCTGAAGTTCGCGACCCGGCGCCGGCTGACCAGCCTCGCCATCGCGTTCGTCGTCCTGATCGTCACCTTCGGCATGGCCCCGCTCCTGAAGACGAACTTCTTCGACCAGGGCGAGCAGGAGGTGCTCAGCATCCAGCAGGAGCTGGCGCCCGGCACCGCCCTCGACGCCTCCGACGCGGCCGCGAAGAAGATCGAGAAGCTCCTCGCGGAGACCGACGGCGTCAAGGACTACCAGGTCAACGTCGGCTCGTCCGGCTTCATGGCGGCCTTCGGCGGCGGCACCGGCACCAACCAGGCCACCTATCAGGTCAGCCTGGAGGAGTCCGCCTCCTTCGAGAAGACCCGTGACGCCATCGAGAAGGGCCTCGCCGCCCTCGACGGGGTCGGCGACACCAAGCTCGCCGCCGGTGACGGCTTCGGCAGCCAGGACCTGAGCGTGGTCGTCAAGGCCGCCGACGCCGAGGTCCTCCAGAAGGCCTCCGAGCAGGTCCGGGCCGCGATCGCCGGCATCAAGGACGTCACCGACGTCCAGAGCGACCTCTCGCAGTCCGTTCCGCGCATCTCGGTCAAGGCGAAGCCCGCCGCGGCCGACGCCGGCTTCGACTCCGCCTCGCTGGGCATGATCGTCGGCCAGGCCGTCCGGGGCACCCCGACCGCCAAGGCGATCCTCGACGACAGCGAGCGGGACGTCCTCCTCACCTCGGCGAAGCCGGTCACCACCCTGGCCGGCCTCAAGGCACTGCCCCTCGGCCCGGTGACGCTGGGCGACGTCGCCACCGTCGAGCTCGTCCCCGGCCCGGTCTCCATGACCCGGATCGACGGCGCCCGCGCCGCGACGATCACGGCCAAGCCGGTCGGCGACAACACCGGCGCCGTGAGCGCCACCCTGCAGCAGAAGATCGACGCGCTCGACCTGCCGGAGGGCGCCACCGCCAGCATCGGCGGTGTCTCCGAGGACCAGTCCGAGGCCTTCCTCAACCTGTTCCTGGCGATGCTCGCGGCCATCGCGATCGTCTTCATGCTGCTCGTCGCGACCTTCCGGTCGCTGATCCAGCCGCTGATCCTGCTGGTCTCGATCCCGTTCGCGGCGACCGGCGCGATCGGACTCCTCGTGGTCACCGACACCGCGATGGGCGTCCCGGCGATGATCGGCATGCTGATGCTCATCGGCATCGTCGTCACCAACGCGATCGTCCTGATCGACCTGATCAACCAGTACCGGGCGCAGGGCCTGGGCGTCGTGGAAGCGGTGATCGAGGGTGGCCGGCACCGGCTCCGCCCGATCCTGATGACCGCTCTGGCGACGATCTTCGCCCTGCTGCCGATGGCGCTCGGCATCACCGGTGAGGGCGGCTTCATCGCCCAGCCGCTGGCCGTGGTGGTGATCGGCGGTCTGATCACGTCGACGCTGCTGACGCTGCTCCTCGTCCCGACGCTCTACGCGATGGTGGAGCTCCGCAAGGAGCGCCGCGCGAAGAAGCGGGCGGCGAAGAAGGGCAAGGACATCCCGGAGCAGCCGACGGACGCGAACACCGACACGGACGCGGCCCTGCTGGACGCGCTGGACATGTAGGAGGCACGTGTACGCCGAAGGGCGCCCCGCACACCGCGGGGCGCCCTTCGGGCGTATCTCGGGGAGAACCGTTACGGCAGAGCGAGCATCCGCTCCAGCGCGAGCTTCGCGAAGCTCTCCGTCTCCTTGTCGACCTGGATCTGGTTGACGAGGTTGCCCTCGGCCAGCGCCTCCAGGGTCCACACCAGGTGCGGCAGGTCGATGCGGTTCATCGTCGAGCAGAAGCAGACCGTCTTGTCGAGGAAGACGATCTCCTTGTCCTGGTCGGCGAATCGGTTCGCCAGGCGGCGGACCAGGTTCAGCTCCGTGCCGATCGCCCACTTGGAACCGGCCGGGGCCGCCTCCAGGGTGTTGATGATGTACTCGGTCGAGCCCACGTAGTCCGCGGCGGCGACGACCTCGTGCCGGCACTCGGGGTGGACGAGCACGTTCACGCCCGGGACGCGCTCGCGGACGTCGTTGACCGAGTCCAGCGAGAAGCGGCCGTGCACCGAGCAGTGGCCCCGCCACAGGATCATCTTGGCGGCGCGCAGCTCCTCGACGGTCAGCCCGCCGTTCGGCTTGTGCGGGTTGTACAGAACGCAGTCGTCGAGGGACATGCCCATGTCGCGGACGGCCGTGTTGCGTCCCAGGTGCTGGTCCGGCAGGAACAGCACCTTCTCGCCCTGCTCGAACGCCCAGTCCAGGGCGCGCTCGGCGTTGGACGAGGTGCAGATTGTGCCCCCGTGCTTGCCGGTGAAGGCCTTGATGTCGGCCGAGGAGTTCATGTACGAGACGGGCACGACCTGCTCGGCGACGCCGGCCTCGGTCAGCACGTCCCAGCACTCGGCGACCTGCTCGGCGGTGGCCATGTCGGCCATCGAGCAGCCGGCCGCGAGGTCGGGAAGGACGACCTTCTGCTCGTCGCCGGTCAGGATGTCGGCCGACTCCGCCATGAAGTGCACACCGCAGAAGACGATGTACTCGGCCTCGGGCTTGGCCGCCGCGTCACGCGCGAGCTTGAAGGAGTCGCCGGTGACGTCGGCGAACTGGATGACCTCGTCGCGCTGGTAGTGGTGGCCGAGGACGAAGACCTTGTCCCCGAGCTTCTGCTTGGCCGCGCGGGCGCGCTCCACCAGGTCCGGGTCGGAGGGCGACGGCAGATCGCCGGGGCACTCCACGCCGCGCTCGCTCTTCGGGTCGGCCTCGCGGCCGAGCAGAAGCAGGGCGAGCGGCGACGGCTGGACGTCGAGATCATGACGGGCTTGGGCCGTGGTCACGTCACGCACCCTTTCTTCGGGGAACCTTTTCGTCTAAATGACGCTATCTATCATAACCGCTTCACGTCACGTTGACGATGTCCATAGTGTCGATGTGACGAATTCGCCGCCGCCGTCGCTGGACTTCGCGGCCGCCGCCACTGGACATCGCCGTCGCTCCCGCTGCACTTCGTCGTCCCCGCAGTTGGACAGGGTGTGCGAGCATGAAGGGAGAAAGACCCCACACGGCCCGGAATGAATCCGGGGCACCGTCGGTTGCAACCGTCGGCAAGCAGTCTCCGTACACACCGGGAGAGAAGCAGATGTCCGTATCGGACGAGAAGACCACTGTCAGCGACGGCATCCTCCTGTCCGACGCCGCCGCGGCCAAGGTCAAGGCCCTCCTCGACCAGGAAGGCCGCGAGGACCTGGCCCTGCGCGTCGCCGTTCAGCCCGGCGGCTGCTCCGGCCTGCGTTACCAGCTGTTCTTCGACGAGCGTTCGCTCGACGGCGACGTCGTGAAGGACTTCGACGGCGTCAAGGTCGTCACCGACCGCATGAGCGCCCCGTACCTGGGCGGCGCCTCGATCGACTTCGTCGACACCATCGAGAAGCAGGGCTTCACCATCGACAACCCGAACGCCACGGGCTCCTGCGCCTGCGGCGACTCGTTCAGCTAAGCCGCACCGGCTGTACGCACCTGAGGGCGGCGGCCCGGGATCTCTCCCGGGCCGCCGCCCTCGGTCGTGCCCGCCCGCCGCACTCAGCGACGCGGCACGGCCTCCCCGCTCGCCGCGTCGACCACCGGCCGGTCGCCCAGCGGACTCTTCAGCGTCACCGTCTTCGTGAAGTCCTTGGCGATCATGATGCAGACCCGGTCGGGGTCGGTCTTCTCGACGATCCGCACCGTCACCCGGTCCGGCTGCTCGTCGGCCTTCACGGTGTACGTGCTGCACACCCCGCCCCAGAAGGTGACGGCCAGCTCCCTGCCGTCCCCCTGGACCCGGACGGACTCCACGACCCGCGCGGCCCCCGTACCGTCCCCGGGAGGGGGTGTGGGCGTCGGTGTCGGCTCCGGGGAGGGCTTCGCCGGCGGCGCCAGGTACTCCGGCGCCACCGCCGCCCGCACCACCGTGTACGGCGCGCCGTCCGCCGGGTCCGCGGTGAACAGCCACGACGGTACGAGCAGCCGCGCACCGTCCACGTCCCGCGCGGCCAGACCGAAGACCGCGGCGGTCACCGGCACCCGGTCGGGCGCGGCCATGTCCACGATCGTCTGGCAGGGCGGAGTGGGCTCGACATGCCCGGGCGCCGGCTTTCCGCCGGTCCCGCTGTCCTCGGCCTTCCCGTTCCCGTCCACGCCGGGCGGGGCCGTGGGGCAGTGCCCCACGCCGATCGGGCCGGTGCCCTTCGAGTCCTCGTTCAGCGCGGCGAGCGCCTTCGACGCCCCGATCACCGGGTACGTGGCGCCCTCGGCCGGTTCCTTGAGCATCCCGCTCCCGGCGACCGCCCGGCCGTCCCGCGCGATGTGCAGCCCCGTCGACCAGCCGTACGTCGGCAGTCCGCCCACCACCGGATCGGCGTTGACCACCCGTACCGAACCGTTCACCACACCGGTCGCGGTGACCTTGGCGTCGTCCTGGCCGAGCGCCTTCAGGATCGGCGCGGCCGCCGTCTTTGCCGCCGCCTCGCTCAGCGGCGTACCGCCCGGCGCGGGTTTCGACTCGCCCGGCGGCGGGCAGGCCTTGCCCTTGAGACAGGCGTCGCCGGCCGGACCGCCGTCGTACCAGGAGTACGTCCAGTTCCCCGGCGCCTTCCGCGCCACGTCGAGGCGGGCTCCCGAACCGTCCTTCTCCGGCCGGATCGTCCAGACCTCGCCCACCAGCGAGGGACTCCCGGAGATGCCCAGTGCCTCGGCCAGCCTGGTCACCTCCGCCGAGGTGACCAGGCCCTCGGGCCGGTGGACCGCGGCCGAGGAGGGCCCCTGGGGGAGTGGGCCCTTGGCTGTGTAGACGGTCCCGTTCGGGCCGCCCCCGGGGTCCGGCTCGCCGGGCGCGATGCCCGGACCGCCCCGTGTGTCGCCACCGACGGTGGCGCCGCCGCTGCCGCCCTCCAGGCGCAGCGGGGTCGGCGGGCCGGCCGCGTCGGCGGCCCTGGTGGCCGCGCCCGCGCCGGTGCCGTCACCGGATGCCGTGGTGGCGAGATAGACGCCACCGCCCCCGGCGAGCAGCACACCCGCCGCCACCGAGGCGGCGATGACGCTCCGTCGCCTCCGTACGTTCTCCGTACCGCTCACCGCAACGCTCCCTCGTCTCGACCGGACGCCGATGGGACGGAGCGGATGCGCGGACGGTTCCGTCCGTCAGCCGCCGTATTCGGCGGTCGCCTCGATGAGCCGTGCCGAGGCCGCGGGGACGACGACCCCGTGGATCAGCGCGGGGGAGACCGGAGCGGGCGCGGGGGAGACCGGAGTCACCCAGTGCGGAGCCATCCGTGCGCCGTCGCCCCGCAGGTCGGCGAGGCTCAGCTCGGACTCGTGTCGCTCACGTGAAGCGGGGTAGATGGTCATGGGCGCACCGTATGCACCGCACGCCCCCGGGGAAAAGACCTACTCTGGGGTAGTTTCCACTGTTCGGCAGTGAGGCCACCAGCCGGTAGCGTGAATGTCCGTCATTGCCGCCTTCCCGCAGGAGCACCCCGCCGTGCGTATCGCAGTCACCGGCTCCATCGCCACCGACCACCTCATGACCTTCCCCGGCCGGTTCGCCGACCAGCTGGTGGCCGACCAGCTGCACACGGTGTCCCTCTCCTTCCTCGTCGACAACCTCGACGTCCGGCGCGGCGGCGTCGGCCCCAACATCTGCTTCGGCATGGGCCAGCTGGGCGGCAACCCGATCCTGGTGGGCGCGGCCGGCTACGACTTCGACGAGTACCGCGGCTGGCTCGACCGCCACGGCGTCGACACCGGCTCGGTGCGCATCTCCGAGGTCCTGCACACGGCCCGCTTCGTCTGCACCACGGACAAGGACCACAACCAGATCGGCTCCTTCTACACGGGCGCGATGAGCGAGGCCCGGCTGATCGAGCTCAAGGCCGTCGCCGACCGGGTGGGCGGGCTCGACCTCGTCCTCATCGGTGCCGACGACCCCGAGGCGATGCTCCGCCACACGGAGGAGTGCAAGACGCGGGGCATCCCCTTCGCCGCGGACTTCTCGCAGCAGATCGCGCGGATGGACGGCGACGAGATCCGCACCCTCCTGGACGGCGCCACGTACCTCTTCTCCAACGAGTACGAGAAGGGCCTCATCGAGTCCAAGACGGGCTGGACCGACGCCGAGATCCTCTCCCGCGTCGGCCACCGCGTCACCACGCTCGGCTCGCGCGGTGTGCGCATCGAGCGCGTCGGCGACACGCCGATCGAGGTCGCGTGCGCGGAGGAGACGGCGAAGGTCGACCCGACGGGCGTCGGCGACGCGTTCCGCGCGGGCTTCCTGACCGGTCTGTCGTGGGGTGTGGGACACGAGCGGGCGGCGCAGGTCGGCTGCATGCTGGCGACGCTGGTGATCGAGACGCTGGGCACGCAGGAGTACACCCTCCGCCGCGCGAACTTCATGGACCGCTTCCAGAAGGCGTACGGCGAAGAGGCCGCCTCGGAAGTCCAGTCCCACCTCTCCTGACCCCCGCGCCCACCGCCGCCCCTCCGGTGTGGGCCTCCGGCACAAGGGGCGGGGGCGCCGCCAGGCGCGCCCGCCCGTGTGCCTACCCGTCTTTCCCCCCGAGGACTTCGTCCAGGGGG
>NZ_LIPQ01000700.1 GCF_001418135.1 Streptomyces aureus
TCGCCGACCTCGCCGGACACGACCGCCCCGACAGCGAGGACGTCGCCCTCGCCCTCGAACTGCGCACCGGCATCGCCCGCGGCGTGCCCGTCGGAGCGGGGGACCGGGCATGACCACCCCCGACCCCCGCCCAGACCTCCGCCCCGGCACCCCCGGGTCCGCGTCCATGGACGAGCGACTGGCCCGGGCCACGCTCAGCCGCGCCGTCGAGCCAGGTGACGAACACGCCGGCCGCTGGCTGCAGCGCTACGGAGCCACCGGCTTCCTCGACCGCCTCCTCGCCACCGCGCCCACCGCCCGGGGAGACGGCGCCGCCGATTCCTTCCCCGGCACCGGACCGAAACGCGTCGCCTCCTGGCGACTGCGCGCCGCCGCCGCCGACCCCGCCCGCGACCTCGCCACCATCCACCACCTCGGCGGACGCTTCCTCGTCCCCGGCGACACCGAATGGCCCCGACAGCTCGACGACCTCGCGAATGCCCGCCCGCTCGGCCTCTGGGTCCGGGGCCCCGCCGACCTGCGCACCTGGGCCCTGCGCTCGGTCGCCCTCGTCGGCGCCCGCGCCTGCACCCCGTACGGCGCCCACACCGCCGCCGACCTCGCCACCGGCCTCGCGCGCAAAGGCTGGGTCGTCGTCTCCGGAGCCGCCTACGGCATCGACGGCGCCGCCCACCGAGGCGCACTCGCCGCGGGCGGCGCCACCGTCGCCGTCCTCGCCTGCGGCGTCGACACCCCGTATCCCCGCGGCCACGACCAACTCCTCCGTCGCGTCGCCGAACAAGGCCTGGTGGTGGGGGAGTTGCCGCCGGACACTCACCCCACCCCCAGTCGCTTCATCCTCCGCAACCGGGTCATCGCCGCCCTCACCCGAGGCACCGTCGTCGTCGAGGCACAACACCGCAGCGGTTCACTCGTCACCGCCCGCGCCGCCACCCGCCTCGGCCGCCACACCATGGGCGTCCCCGGCCCCGTGACCAGCGCACTCTCCGCCGGCGTCCATGAACTCCTCCGCGGCGACGCCGCCCTCGTCACCGACGCCGACGAGATCGTCGAACTCGTCGGCGACATGGGCCAGCTCGCCCCGGCGCGCCGTGGACCCGTCCTCCCGCGCGACCTCCTCGCCCCGGCCACGGCGCACATCCTCGAAGCGATCCCCGCC
>NZ_LIPQ01000701.1 GCF_001418135.1 Streptomyces aureus
CTCCCCGTGACCTACACCCCGACCCCCGCCCTTGGAGCCCTCGGATGAATTGCCCGCACGCCCACGCCGCGTCCGCCGCCGACGCCATCGCCCTGGACCCGTTCGTCGCCGACCTCGACGGCGAGAGCGCCCGGCTGCGGGCCGCGGGCCCGCTGGCCCGTGTCGTCCTGCCCGGCGGGGTGGCCTGCTGGGCCGTCACCCACCACGCCGAGGCGCGGCGGCTGCTCACCGACGCCCGCCTGGTCAAGGACATCGACGTCTGGGGGGCGTGGCAGCGCGGCGAGATACCCATGGACTGGCCGCTGATCGGCCTCGCGAACCCCGGCAAGTCGATGCTGACGGTCGACGGCGACGAGCACCGGCGGCTGCGCACGCTGGTCGCGCAGGCGCTGACCGCGCGCCGGGTGGAGCGGCTGCGCGAGGGCATCGAGGCCCTGACCACGGGCATGCTGGACCGGCTCGCGGAGCGTCCGGCGGGTGAGACCGTCGATCTGAAGGCGGAGTTCGCCTACCCGTTGCCGATGAACGTGGTCAGCGACCTCATGGGCGTCGACCCGGTCGACCACCCGCGGATGAAGGCCCTGTTCGAGAAGTTCTTCTCGACGCAGACGCCGCCCGAGGAGGTGCCGCAGATGATGGCGGACCTGGGCACGCTGTTCGCGGGGATCGTGGCGGGCAAGGTCGAGAAGCCCGGTGACGACCTGACGAGCGCGCTGATCGAGGCGTCGGAGGGCGGCGACCGGCTCACCACCGAGGAGATCACCAACACCCTCCAGCTGATGGTGGCGGCCGGGCACGAGACGACGATCAGCCTCATCGTGAACGCCGTCGTGGCCCTGGAGACCCACCCCGAGCAGCGTGCCCTGGTCCTCTCCGGGGAGGTGCCGTGGGCGAACGTGATCGAGGAGACCCTGCGCTGGTCGACTCCCACCTCGCACGTGCTGATCCGCTTCGCCACCGAGGACATCGAGGTGGGCGACCGGGTGCTGCCGAAGGGGGAGGCCCTGATCGTCTCGTTCGGCGCGATCGGCCGGGACGAGGAGCAGCACGGTCCGACGGCGGGTTCGTTCGACGTGACCCGTACGCCGAACCGCCACATCTCCTTCGGTCACGGCCCGCACGTCTGCCCGGGCGCCGCCCTCTCCCGCCTGGAGGCGTCGGTGGCCCTGCCGGCCCTGTACGCGCGTTTCCCGGGGCTGCGTCTGGCCGTCGCGCCCGAGAAGCTGCGGAACAAGCCGGTCGTCACGCAGAACGACCTGTTCGACCTCCCGGTCGTCCTGGCCTGACGGCCGCGCCGAGGGGAGGGAGCCCGGCAGCCCGGCAGCCCGGCAGCCGGCTTCCCTCCCCGGGCGGGGAGGGGGCGGAGAACGCCCCGCTGTCCGCGCCCCGAACGCGTTCATGCGGTCGTGCCGGGCCCGGGCCGCCCGCGCCCGGCAGTGCACCTTGATACCCGGTCCGAGCGGCCGCGGCCGTTGATGGCCCCCTGCTCGTCGCGACCCCTCGGGTGCCGCCCTGCGGGCCGGCGCCCGTCGAGACAGAGCACGGTCGGGAGCGCCACAGCCCCGATGCTCATCGTCACCCGCGAGGGTGACCGGCGGTGCGAACTCCCGCCGCGCCGGCGCGCATTCGTCGCTCTGAACCGTTCAAGCGCTGCAGAAGCGCCGTCAGATCGACCCTCAGCATGCCCCGGCCGGGACTCATCCCAGGCTGCCCTCCCCTCCCC
>NZ_LIPQ01000702.1 GCF_001418135.1 Streptomyces aureus
CTCCTACCCTCCGTCCCGTCACACCCCCGCTCCCGCCTCACCCCTCCGCGAGCGCCGCCAGCACCTCCGCCTCACGCTCGGCGGAGAGACCGACCTGCGGCCGGTCCGGGCGCTGGGGCGCCGTGCCCCCGACCGATTCCAGCCACGCCCACGTGTCCGCGACCGTCTCCGCCGCCGACCGGCAGCGCAGCCCCGCCGCGAGGGCGCGGGAGACGTCGGCGCAGTGCATCGCGTCGTACATCTCGCCCGGCGGCAGCCACACGGGCAGCTCCGACCACGGCGCCACCCCGGCCTTGACCAGTGCCTCCGGCTCGGTCCAGCGGAGTTCGGCGTCGGAGCCGGTGGCCCGTACGCACGCGTCGAGCAGATCGCCCATGGTCACGTGCCCGGGCGGCGAGACGAGGTTGTACGGCCCCGAGAGCCCCGCGGCCACCGCGTCGAGCGTCCACTCGGCGAGGTCCCGGACGTCGACGTACTGGACCGGGAGCGAGGCGGGCCCGGGGGCGAGGATCGGTCCGCCGCGCGCGATCCGGCCCAGCCACCACGGGAGTCGGCCCACGTTCTCGTACGGGCCGAGGATGAGGCCCGCGCGGACGAGTAGCGTCCGGTCCGCGCCGAACGCGGCGGTGGCGGCGAGTTCGCCGCCCCGCTTGGCCTCGGCGTACGGCACGTCCCCGTCGTCGGCCGAACCCTCCACCAGCGGGCCGTCCTCGTCGAGCCCGGCCGCCGCGGGCCACGCGTACACCGAACGGCTCGACACGTACGCGTACCGCCCGACCCGGCCGGCGAGCAGCCGCGCCACGTCCCGCACCGCGGACGGCGCGGCCGACCAGGTGTCCACGACGGCGTCCCAGGAGCCCGTGGCGAGCGCGGCGAGGCCGTCGGGGCCGGTCGTGCGGTCGCCTATGAGCGAGGTGACCCCCGCCGGTGCCGCGTGCCGGCCGCGGTGGAAGACGGTCACCTCCCAGTCCCTGGCGAGCGCCGCCTCGACGACCGCGCGGCCGACGAATTCCGTACCTCCGAGCATCAACAGTTTCATGATCAGAGCGTGCCGGGCGGCACGGCACGGGACCAGGGCCTTTCGCTGCCGGAGGATTCCGCCGAGGGAGGAAGGTCGTCGGTCCGGGAGGAACGTCACCGGCCCGGGAGGAACGTCATCGGTCCGGGAGGGGGGTCTCGTGCGCCGAGGGGCGGGGTGGCACCATGACGGGCGATGACGGATGCCCGGTCGCCCCTGCGCGCGTTGAGAGCCGCCCTGTTCGCGGTGGTGTGCGTGACCTTGGCTGCCGTGGGGCATTCGTCCATGTCTGCGCATCCGCTTCCGGCGCTCGCGCTGCTCGGCGCCTTCGCCGTGACGGCCGCCGCCGCGTGGGCCGCCGCGGGCCGGCGCCGGGGCGCCCCGACGATCGCGGGCGCGCTGTTCGTCCTCCAGGGCGCACTGCACCTGCTCTTCTCACTGGCCGGCGCCCGGGCCGGGGACACGGGTCACCCGGCGGCGACGGCCCCGCACGGCATGACCGGCACGCACGCGATGCACGGGACGGCGGGCACCGAAGGCGCGGTCGGCACGCACGACATGGGCGCCGCCACCGCGATGTCCATGGACATGAGCACCGGCATGCTGGCCGCCCACCTCCTCGCCGCGCTCCTCTGCGGCCTCTGGCTGGCGCACGGCGAGGCCGCGTTCTTCACGCTCGCCCGAGCCGCCCTCGCCTACGCCTTCACCCCCCTGCGGCTGCTCCTCGCGTGCGTGCGCGTCCCCGACGCACCGCGCCGCCCCGTCCGGCGGGCCCGGCGGACGGGGCGGCGCGGTGCG
>NZ_LIPQ01000703.1 GCF_001418135.1 Streptomyces aureus
GGACCGGCTCCGCGGGGGCGGTGGAGGTCGTCGGGGGCGCCGTGGGGCCGGCCGCCCGCTCCTCGGTGACCGGTCGCTTCGCGGTGAGGAGCAGGATGCCGGTGTCCCCGTACTCGGGCAGGGTGAGGTCCTTGGCGACCCTGGCGATCCGCAGACCGGTGGTACGGGGCGCGAAGACGGCCCGTAGGGCGGCTTCGTCGACCGGGCAGGCGGGCCAGACGGGTCCCTCGCCGATGCGGTAGCTCGGCATGCGTTCCATGAACGCCGCGAGGAGCCGCCCGCCGGGGCGGACCGCGCGGACGAAGGCGTCGCAGAACAGGGTGAACTCGCCGAAGTCCTCGGTGACGCTCTCGGCGACGAAGTTCATCGAGGCGAGGTCGTACGTGCCGGGCACCAGGTCGTCGACGGTGCCGGGCACGACCCGCACCGGGCGCAGCGCCTCCGTGCTGCTCTCGGGAAGGGCGGGGTCGAGGGAGCGGCACAGGGCGTAGAAGGGCTCCCAGCTGTCGTCGGGGCCCCGGTCGAGCTGCCGGCGCAGATAGCGGAGGTTGGCGGCGCTGGGTTCGAGGGCGTCGATGCGGCGGCTGGCGGCGCCCGCGAGCATCAGGGGGTAGAGGTTGGGGCCCGCGCCGAGTTCGAGGGTGCGGGCCAGACTGCCGGGGGCGCAGCGCCGGTAGACGGCGGCGTGGTGGTGGATGACGCCGATGTCGCAGGGGTGGAGCCGGCGGTAGTTCTCGGCGAGGTAGTCGGTGACGGGCCAGGCGTCCCAGTCGGCGTCCCGGTTGCGGCGCACCTGGGTCGTGCCCATCACGGCGGCTCCGGTGTCCGGGCGGCCGTGACGGCAGAGGGGCGTGCGGCGCCGGCGGATTGCAGGGGGAACCGCGCGGCGAGCCGGGTGAGCGCCGTGCAGAGCTCCTCGATCTCCTCGTCGGTGTTGGCGGCGGTGACCTGGACGCGGAAGCCGACCCGGTCGCGCGGGACGAGCGGGTACGAGGCGAGTGTCACGTAGATGCCGTGTTCCCAGAGGAAGGCGGCGACCTGGTCGAGGTCGTCGGCGTCGGCGAGCGGGATCTCGATGATCGGCAGTCCGTCGGTGTTGGGGGTGGCGATGCCCAGGGCGCGGACGTGGTCGAGGACACGGGCGGTCTTGCGGTGGAGACAGGCCCGGATCTCGTCTCCGCGTGCGTCGTTGACGTCGAGTCCGGCCAGGGCGGTGGCGAGGGACGCCGTCGGCGAGGGGCCGGAGTAGAGGTACGGGGCCGCCGCCACCTTGAGGTGGTCCTTGAGCCACTTCGGGACGGCGAGGAAGGCGAGCAGCGAGGAGAAGGCCTTGGAGAAGCCGCCGACCAGGACGAGGTCGTCGTAGGTCTCGCCGAGGTGGCGGACGATGCTGTTGCCGCGGGAGCCGTAGGGGCTGGTCTCGCCGGGCCGCCGCTCCCCTATGACCCCGAAGCCGTGGGCGTCGTCGATGTACAGCAGGGCGCCGTTCTCGCGGGAGACCCTGGCCAGGGTGGGGAGGTCGGGGAAGTTGCCGGTCATGCTGTTGACGCCGTCCATGCAGATGAGGCGGCTGGCGTCGGCGGGCGCGCCGCGCAGCAGCGACTCCAGCTCGTCGGGCCGCTCGGCGTGGAAGCGGTGGATCTCGGCGCCCTGGCCGCGGGCGGCGACGCAGCCGTCGTACACGGTGCGATGGGCCTGTGCCTCGACGAAGACCTGTCCGGTGCCGGCGAGGAGCGGGATCACCGACTGGTGGATGAGGGTGATGGTGGGCAGCAGCAGGGTGTCGGAGGCGCCGAGGAGTTCGGTGAGCCGCTCCTCGATCCGGGGGTAGAGCCGCGGGCTGCCGATGAGCCGGGACCAGCTGGGGTGGGTGCCCCAGCGCCTGACCTCCGGCTCGATCGCCTCGATGACCGTCGGGTCGAGGTCGAGACCCAGGTAGTTGCAGGAGGCGAAGTCGATGAGCCAGTCGTCGCCGACCCGGATGCGGCGGCCGTCGATCTCGTCGATGACGGCGTCGCACATGCGGCTGGTCCGGTGGAGGTGTTCGAGGTCGCGCCAGCGGGCGGCGCGCGGGGGGTGTGCCGCCCGCTGGCGCGACCTC
>NZ_LIPQ01000704.1 GCF_001418135.1 Streptomyces aureus
CCCACTCCCCTCCCGTCCACCGCCTCCACGGCGCCCCAGCCGCAGGCCGGGCGCCCGCGCCGGACGGCCATGGCCGCCGCGCTCGCGGCCCTCGCGGTGGCGGCCGCGGCCACCCTCACGTACACCTTCTGGCCCGACCCGGACACCGGCATGGACGACCAGAAGAACCGGGCCCCGAGCAGCACGGGCAACGTCGCGGCCCGCCCCGCCGGCATCGTCCCGGCCGCGTTCCTCGGCGCCTGGGAGGGCGTCATCCAGGGCTCCCAGGATCACCCGCGGGAGACCGCCCGGTTCGAGATCACCCAGGGGGCGGCGGGCGCCAAGAACGCGGTCTACGTCCAGGTCGCCGAGAACCGCCTGTGCATGGGCCGCTCCCGGCTCGTCTCCGCGGACGAGGACAAGGTCGTCTTCGGCGAGTCCGACGTGACGACCAGCGTGCCCGCCCAGCGCTGCGTCCCCGCCGCCCACCAGACGCTGACGCTGCGCTCCCCCGACGTCCTGGAGTGGACCTCGGGCACGGCCAGGGCCACCTTCCGCAAGGCCCCCACCGGCACGGAGGTCGTCCCCGCCCGCTTCCTCGGCCGCTGGTCGCGCATCCCCGCCCCGGAGATCTACGGCGAGAACGACGAGCGCTACACCTCGCAGGTGACGATCACCCAGGGCCCGGTCGGGGCCCCCGTGGTCAGCGTCCTCGACGGCTATCCGCGCACCGTCGACGGCGTGCTCATGGACGAGGACTGGTCCTGCGGCACCACGGCCGTCCTCGCGGGCGTCGGCAACCTGCTGATCATCGGCCCCGCCACCCGGGACACCAACGCCTGGGACCGCGAATGCCAGGAGGGCCTCTCCCGCTACCTCCTGGTCGACAAACTGAACGGCAAGGACCGGCTCCTCGTCTACCCGATGCTCGACGGCGAACCGAACGAGTACTACCGCTCTTAGGAGCCCGACCGTCCTGCGTGCCCCGGCTGCCCTGCCTGCCCTGCGTGCCCGGCCTGGCCCGGTCGCCGCGACCGCCCCGCCGCCGCCTCGGCGTACGCGCGGACCAGGGGGCGGGTGTCGTCCGCGCGGTGGGCGAGGGCGAGGTGGCTGGGGCCGACGCCGTCCACGGGACGGGTGACGAC
>NZ_LIPQ01000705.1 GCF_001418135.1 Streptomyces aureus
CCACCCGGCCGTCCCGGCCGGCGCCACGCGCGCGGGCCTGCGCGCGGCGCTCCCCCACCTGATCGCCCTCTTCGACGCCCCGCTGCTCGCCGACGCGGGCCTGATCGAGGCACGCGTGGTCCGCGAGGCCCTCCGTACGGCGGCCGACGGCGCCCCCGTCCCCCTCGACGGCCTCGCCGACCTCGTCTCCACCGAACTCTGGCTCCGCCGCCTCATGTCCCGCCGGGGCTCGTGCTGGACCAACACGACGGAACCCCGCGCCCATCGCGCGGTCCAGGGCCCCCTGATCCCGGCGACGAGGTCCCTCCCGGCGTGAACGGCGTGGCCGTCGGGTGGAACGCCACAGCACGCGTTCGAGTGAGCGCCTGCCGGACCCGGCCGGGCTGCTGAACGCCTGCCGGACCCCGCCGGGCTGCCCGACCCGAGCTGAGAGCGTCGCACCGAGCGAAGGAGGTCCGGCACGGCGATGCCGCTGACGGTTCCCGAGGACGACCGCGCTCCGTGACCGCGTCCAGAAGATCCGGGCCTACGCGCGGGGGGCGTCCCCCTCCACCTGCTGATCGACCGCGAGGCGGACGAAGCCGTCGTGTGCTCCGAACCCTCCGGCGACGACCGCGGCCACAAGTCCATCCACAAGCTGGGGACAGTCGTGGCGACGCCCCACCCCCTCGGCTTCGCCCTGGACACCTCGGCGTTCTGACGGCGGACCCCGAGGGCGCACCGGGGTAAACCCCGAGGCGTACGCAACGGCCGCCGGACACAATGAGCCGGTGCGGTATCTCATCCTCGGCACCACCGAGGCCCTCGACCCCCTCGGCCGCCGCCTCCCCGTCGGCGGCGCCCGGCTGCGGGCGCTGCTCGCCGCGCTCGCGCTGCGCGGCGGTCGCGCCGCATCCGTCACCGAGCTCGCCGGCGACGTGTACGGGGACTCCCCGCCGCAGGACGCCCCCGCCGCCCTCCAGGCCCTCGTCGGCCGCCTCCGGCGGATCATCGGCAGCGATGCCGTCGCCTCCACCCCCGGCCCCGGCTACCGGCTCGTCGCCGCCGCCGAGGACATCGACCTGTACGTCTTCGAGCGCCAGGTCCAGGACGCGGCGGCCCACCTCGACGCCGGCGACCCGGAGAAGGCCGCCGCCCTTCTCGGCCCGGCCCTCGCCCTCTTCCGGGGGCCCGCCCTCGCCGACCTGTCCGGCCCGGCCGGCGTCCGCCCCGAGGCACAGCGGCTCGCGGCGCTGCGGCAGCGCGTCGAGGCCGATCTGCGGCGGGGCGCCACCGACGGACTCGTACCGGAGCTGACCGGGCTCACCACCACCTACCCGTACGACGAGCCCTTCCACGCCCAGCTCATCCGCGCCCTGCGGGCCGAGGGCCGGCACGCCGACGCCCTCGCCGCCTTCGAGTCGGCCCGCCGTACCCTCGCGAACGCCCTCGGCGCCGACCCCGGCCCCGAACTCGCCGCCCTCCACCGGGAGCTCCTCGCGGGTCCGCCCCCGGCCCCTGCCCCGAGCCCGCGCCCGTACGCGCAGCGAGTACGGGCGCGGGCTCGGGGCAGG
>NZ_LIPQ01000706.1 GCF_001418135.1 Streptomyces aureus
GGGGGGGGGTGGGGGGGGGCCGGTTTTTCGGCCAGGTGGGACTGGCCGTTGGGAGGGCGGGGAGGGGGTGGCCGTGGCCGCAGGCTGGGTCCCGTCGAAGTGAACGGGCGGCTGTGGAGGCTGAGATGGAAGCGATCGTGTACGAGGAGTTCGGCGGTCCCGAGGTGCTGCGTCACGCGGCGGGTGTCGCCGTACCGGAGCCCGGTCCCGGCGAGGTCCGCGTCAAGGTGGCGGCCGTCGGGGTCAACCCGGTGGACTGGAAGCGCCGTCACGGCTGGGTCGAGGAGTTCTACTCGACGACCTTCCCCGCCGTCCCCGGCCTGGAGTTCGCCGGCACCGTCGACGAGCTCGGCGAGGGCGTCACCGGTCTGGCGGTCGGCGACGAGGTCCTCGGCTGGACGAAGACCGGCGCCTACGCCGAGTACGCGATCGCCGGCATCGTCGCGCCGAAGCCGGCCGGGCTGTCCTGGGCGGCGGCCGCGAGCCTCCCGGTGGCCGGCGAGACGGCGCAGAGGGTCCTCGACCTGCTCGGCGTACGGGCGGGCGAGACGCTGTTCCTGCACGGCGCGGCGGGGGTCGTCGGCTCGGTGGGCGTCCAGCTCGCCGTCGCCGCCGGGGTCACGGTGGTCGGCAGCGCGTCCGAGTCGAACCACGCCTACCTGCGCGAACTCGGCGCGATCCCGGTGGCGTACGGGGAGGGCCTGGCCGAGCGGGTGCGGGCCGCCGCCCCGGACGGTGTCGACGCGGTCTTCGACGCGGCCGGGCACGGTGTGCTGCCGGTCGCGATCGAGCTCCTCGGCGGGGGCGGGTCCGGCGGGGAGGAGGCGGCGAAGGAGCGGATCGTGACGATCGCGGACGTGGACGCGGAGAAGTACGGGATCGTGTTCTCCGGGGTCCTGGGCGACCCCGACGTCGTACGGGCCGGACTCACCGCCCACGCGCGCGGGGCGGCGGCCGGCACCCTCGCGGTCCGGCTCGCCGACACGCTCCCCCTGAAGGAGGCGGCGCGGGCCCAGGAGCTCAGCGAATCGGGGCACGTGCGCGGGAAGTTGATCCTGACCCCGTGACTCATGGGGCTCTCGTGGCTCCCCTTAACTCCCGTGACTCCGGGTGCGTGGTGGGGGAGGGTGGGGCGACCCCTCCGCCGTGAGCGGCGGTCCCGACCTGGAAGGCGACGACGATGTACGCGACACCCCTGGGAGACGACGGCGCGGAGCTGCGCCCGCTCGAACCGTGGCAGGCCGAGGAGTTCCTGGCGCACATGGACCGGGGACGCGAGTTCATCGGGGCGCGCAACGGCCTTCCCGACGTGGTCACCGACCTGGAGTCGAGCCGGGCGTTCCTCCGGCTCTACGCGGAGAAGGTGGCCGCCGACTCGGGCCGTATCCACGGCATCTGGTCCGACGGCACCCTCGTCGGCGCGGTGATCCTCCGGCAGCTCGACACGGGGAGCGGCAGGGCCGAGGCGGGCTGCTGGCTGGAGCCGGCGGGCGTCGGCAAGGGCCTGGTGACCCGGGCGGCCCGGACGCTCATCGACTGGGCGATCGAGGTACGCGGGATCCACCGGGTCGAGTGGGTGGTGTCCTCCGACAACGAGCCGAGCATCGCGGTGGCCCGCCGCCTCGGCATGAGCAGGGACGCCGTCCTGAGGGGCAGTTACCCCTACCGGGGCCGGCGCCACGACGAGGAGGTCTGGTCGGTCCTCGCCCCGGAGTGGAGGGCGGCGAAGTCCGCGGCGGCGGGGGC
>NZ_LIPQ01000707.1 GCF_001418135.1 Streptomyces aureus
ATAAGACACAGGGGTATGGGGGAGCAGAGGGTGCCTGAGGGGCAGGCGGTACAGGTGGTGCGGGCGGTACAGGCGGTACGGGGAGTGCGGACGGTGGCCACCGCTGTGGGGACAAGTTGGTCCAGACCAATCGTGTTGTCAAGACCTCTGGCAGCAACCCCTGTTCGGAGCGGGTGACGGCAGCGCGGAACGGGCCGACGGGTCCGGGCTCCGGGGCCCCCAAGAAAGCAGGACAGCTTGGCGGATTGTGTGTTCACCACCCCGGGGGACGCGGATAAGGTGCAGAGGCGGCAGCACCCTGCGGTGATGCCGTGAACGCGGTAAGTGATCCGCGGCCACCGGGACACCGGAGGCCGGAGGGGACGGGGGGTCCGACGTGCCGACAGCGATCGCGGTCACCAGTGCCGACCTGGCGCTGCCGCCGACCGACCCCGGAACCCCGCACGCCACCGTCCTCCCGGCCCCCGACACCCAGTCGCTCGACGCCTCGATCGCCGACATGCAGCAGCTCCTCGCGCGGTACGGGCACGTGGTCGTCGTCTGCCCCACCTCCGCCCCCGCCGCCGTCGAGCAGCGCCTGCGCGCCGTCCGCTCCCTGCTCGAAAGCGACCGGATCGCCCTGGTCAGGACCGACCTGCCACCCCTCGGAGCGGCCGTACTCGTCCGCCAGCTCCGGCAGTTGGCGGGCTGCGACTTCAGCCCCGGCGTCCTCGCCTCCGCCGCCCGGCTGCTCGCCCACTACATCTACGCCGGCGCCGTCCTCGGCTCCGTCTCCCGGCTCGACCGCGTCCCCGTCAGCCTCGGCTCCCACCTCAAGGGCTGGCTCCCCGGCGCCCACTTCGCCGTCCTCGCCGGACCCACCGCCCAGATCACCCGCGTCGGCAGCGGCGAGGTGACCCTGCCCGGACCGGAGTTCACCACCGAACTCCTGCTCGCCCGAGGCCAGCTCCAGACCGACTGGCCCACGACCACCCTCGTGCCCGGGTGGCGGATCCACGGCGCCGTCCTGGAGACACCACTGCCCGAGGCCTCGCCCCGCTGGTGGGGGACGGGAAAGCTCGTCGAGTTCGCCGCGTACCTGCCCGACCTGCCCGTCCTCTACCAGCTCGTCTCCTCCGTGCGGCGCGAGACCTGCCACTGGTGCGCGATGGACCTCATCGGCGACCGCCCTGCTCCGGCACCGCCCCGGCCTGGAGGGGTGCCCCGCAGAAGCCGCAGCGGTCGCCGATGAGGTCCAT
>NZ_LIPQ01000071.1:0-299 GCF_001418135.1 Streptomyces aureus
CTCGGCCGCGCGGAGGGACGACTTCACCGCGGTGGTCGCGCTCGACGCCGACGGCGCCCTGCTCGGGTTCGCGGCCGGCTGGACCGACACCGTCCTGACCGGCGGTGAGAACGCCTTCGAACTCGCCGAGCTCGTCGTCGTCCCCGGTCACCAGGGACGTGGCATCGGCCGCGGCCTCCACGACGCCCTGCTCACGGCCGTGAAGCCCGGGCCGGCCCTCCTCATGACCCTCGACGTTCCGGAACTGACGGACCGGTACGCGCGCTGGGGCTGGGCGGTGGCCGACCGGCGCCGCCCCG
>NZ_LIPQ01000071.1:379-13927 GCF_001418135.1 Streptomyces aureus
GGTCGGGGAGACAGCCCCGGGGGCCAGAGAGACCGCTTCGGCCCCGGGGTCAGGGCGCGGCCAGGTCCTCGCTACTTGTCGATGTCGCCGACGACGAAGAACAGCGACCCCAGGATCGCCACCATGTCCGCGACCAGCGTCCCCGGCAGCAGTTCCACCAGCGCCTGGATGTTGTTGAACGACGCCGAGCGCAGCTTCAGCCGGTACGGGGTCTTCTCGCCCTTGGACACCAGGTAGTAGCCGTTCACACCGAGCGGATTCTCGGTCCACGCGTACGTGTGGCCCTCCGGCGCCTTCAGCACCTTCGGCAGCCGCTGGTTGATCGGCCCCGGCGGCAGCTCCGCCATCCGGTCCAGGCACGCGTCCGCGAGGTCCAGGGAGTTGTGCGTCTGCTCCAGCAGGCACTCGAACCGGGCCAGGCAGTCGCCCTCCTCGCGCACCGCGACCCGCAGGGTGTCCTGGAGCTCCCCGTAGGCCAGGTACGGCTCGTCGCGGCGCAGGTCGAAGTCGACGCCCGAGGCGCGGGCGATGGGCCCCGACACCCCGTACGCGTGGACAGCCGCCGGGGACAGCACGCCGACCCCCCGCGTACGGCCCCGGAAGATCTCGTTGCCGAGGACGAGCCGGTCGTACACGTCCATCCGCGAGCGGACGTCGGCGACCGCCTGGCGGGCCCGGCCCAGCCAGCCGGCGGGCAGGTCCTCCTTGAGGCCCCCGACCCGGTTGAACATGTAGTGCATCCGGCCGCCGGAGACCTCCTCCATCACGGCCTGGAGCTCCTCCCGCTCCCGGAAGGCGTGGAAGACAGGGGTGATGCCGCCCAGTTCGAGGGGGTACGAGCCGAGGAACATCAAATGGTTGAGGACCCGGTTCAGCTCGGCGAGGAGCGTGCGGGTCCACACCGCGCGCTCCGGGACCTCCATGCCCAGCATCCGCTCGACGGCCATGACCACGCCGAGTTCGTTCGAGAACGCGGAGAGCCAGTCGTGACGGTTGGCCAGCATGATGATCTGCCGGTAGTCCCGCGCCTCGAAGAGCTTCTCGGCACCGCGGTGCATGTAACCGATCACCGGCTCGGCCTTCCGCACGACCTCGCCGTCGAGCACGAGCCGGAGCCGGAGCACACCGTGGGTCGAGGGATGCTGCGGCCCGATGTTCAGCACCATGTCGGTGCTCTCCGCCGCGCCGCCGATGCCGACCGTCGTCTCCGTCATGCGGTCAGTATCCCCCCTGCCCCGGGGGCCTCGTAGCCCCGCCCGGGACCCGCCGGGTCAGCCAGAGGAAGTCGCCGAGACCACCGCGGGCGGTGAGCTCGGCGGCCTCCCCGGCGGAGGAGAGGGCACGGACGTACGCGACGGGATCGGTCGAGGCGAGCGAGAGCGGCGGCCGGCCGCCGGACACCCCGAGCCGCCCCAGCGCCTCCCGCTGCGTGACCAGCTCGGCCACACGAGCCCCGTCCCCGCCGCCGCCGCCGATACCGTCTCCGCCATCGCCGTCGCTCCTACCGCCTCCGCCTCCGCCGCCGTCGTCGACCGCCGCCGCGCACGCGTCCAGCGCCACATGCGCCGTCAGGTCGCAGCTGCCGTCCGGGACCGGCGGGACCTCACGGCCCGCCCGGAAGCCGGTCAGCGAGCCGAAGGGCGGTCGGGCGTCCCGCACGTGCGCGTAGTCCACGGCCACCGCGCGGCCCGCCGACAGCGAGGCCACCGCCGACGCCCAGGCCTCGTCGCGCGGCCGGCCGATCTCGGCCCGCGCGCCCGGCTCCCGCAGCGGCCACCAGCGGGCCAGCCACTCCGCGTCCGCGCCGGAGACGGGACCGCCGAGACGCTCCGTGCCGTCCGCGCGGACCTCCACGTACCGGGCCGTGCCCTCCGCGTCCGCCTCGGCGACGTCCACCGGCACGTTGTCGAGCCACTCGTTCGCGAAGACCAGCCCCCGCACGCCCCGGGGCAGCCGGTCGGTCCACTCGATCCGGGGATCGAGCCCGGCGGGCCGGTCCGCGCGCTCGACGGCGTACGCCCGGACCGTCAGGCCACCCGGGACGCCGCCCGTGATGCCGCCCATGGCGCCGCCCGCGGTGCCGCTCGTGAGCGCTCCCGGGGAGCCGGCGCCGCTCCCGATCGCGGTGAGCACTCCCGTGAGCAGCTCCCCCCGCCCCGCGCCCACGTCGACGAGGTCGATCTCGGACGTTCCCAGCTCCTCCGCGACCTCGGCGAGCAGCCGGGCCACCGCCGCCGCGAAGAGCGGGGAGGCGTGCACCGAGGTGCGGAAGTGCCCCGCCGGCCCCTCGGGCCGCAGATAGAAGCCCCCGGGGCCGTAAAGCGCCCGTTCCGTGGCCTGCCGCCACCCCTGCCACTGACACGTCTCATCCGTCACGCGCCCCAGTCTCCACCTCGGGGAGTACGGGCCCCGCGCCAAGGATCGACCCCACGGTTGATCCCTGCACCTATCTCTCTTCCCTACTCTGGGTGACGTGCAGCGCCTTTACGACTTCATCCGCAGACACCCCACGGGCGTCGACACCTTCTGGGCGGTCGTCCTCCTGGGGTTCTCCATGCTGTGGGTGGTGTCGGCGGGCACGGACTCGGTGGAGGGCCACCCCGTCGGGTACGCCGTCGTCGCCGTGCTCTTCTCCCTGGTCGTGGCCCTGAGGCGGCGCGCCCCGGAGAAGATGCTGGTTCTCTCGGTCGTCCTCGGGCTGGCGCAGCTCGCCTTCGGCCTGACGCCCTTCATGGCCGACTTCGCCATGCTCGTGATCATCTACACCGTCGCCGCGCACGACGGACCCCGCTGGGCGTCCCGGCTCGCGCTGGCCGGCGGACTCTCCGCCGCGACGCTCTCGCAGGTGAGATGGCCGGTGGACGGCCCGCAGTCGGGCGCCGCCCAGGTCTTCTTCACGGTCATCATGACCGTGCCGTTCGCGCTCGCCTGGGTCCTCGGCGACTCGCTCCGCACCCGCCGCGCCTACTTCGCGCAGCTGGAGGAGCGGGCCTCCCGCCTGGAGCAGGAGCGCGAGGCCCAGGCCAAGGTCGCGGTCGCCGCCGAGCGGGCGCGGATCGCCCGCGAGCTGCACGACGTCGTCGCGCACAACGTGTCGGTGATGGTGGTGCAGGCAGACGGCGCGGCGTACGTCATGGACTCCTCCCCGGAGACCGCCAAGCAGGCCCTGGACACCATCTCCACCACCGGCCGGCAGGCGCTCGCCGAGATGCGCAGACTGCTCGGCATCCTGCGGACCGGTGAGCACCAGGAGGCCGGGGAATACGTGCCGCAGCCCGACGTGAAGCAGATCGAGGACCTGGTCGAGCAGGTGCGGGGAGCCGGTCTGACGGTGGACTTCGCGATCGAGGGGAGCCCGCGCCCGCTGCCCAGCGGCGTGGAGCTCACCGCGTACCGGATCGTGCAGGAGGCCCTGACCAACACGCGCAAGCACGGCGGTCCCGACGTCGGGGCCAGCGTCCGGCTGGTGTACTTCGACGACGGCCTCGGACTGCTCGTCGAGGACGACGGCCGGGGAGCCCCGCAGGAGATGTACGAGGACGGGGGCGCCGACGGCCGGGGCCACGGACTGATCGGCATGCGGGAGCGGGTCGGCATGGTCGGCGGCACGCTGGACGCGGGCCCGCGTCCCGGTGGAGGCTTCCGGATCAGCGCCCTGCTCCCTCTCAAGCCCGCTCACTGACGACCCCGAAGGAATCTGATGTCCATCCGCGTGATGCTTGTCGACGACCAGGTGCTGCTGCGCACCGGTTTCCGCATGGTGCTCGCCGCCCAGCCGGACATGGAGGTCGTGGCGGAGGCGGGCGACGGGGTCGAGGCGCTGGAGGTGCTGCGCTCGACGGCGGTCGACGTCGTGCTGATGGATGTGCGCATGCCCAAGCTCGACGGGGTGGAGGCGACCCGGCGGATCTGCTCCCAGCCGGACGCGCCGAAGGTGCTGATCCTGACCACCTTCGACCTCGACGAGTACGCCTTCTCGGGGCTGAAGGCGGGTGCGAGCGGCTTCATGCTGAAGGACGTGCCGCCGGCGGAGCTGCTCGGCGCGATCCGCTCGGTGCACAGCGGTGACGCGGTGGTGGCGCCCTCGACCACCCGCCGGCTCCTCGACCGCTTCTCGCCGATGCTGCCGTCCTCGGGCCGGGAGCCCGAGCGCAAGGAGCTGGGACGGCTCACCGACCGGGAGCGCGAGGTGATGATGCTGGTCGCGCAGGGCCTGTCGAACGGCGAGATCGCCGCCCGGCTCGTCCTCTCCGAGGCGACGGTGAAGACCCATGTGGGCCGCATCCTGACCAAGCTGGGCCTGCGCGACCGCGTCCAGGTCGTCGTCCTCGCGTACGAGACGGGCCTGGTCCGGGCGGGCGGCGGGGCGGCGGGCTGAGCGGGGAGGGCGCCTCGATGCTGCTGTGGGTCAACGGCCCCTTCGGCGGGGGCAAGACGCAGACCGCGTACGAGCTCCGGCGCCGGCTGCCGGGCAGCGTGGTGTGCGACCCGGAGCACATCGGCTTCGGGCTGCACCGGACGCTGCCGCCCGCGCTCAGAGGCGACTTCCAGGACCTGCGGGCCTGGCGGCAGGGCGTGCGCGAGGTCCTCGACCTGGCCCTGAGGGAGTACGGGGACGGGCCCGTGATCGTGCCGATGACGCTCACCGACCCGGCGTACTTCGCCGAGATCGTCGGCCGGCTGCGCGCGGACCACGGCGCGGACCGGGTCTGCCACGTCGCGCTGCTCGCCGAGCGGGAGACGGTCCTGCGGCGGCTGGTGGAGCGGGGCCTCGGGCGGGGGCTGAAGCGGGAGAGCTTCGCCGTGGCCAAGCTGGACGAGTGCCTTCAGCGCCTGACGGCCCCCGAGTTCGCCCACCACCTCCGTACGGACCGGCTGACGGTCCCGGAGGTGGCCGACCGGGTCGCGGAGCTGGTCGGACTGCGGCCCGAGCCGAACACGGACGGGCCGCTGCGGCACCGGCTGCGGCGGATCCGGGTGGGTCTCTCCCACCTCCGCTTCGACTGAGGCCCGGCAGAGCCGCTGACGCCCGGGCCGGCCGCTTCCTAGCGGAGCACGCTCTCCAGGAAGTCGCTGCCGAGGCGGGCGACGACGGCGACGTCCAGCTGGTGCAGCACGTAACGGCCGCGCCGCTGGGTGGTGATCAGACCGGCCTTCTTCATGACCGCGAGGTGACGGGAGACCTCGGGGGCGCTGAGGCCGTAGGTGTCGGCCAGCTCGCTCGTCGAGTACGCCCCCCGGGCGAGGCTGCGGCTCAGCCGCATCCGCATCGGGTGGGCGACCGCCTCCAGCCGCAGGGTGACCGTGCCGACCGGGACGCCGCCGCCGAGGTCCCGGGTGGGGACGGGGTACTGGATGACCGGCTGCCAGCCCGGGGCATGCAGGGCGATGAGGTGCGGCCAGCCGAAGGCCGTCGGCAGAAACGTCACGCCGGAGCCCTCGGCGCTGGTACGGGCGTGACCCAGCTTGTCGACGACGATGCGGGAGCCCGCCGCGTCCTCCTCCAGAACCATCGCGGCGGAGGCGTCCGCGACGGCCTCGGCCAGACCCTTGCGGCGCATCAGCTCCGTCTTGTGGCGGGCGTCGGCGGCGAGCTGGACCCGGACACGGTGCCAGGTGTCGGCGAAGAAGGCCTCGTCGCAGTCCTCCATGAGCCGCCGGATCCACGCGCGCGTACCGGGCGGGTCGGCGAGCATCCGCTCCACGAACGCGGCCTGGCGAGGTCCGCGCGCGGCGGCCAGTTCGTGCACGCGGCGCCGCATCCGCTCGTCGACGAGCGGCGAGGGGGCGCCGTCCGCGTAACGGCTGGCGCAGGAGATCTCCAGAGCCGATCCCACGTACTTCTCGTCGTCCATGCGGTCGAGGTCGTCCAGCTCCTCGGCGAGGGTCGAGCGGGGCCGGGCCGGCAGCAGGATGTCGGAGCGGGTGGACCGCCACATGAAGTCGGCCTCGTGCAGCCGGTCGGCGAGCTCGGGCTCGAGTGCGGCGGCGGTCGTGGCGGTCCAGGCGTGGAGCCTGGCGTGGTGCGCGGGCTCGGAGAGAGCGTGCAGGGCGGCGCCCAGCTCCGCCAGCGGCGAGGGGGAGAAGGCGATCCGCTCGTGCGGCAGTCCGGTGATGTCGATGGTCACGCTCACCCCCCTATGGTGCGGGGTCGGGCGGCGGCGCTGTCGCGTCGTTTGACGCGGGCCGTCAATCGACGCCCCGGACGGCACCCGGCGCGTCAATCGACGCCCCGGACGGCACCCGGCGCGTCAATCGACGCCCCGGACGGCACCCGGCGCCAGTTGACGGCCCTGGTCAACCGGCGGGCCGGGGCTCCGGGGTGCGGCGCACGGTGAGGACATGAACGCGCTGCATCAGTACCTCTTCGACACGTACCGCGCCGCCCGCCTCGGTGAGCCGACGCCGCCGGCGCCCGGCACCCACGACCTCGCCGTCCTGAGGTCGGTCCGCGACCGGCGCCGCTTCGAGCGGGTCCTGGCGGGACGCCCGGCGCGGGGCGCTCTGCGGGCCGCCCTGCGCCGCCGGCTGCGCTCCCGCGCCTCCTGACCGCCGGGACGGACGCGAGCCGGCGCGCTACCCCAGCCGGGACAAGAACTCCCGTACCGCCGCCCTCACGTCCTCAGCAGTCCACTCAAGGCCCGGTCCCGCCACCGTCAGCTCCGTCACGGCGACCCCGGGCGGGCCGCCCGCGCCCGGGGTGAACCAGCGGCGGAAGAGGACCGTGCCGGTGGCCTCGGTCTGGGCGAGGGACGCCGCCGTCAGCTCGTCGGCGTCGTACGGCAGCCAGACCTGGAACTGGTGGGTGTGCGGGGTCCCGGGGTGGATCCGGAACCACCCGGTGCCCGCCTCCGCGAGCGCCTCCCGGACCGCGTCGGCCACCACGCGCGCGTGGGCCACGTACGAGGGCAGCCGGGGCAGCTGCTCGTCCAGGCCCCGGAGCGCGGAGAGGGCCGCCGGGTACTGCTGGAAGACCTGGCCCCCGTACCGGTGCCGCCACACCCTCGCCTCGGCCATGACGTCCTCGGGCCCGGCGAGCACGGCGCCGGAATGCCCGCCCAGCGACTTGTAGAACGAGACGTAGACGCTGTCGGCCAGCTCCGCGATCTCCGCGAGCGTACGGCCGAAATGCGTCGGGCACTCCCAGAGCCGCGCCCCGTCGAAATGGACCACGGCGTCGCGCTCGCGGGCCGCCTCCACCACCGCGGTCAGCTCCTCCCAGGACGGCAGCACGAAGCCCGCGTCCCGCAGCGGCAGCTCCAGCATCAGCGTTCCGAAGGGTTCCGGATGGTCCCGCACCTCCTCGGCCGTCGGCAGCCGCGGCGCGTCGGTGGGGTGGACGGTGCGGAGCCCGGAGACGGCCGCGAACGCGCCGCCCTCGTGGACCTCGGGGTGGGCGAGCGGGTGGAGGGCGACGACGGGGCTGCCGGTCCGCCCGGCCCAGCAGCGCAGGGCGACCTGCTGCGCCATCGTGCCGGTGGGGAAGAAGACGGCGGCGGGGAGGCCGAGCTCCTCGGCGACGCGCCGCTCCAGCTCCTCGACGAGCCCGTCCCCGTAGGTGTCGAGCGGCCTGTCGCCGTGGCCGGAGGACTCGGCCCAGTCGGCGAGTTCACGCAGTCGCGTGCCCACCGTGCCGTCCGCCTGGGTACGCCACAGCGTGCGGTCGGCGCCGCCCCAGACCTTCGCCCGGTAGAGCCGGGCGGCTTCCTCGTCCACAGGGTCAACAGGATTCATGCAGCGATCATCACACCAGCGCCCACACCCTGTGGACAGCCACGGAGCCACCGCGAAACGCTGGCGTAGCATGACCAGAAATCGTCCGGTACCCGCCGAGGACTGGAACGGAAGGCCGTCCCCACCGTGAACGCATCATCAGCGCCAGAGCCCCGAGCCGAGGACCGACCCGCCCGGCTCACCGTCGGAGTCGTCGGCGCCGGCCGCGTGGGCCCCGCCCTGGCCGCCGCCCTCCGGCTCGCCGGACACCGCCCCGTCGCCGTCTCGGCGGTCTCCGACGCCTCCCGGCGCCGTGCCGCGGAGCTCCTGCCCGACGTCCCCGTCGTGGAGCCCGCGCGCGTCCTCGCCCTCGCCGACCTGGTCCTGCTGACCGTGCCGGACGACGCCCTGCCCGGTCTGGTCGAGGGCCTCGCCGACACCGGAGCCGTACGGCCGGGACAGCTGATCGTGCACACCTCCGGGCGGTACGGGGCCCGGGTCCTGGACCCCGTCCGGCGCGCGGGCGCCCTGCCGCTCGCCCTGCACCCCGCGATGACCTTCACCGGCACCCCTGTCGACGTCCAGCGCCTGGCCGGCTGCTCCTTCGGGGTCACCGCGCCGGAGGAGCTGCGGCTGGCGGCCGAGGCCCTGGTGATCGAGATGGGCGGCGAGCCCGAGTGGATCGCCGAGGACGCCCGCCCGCTCTACCACGCGGCCCTGGCGCTCGGCGCGAACCACCTGGTCACCCTGGTGGCCCAGTCGATGGAGCTGCTGCACAAGGCCGGGGTCGCCGCCCCGGACCGGATGCTGGGCCCGCTCCTCGGCGCCGCCCTGGACAACGCGCTGCGGTCCGGCGACGCGGCCCTCACCGGCCCGGTCGCGCGCGGTGACGCCGGCACGGTCGCCGCCCACGTCGCCGAGCTGCGCAAGCACGCGCCCGGGACGGTCGCCGGCTATCTGGCGATGGCCCGCACGACCGCCGACCGCGCTCTCGCGCACGGCCTGCTCAAGCCCGAGCTGGCCGAGGACCTGCTGGGCGTGCTCGCCGACCCCTCGACGGGCGCGACCGGCACCACCGGAGCCGCCGGAGCGGCCGACGGTCCGCAAGGAGACGACCGATGAGCCTGTTCGCCCGTGACCGCGCCGCGAGCGGCCGGCCCGTCCGCCACCAGCCGGCCGAACTCCTCCGCACGGTCGAGGACCTCCACGACGCCGCGGCCCACTTCGGGGCCCCCGGCCGGAACGCCGTGGTCATGACCATGGGCGCCCTCCACGAAGGCCACGCCTCCCTGGTCAGGGCCGCGCGCGAACGCGTCGGCGCCAAGGGCTTCGTCGTCGTCACCGTCTTCGTCAACCCGCTCCAGTTCGGCGCCGGCGAGGACCTCGACCGCTACCCCCGCACCCTCGACGCCGACCTGGAGGTGGCCTTCGACGCGGGCGCGAGCGCCGTCTTCGCGCCCTCCGTCGACGAGGTCTACCCGGGCGGAGAGCCCCAGGTCCGGATCACCGCGGGCCCCATGGGTGAGCTCCTCGAAGGCGCCTCCCGGCCCGGGCACTTCGACGGGATGCTGACCGTCGTCGCCAAGCTGCTCCACCTCACCGCCCCCGACCTGGCCTTCTTCGGCCAGAAGGACGCCCAGCAGCTGGCCCTGATCCGCCGGATGGCCCGCGACCTGAACTTCCCGGTCGAGATCGTCGGCGTGCCGACGGTCCGCGAGACGGACGGCCTCGCCCTCTCCAGCCGCAACCGCTACCTGTCGGCCGACGAGCGCCGTACCGCCCTCGCGCTGTCCGGCGCGCTGTTCGCCGCCCGTGACCGGCTCGCCGCCCAGGAGGCGCTGCGCGCGCGTGCCGCGGCCCTGCCCGGCACCCAGGACCGCGCCGAGGCCCTCTCCAGACTCGGCGAGGCACGGGCCGCCGCCGACGCCCACGCGGTCGCGCAGGCGGCCGAGGGCTGCGGCGCCGAGGCCGTACGGGCCGCGGCCCGTACGGTGCTCGACGACGCGTCGAGGGCCGAGCCGCCGCTGGTCCTCGACTACCTGGCCCTCGTCGACCCGGCCGACTTCACCGAGGTCGCCGACGACCACGACGGGGAGGCGATCCTCGCCGTGGCCGCGCGCGTGGGCTCCACACGGCTGATCGACAACATCCCCCTCCTTCTGGGAGCCACCATGTCCACCATGTTCGGAGCCACCCAGTGACCGGAATACGGCTGCACGCCCCCGCGCCCGGCTGGGCCATCGACGCCGACGTCGTCGTGGTCGGCTCCGGCGTCGCGGGCCTCACCGCCGCCCTGCGCTGCACCGCCGCAGGGCTCCGTGCGGTCGTCGTCACCAAGGCCCGGCTCGACGACGGCTCCACGCGCTGGGCCCAGGGCGGCATCGCCGCCGCCCTCGGCGAGGGCGACACTCCCGAGCAGCACCTCGACGACACCCTGGTCGCCGGTGCCGGGCTCTGCGACGAGCGGGCCGTCCACGTCCTCGTCACCGAGGGCCCCGACGCCGTCCGCCGGCTGATCGCGACCGGCGCCGACTTCGACAAGACCGCCGACGGCGAGATCGCGCTGACCCGCGAGGGCGGCCACCACCGCCGCCGCATCGCGCACGCGGGCGGGGACGCGACCGGCGCCGAGATCTCCCGCGCGCTGGTCGAGGCGATACGGGACCGGGGCGTGCGCACCATCGAGCACGCCCTCGTCCTCGACCTCCTGACGGACGCCGAGGGCCGTACGGCGGGCGTGACCCTGCACGTGATGGGCGAGGGCCAGCACGACGGCGTCGGCGCCGTCCACGCGCCCGCGGTGGTCCTCGCCACCGGCGGCATGGGCCAGGTCTTCTCCGCCACCACCAACCCGGCGGTCTCCACCGGCGACGGCGTCGCGCTCGCGCTCCGCGCCGGCGCCGAGGTCTCCGACCTGGAGTTCGTCCAGTTCCACCCCACGGTGCTCTTCCTCGGCGCCGGCTCCGAGGGCCAGCAGCCGCTGGTCTCCGAGGCGGTACGGGGCGAGGGCGCCCACCTGGTCGACGCCGACGGGGTCCGCTTCATGATCGGGCAGCACGAGCTGGCCGAGCTGGCGCCCCGGGACATCGTCGCCAAGGCGATCACGCGCCGCATGCAGGAGCACGGCACCGAGAACATGTACCTCGACGCCCGCCACTTCGGCGCCGAGATGTGGGAGGAGCGCTTCCCCACGATCCTCGCGGCCTGCCGCTCGCACGGCATCGACCCGGTCACGGAGCCCATTCCGGTGGCTCCGGCCGCCCACTACGCCTCCGGCGGCGTCCGCACCGACCTGCGGGGCCGGACGACCGTCCCGGGCCTGTACGCGTGCGGTGAGGTGGCCTGCACGGGCGTCCACGGCGCCAACCGGCTCGCCTCGAACTCGCTCCTCGAAGGTCTGGTCTTCGCCGAGCGGATCGCCGACGACGTCATCGCCGCCGCCCCGCGCGTGGCGGGCACCCCGGTGCCGCACGCGGCCCCGGTGACCCTGCCGCTGCCCGTGGCCGGCGCCCGGACCCGTATCCAGCGGATCATGACGGCCGGCGCCGGCGTGCTGCGCTCCGAGGCCAGCCTGCGGGAGGCCGCCGAGGCCCTCGACGCGCTGCACAGCGACGCCCTCGCGGGCGGCACCGACGACACCAAGGCGGGCGAGCCGGGCGTGGACTCCTGGGAGACCACGAACCTGCTCTGCGTCTCCCGGGTCCTGGTCGCCGCCGCCCGCCGCCGCGAGGAGACCCGCGGCTGCCACTGGCGCGAGGACCACGCGGACCGCGACGACACGGACTGGCGCCGGCATCTCGTCGTACGCCTCACCCCGGAGCGGACCCTCGACGTCCGTACGACCGGCACGCATGACTTTCCCCCCACCTCCGAAGCCCCCAGGGAGCCGTAAGTGACCACGCCCGAGGAAGCCCGTCCGAAGCCCGTGGACGTCCCTCTCATCCAGATCAACTCGGTCTCCTCCGACGAAGAGGCCGGTGGCTGCGGCGACGGCTGTGGCTGCGGCGGCGGCGAGGAGTTCGAGTGCGGGCTCGACCCCGCGCTCGCCGAACTCCTGGCGGACGCCGGTCTCGACCCCGTCCAGGTCGAGGACATCGCCCACCTCGCGATCGCCGAGGACCTCGACGGCGGCGTCGACGTGACGACCGTCGCGACCGTCCCCGAGGACGCCGTCGCCACCGCCGACTTCACCGCCCGCGAGGCCGGTGTCGTGGCCGGTCTGCGCGTGGCCGAGGCCGTGCTCTCGATCGTCTGCGACGACGAGTTCGAGGTCGAGCGGCACGTCGAGGACGGTGAGCGCGTCGAGGCCGGGCAGGTGCTCCTCAGCGTCACCGCCCGCACCCGCGACCTGCTCACCGGGGAGCGCAGCGCACTCAACATCCTGTGCCGCCTCTCCGGCATCGCCACCGCCACGCGCGCGTGGGCGGACGTCCTTGAGGGCACGAAGGCCAAGGTCCGCGACACCCGCAAGACGACGCCGGGGCTGCGCGCCCTGGAGAAGTACGCGGTCCGCTGCGGCGGTGGCGTCAACCACCGCATGTCGCTCTCCGACGCGGCCCTGGTGAAGGACAACCACGTGGTGGCGGCCGGCGGCGTGGCCGAGGCCTTCAAGGCCGTGCGCGAGCTGTTCCCCGAGCTGCCCATCGAGGTCGAGGTCGACACGATGCACCAGGTCCGCGAGGTCCTGGACGCGGGCGCCGACCTGATCCTGCTCGACAACTTCACCCCGGGGGAGACCGAGGAGGCCGTCGCCCTCGTCGCGGGCCGCGCCGCCCTGGAGTCCTCGGGCCGGCTGACCCTGGAGAACGCGGCCGCGTACGCCGCGACGGGCGTGGACTACCTGGCGGTCGGCGGCCTCACCCACTCCTCCCCGATCCTCGACATCGGCCTGGACCTGCGTGAGGTGCGGGCCTGATGCTGCTCACCATCGACGTCGGCAACACGCACACGGTCCTCGGTCTCTTCGACGGTGACGAGATCGTCGAGCACTGGCGGATCTCCACCGATCCGAGCCGCACCGCCGACGAGATGGCGGTCCTGCTCCAGGGCCTCATGGGCATGCACCCGCTGCTCGGCGTCGAGCTGAGCGACGGCATCGAGGGGATCGCCATCTGCGCGACGGTCCCCTCGGTGCTGCACGAGCTGCGCGAGGTCACGCGGCGGTACTACGGGGACGTTCCGGCGGTCCTGGTGGAGCCCGGCGTCAAGACGGGCGTCCCGGTCCTCACGGACAACCCCAAGGAGGTCGGCGCGGACCGCGTGATCAACGCGGTCGCCGCGGTCGAGCTCTACGGCGGTCCGGCGATCGTCGTCGACTTCGGTACCGCGACGACGTACGACGCGATCACCACGCGCGGGGAGTACGCGGGCGGGGCGATCGCGCCGGGCATCGAGATCTCGGTCGAGGCGCTCGGGGTCAAGGGCGCCATGCTGCGCAAGATCGAGCTGGCCCGGCCGCGCAGCGTCATCGGCAAGAACACGGTCGAGGCGATGCAGTCCGGCATCGTCTACGGCTACGCGGGCCAGGTCGACGGCGTCGTCGCCCGTATGAAGCGGGAGCTCGTCGGCCCCGCCGGCGACCCGTCGGACGTGACCGTGATCGCGACCGGCGGCCTGGCGCCGATGGTCCTCGCCGACTCCAAGGAGATCGACGAGCACGAGCCCTGGCTGACCCTGATCGGCCTGCGCCTGGTGTACGAGCGGAACGTCTCCCGCATGTGAGACCCGGGGGCGGCTTCGCGGCCTCCGGTCTCCGGCCCTGCTCCGCGCGCCCGGCCGGCACCCCGGTCGCCGGCCCGCCGGCCCCGCACCGCGTCGCCCGGCCCGCGCCCCCGC
>NZ_LIPQ01000072.1 GCF_001418135.1 Streptomyces aureus
GACCCGACCCGACCCGACCCGGCCCGACCTGGCTCGGCCTGACCCGACCGGCCCGGCAGGCCCGATTTCGCCCCCCACCCCGCCTGGCCTGCCCGAACGCCAGTCCGCGCCGATCGAGATGCCGGAGGGGCGAGGCAGGCGAACAATGGACGGGTAGACCCGCGCACGGTCGGTGCGGGGGACCGCTCGGGGACTTCCCAACCGGACACGGCCTCGCCATGAACGCAGGAAGCCCGGCCGCCACCCGGCCGACACCTCCCAAGGGTGCGCTGTACCGACTGGGGCACTGGTGCGCCCGTCACTTCATCATCGTCATCGCGCTGTGGCTGGCGGCGATGGTGGGACTCCAGATCACCGACAGAGCGGTCGGAGGACAGTACTCCGACGACTTCGACCTGCCCGGCGTGCAGTCCGCCGAAGGGCTCGACGTCCTCCAGGCACACGACCCGGCGGCCGGCGGCTACGGCGCGCAGATCGTCCTGAACAGGACCTCGGGGCCGCTCACGGACGAGGCCTCCGCCGTCAACTCGACCGTCGCCGCCCTGGAGAAACTGCCCGACGTCCTCGGCGCGCAGAACCCCCTGCCGCCGCCGGGCACCACGCCGCCCGCACCGCCCGCCGGGGTCCCCAACACCGGGCCGCTGTCCACGGACGGCAAGACCGCCTACATCACGGTGCGCTTCAGCAAGCCGCCCTCCACCCTCGGCAGCGACTACCTGCCCGGCGTCGACGCCGCCGTCCAGCCGCTCCGGGACGCCGGCGTCGACGTCGAGTACGGCGGCCCGCTCGGCGAACTCGCCCGGCCCGCGGCCGACGACCGCACGAGCGAGGCGATCGGCTTCGCCGTCGCGATCGTCGTCCTCCTCATCGGCTTCGGCAGTGTCATCGCGGCCGTCCTGCCGCTGATCACGGCACTCCTCGGCGTGATCTGCGGCCTCGCGCTCCTGGGCCTGATGGCGGCGGCCTTCACCTTCGGCACGGTCTCACCCACGCTGGCCACCATGATCGGCCTGGGCGTCGGCATCGACTACGCGCTCTTCCTCATCACCCGCCATCGCCAGAACCTCATGAACGGCCACGATCCCGCCGATTCGGCCGGCCTCGCGACGACCACCAGCGGCCGCGCCGTCCTGGTCTCCGGCTGTACGGTCATCATCGCCCTGTCCGGTCTGTGGGTCTCCGGCGTCAGCTTCATCGGCAAACTGGGCCTGGCGGCCGCCTTCACGGTCGTCACCGCGGTCCTGGCCGCGCTCACCCTGGTCCCGGCCATGCTCGGCCTCGTCGGCAAGCGCATCGACCGCTACCACGTGCGCAAGCCCGTGGCGGAGACCGACGCCGAGCCCGGTACGCCCGCGCACGGCACCTGGCACCGTTACGCGCAGCGGGTGGAGAGGCGCCCCTGGTGGTTCCTGACCGGCGGCGTCCTGGTGCTGCTCGTCCTGGCCTTCCCGCTGCTCTTCATCCAGCTCGGCCACATCGGCGACGGCGCCGACCCCGAGTCCTTCACGGACCGGCGGGCGTACGACCTCATCTCCACCGCCTTCGGGCCCGGCGCGAACGGGCCGCTGACCCTCGTCGTGGACCAGACGGCCGTGCCCGCCGCGGACCGCGCGGACCTCGCCGACAAGCTCAAGCAGGCGTTGACCGGGGTCCCGGACGCTGCCTTCATCACCCCGCTCCAGGCCACCTCCGACGGAGACGTCCTGGTCGGCACCGCCTACTCGGTGGCCTCGCCGCAGGACGAGAAGACCACCCAGCTGACCAACCACCTCGTCGACGACGTGCTGCCGCAGGCGGTGACCGGCACCGACGCGCAGACGTACGTCACCGGTACCACGGCCTCCCAGGTGGACTTCCTCGACCTCGTCTCCAGCCGGCTCCCGCTGATCATCGCCGTGGTGGTGGGACTCGCCTTCCTCGTCATCCTCATCGTCTTCCGCGGCGTCCTCGTCGCGGTGAAGGCCGCCGTCCTCAACGTGCTCTCCATCGCGGCCTCGTACGGCGTGGTCGTGGCCGTCTTCCAGTGGGGCTGGGGCGGGCCCGCGCTCGGTGTCTCCGGCAAGGTGCCCATCGAGAGCTATGTGCCGATGATGATGTTCGCCATCGTCTTCGGCCTGAGCATGGACTACGAGATCTTCCTGCTGTCCCGGGTCCGTGAGGCCTGGCTGCGCACGGGCGATCCGAAGGCCAGTGTGGCCCACGCCCTTGAGATCACCGCCAGGGTGATCACCTGCGCCGCGCTGATCATGGTGAGTGTCTTCGCGGCCTTCATCGTCTCGGACAACATCGTGGTCAAGATGCTCGGTCTCGGTCTGGCGGCCAGCGTCCTCATCGACGCCACCGTGGTGCGCCTGCTGCTCGTGCCGGCGGTGATGACCCTCCTCGGCAAGCACGCCTGGTGGTGTCCGCGCCGGCTGGACCGGCTGCTCCCGCACCTGGACACCGAGGGCGAGGGCGAGCCGGAACCCGCCGTGGGCGCGGCGAAGGGCGGCCGGGGCTCAGCCGCCTGACAGTTCGCCGAGCAGCTTCCAGGTGCGCGCGCGGCCCTCCTCGCCGTTCAGCTCCGTCGCCGTGAACACCACCTCCGTCGCCCCCGCCTCGCGGTAGCGCCGTACCTCCGCGGCGACCGTCTCCTCGTCGCCGATCACGGCGATCTCGGCCGCCCGGGCGGCGCCGGACGCCTCGATCGCGCGCTGGTAGGACGGGATCCGCTCGTACAGCGCGAGCGCCTCGGCCGCCTTCTGCCGTACGGCCTCCACCTCGGCGTTCGCGGTGACCACGCCCGGGACGAGGGCCACGATCCGGGGTGCGGGCCGGCCGGCCGCCGCCGCCGCGGCGGTGACGGTGGGGACGATGCGCTCGGCGAGCGCGCGCGGCCCGGCCAGGAACGGCAGGACCCCGTCGGCCAGTTCACCGCTGACGCGCAGGGCCTGCGGACCCATCGCGGCGACGAGGACCGGCACGGCCGGCCGGGCGCCCGGCACCGCCGCCGAGTACGGCGTGGTCGCGGTGAGCAGCTCGCCGTGGAAGTCGGCACTCCCCGTTTCGAGCAGCGGGCGGAGCGCCGTGAGGAACTCCCTGAGCAGACCGATGGGCCGCCGGAACGGGATGCCGAAACCGGTCTCGGTCAGGTGCTGGGTGCCGAGGGCGAGCCCGAGGTGATAGCGGCCGCCGGTGGCCGCCTGGGCGGTCTGCGCCTGGCTGGAGACGAGCAGCGGATGGCGGCCGAAGACGGGGATGGCGGAGGTCCCGACCTGGAGACCGGGCACCTCGCGCCCGACGATCGCGGCCAGCGAGGGCGAGTCGTACGCGAAGGTCTGGCCGAACCACGCCGAGTGCAGGCCCGCGTCGCGCGCCTCCCGCGCGAGCCGCACCGTGCTGTCGATCGTGCGCTGGACGGAGGTCGAACCGAGCGTTACTCCGAGAGTCATACCACTGCCAACCGGCCCGTCCGCGAACGGGATTCCCGCCCGTGTGTGAAGAGTGTGTTGCACGGCGGAGCGCGGCCGGCGGGCAGCCGGGGCGGGGGAGGCGAGGGGCGGCCCTGGGGCCCGCGATGATGGGGCGATGACGACTCTCGCCGAGGTGGACGCGCTGGCCGGCCGCGCGCACGCCGGACAGACCGACAAGACCGGTGTCCCGTACGTCGAGCACGTCCGGGCGGTCGCCGCCGGCCTGGAACCGTTCGGCCCGCACCTGGCCATGGCCGGGCTGCTCCACGACGTCATCGAGGACACCGCGTGGACGGCGGACCGGCTCCGCGCCGCCGGGATCCCGGACCGCGTCGTCGCCGTCGTCGAGGCCGTGACCAACACCCCCGGCACGGCCTACGAGGAGAAGATCCGCCGGATCACCCAGGATCCCGACGCCACCCTCGTGAAGATCGCCGACAACGCCCACAACAGCCGCCCGGACCGGGCCGCCGCCCTGCCGCCCGAGCAGCGGGAACGGCTCGCCGCCAAGTACCGCGCGGCCCGGGAGACCCTCTGGGCGGCGGCCGACCCCGAGCACGTCGCGACCATCCTGCGCATCGTCAACCCCGGACTCCTGGGGGAACTCGCCGACCGGTGTGACGCGGGTCACGGGAACCCGCTCCGGGGGCCGGACAGACGAGAGACGTGAACATCGACATGCGCGCACGCGTCCGGGACGGAGACCCCTCGGCCTTCGCCGAACTCTTCGACTCCTACGCCCGGAGCGTCTACAACCACGCCTTCCGGCTGACCGGCGACTGGTCGGTCGCCGAGGACGTGATGGCGGCGACCTTCCTGGAGGCCTGGCGGCTCCGGCAGAAGGTGGACCCGGCCGGGGGATCGCTCCGGCCCTGGCTGCTCGGCGTCGCCACCAACGTCTCCCGCAACCACTGCCGAGGAAACCGCCGTTACCGGGCGGCCGCCGACGCGTACGCCGCCGCCGGACAGGCCGAGGCCTCGGTACCCGACCACGCCTCCGAGGTCGCGGGCCGGATCGACGACCGGCGCCGCATCGCCGCCACCCTGCGGGCGCTCGGCACCCTCCGCCGCACCGAACGCGAAGTCCTCGTCCTCTGCCTCTGGGAGGGCCTCGCCTACACCGAGGTCGCCCAGGCCCTGCGCGTCCCCGTCGGCACCGTCCGCTCCCGGCTCTCCCGGGCCCGAGCCAGGCTCCGTACCGGTGCCGAGGCGGAACTCGCCGGAGAGAGAGGCGAACGCGTCCCGGAGAAACGGGAACCCGCCTCCCGCACTCGACAGACAACAGGTGATCGCGTGAACGCGGTCCGGCCCGCGCAGGAAGGAATCCGATGAACCCCGACCCGGACAAGACCCGTACGGCGAACCGGCACGAGACCGGAGGCCTCCCGGCGATCGAGGAACACGACCTTCCCCGGGGCCGCCACCAGTTCCACAAGGAGCGCCTGATGAGCCAGATCCACGACGACCGCCGCACCGCCGCCGCGCGAACCGCGCGCAACCCCTTCCTGCGGAAGGCGATCCTGCTGCCCGCCGCCACCGTGCTCGCCGGAGCGCTCGCCGTCGGCGTCCTCGTCCTCACCCCGGGCGGGACCGACAACCCCCACCCCGTCGACCGCGCCACCGGCCCCGCCCTCACCACCACCATCGGCGTCGTGGACGCCAAGGGCGGGCCCCGGCTCCTCGACCGGATCTCGCTCGCCGCCGCCGGGGCCGAGGCCCCGAACGGCCGCGCCGGCCAGTACATCTACATCGAGACACGGTCGGCGAACACACATGTCAGGACCGTGAACGGGGAGAGCGGCCTCGTCAGCGACCCCCTGCACACCCGGCAGTCCTGGCGGTCGCCCGACGGCCTCAAGGGCTGGCTGATCGAGCCCGGCAACACCGGCCCCGAGGGCATCACCCTGGAAGGCCGCGACGAGCAGGGCAACGTGCCGACGCCCCACCTCGGCGCGCCCTCCCACGACTACCTCGCGAGCCTCCCCACCGACCCCGACGCGCTGCTGCGGAAGATCTACGAGGAGACCGAGGGACAGGGCAACGGCAAGGAGCAGCAGGCCTTCACCACCATCGGGGACCTGCTCGTGGAGAGCTGGCCGACCCCGAAGCTGACGGCGGCCCTCTACCGGGCCGCCGCGAAGATCCCCGGAGTCGTCATGGTGGACAGCGCCACCGACGCCGCCGGCCGCAAGGGGGTCGCCGTCGCGCGGCTCGACGAGGCCAGCGGACAGCGCACCGAGTGGATCTTCGACAGCAGGACCTTCACCTTCCTGGGCGAGCGCACCGTCCAGGTGAAGGGTGACGGTGGCGAGGGCGGCCTGATCAAGCCCGGGACCGTCGTCTCCACCAACGCGGTCATGGTCCGGGCCTTCGTCGACGGCATCAAGGTCGTGCCGTAGGCCTCAGGACCGCTGTCCGGACGACCAACCGCCCAGTTCCGTCGGGCGGTTGGTGATGATGCCGTCCACTCCGAGCGCGTCCAGGGCCTTCCAGCGGGCCGGGCTGTCGACCGTCCAGACGTTCACGGCGACGCCCGCCGCGTGCAGGTCGCGGACGAGCTCGGGGCGGGTGGACAGGGCCCGGTCCGACGGGTTGTACGAGGCGAGGCGCAGGTCCTCGGCCACCGCGAGGGGGTCGGTGTCCAGGGTGTCCCGCAGCAGCCCCAACGGCAGTTCGGGGGCCAGTTCGTGGACGTACCGCAGGTGCGGAACCTCGAAACTCTGGACGAAGACCCTCTCAGTCATGCCCTGTTCACGTACCAGCTCGACGATCCGGCGTACCTGCGCGTAGGTGTGACGGCCCTTCACCTCAAGCAGCAGCTTCCCGCCCCGCGTCCGCAGATCCGCCAACTGGGCCTCCAGCGTGGGGACATGCGTGCCGGCGAAGGCCGGGGCGAACCAGGAACCGGCGTCGAGGGCGTCCAGCTCGGAGGAGGTCAGCGAGCGGATCGGCCCCGTGCCGTCCGTCGTCCGGTCGACGGTCGTGTCGTGGAGGACGTACGGCACGTCGTCCCTGCTGGGCTGGACGTCGTTCTCGATCCAGACGGCGCCGCCCCGCCGGGCCACCTCGCCGGCGATCAGAGTGTTCTCGGGGGCGGCCGACGAGGCCCCCCGGTGGGCGATCACGGTCACGGGTGCCCCCGCCGGGCGCATCCAGGGACTCGTCGCCGCGGTGTCGTCCGCCGGAGGGCGGGGAGCCGCCAGCGCGGGCGGGGCGGTGGCGACGAGCGCGGCCGCGAAACCGGCGACCACGACGACCAGGCCGGTGGTCCCGCGACGCCGACGGCGCCGGGAGGCGGGCGGGTGAGGGTCTCTCATGTCCGCACACCCTAAGGGGCGGCGGGCCCATCGGGCCGGATCACGGAGCGGCCCTCGCGTCGTGCCGCGGGACGGCGGAGGCCGGAGCCATGAAGGAATTCCGGAGAATCTCCCCGGAGGTGCTCACCGGAACCGGCGGCAACCTTCACCCGACCCTCACCTATCGGCGACCGGGCCGCCCGGGGGATGGCGATAAGCCCGCATCCTCCCCAACTGTGCTGCGGTCGGCGCGTCGTTGCCGACGATGCGAACACGTTTGCGTTTCGCTCGAGCGTTCTGGAACTCTCCGTTCGACTTACTGACACCGGAGCAACGGAGACAACCACACATGCCCACACGGCGCATACGTCGCGCGTGGCTCACGGCCGCCGCCACGGCCTCGCTCGCGTTCACCGGCCTCGCGGCACCGGCGCAGGCGGAGGACCTTCCGCCCGCCGCCCCGCAGAGCTGGGTCCAGGAACCCCGGACGACCGAGGCGACCGCCTCGCCGTTCACCACCCGCGCCTGGACCGCCCCCGGCGGCGCGGCCTCACCCGGTGACTTCACGATGTCGCCCGGCGCGATGAACGCCGAGACCACCACACGGGTGACCCGACTGGACTCGGTGCTGCCCAAGTCCGGCGTCCAGAACCTGCTGGCCGGCGCGAACCGCACCGTACAGCCGTGGTGCTCCCGGGACCCGTTCGGCACGGCCCCGGACCCCGACATCAAGTACTGCCTGCAGAACGACGACTCCGTCTCGCAGGAATGGGTCCCCCAAGGCATGACCGGCGTCTCCGACGCCAAGGACAACGAGCTGTGGGGCGACGCCGGCAACATCCAGCTCTTCGCCTCCTACGACGGCTGGGACCCGGGCCGCGAGAACGACCCGCTCCCGACCGCGGGCGACTGCACCACGGCCGAGCTGGAGGCGAACGACGCCTGCAACCAGAAGGGCGTCCGCATCACCTTCGTCCAGAGCCGGACCAACCCGGCCACGGGCAGCCCCGAGGTCAAGTACCGGCACGTCCTGCTGGGCTGGACCTACGTGAACTCGGCCGACCACGTCTCCTTCGACGGTCTGCACGCCGCCGAGTACCCCATCCAGAAGGGCGTGCACGCGGGCGGGATCGTCTGGTACGGCAACTACCTCTACGTCGCGGACACCCGCAACGGCCTGCGCGTCTTCGACATGCGCTACATCATGGACCTCGACCCGGACGGTGACCCCAGGACGCACGACGCGATGGGTGCCGACACGGACGGCGTGAAGACCACCGCCAACGTCGAGGACAAGACGAAGGTCGGCCGGCACGACAACGTCTGGTACAGCTTCGGCTACCGCTACGTGATGCCCCAGGTGGCCGCCTGGAAGTTCAAGGCGACGCAGAACAACCCGCGGGGCTCGTACGCCTGCGTCTCCACCGGAGCGCCGAAGGCCTCCTACATCTCGCTGGACCGCAGCACCACCCCGGACCGGCTCATCATGGGCGAGTACTGCCGTCCCGAGAGCGGCTACCCGTCCACCGGCCGCATCGCCTCCTACCCGGTCGCGGCCCTGGAGGGCCGTTCGGCCGACATCGCCGCGGAGGGCTGGGCGAACTACCTGCCGCTGGCCAACGGCGGCGCGCAGGGCGCGGCGGCGCACGAGGGCACCCTCTACGTGAACGAGTCGAAGGGCACCGACGAGCCCGGCAACCTCTGGCGCTACACGTGGGACGGCGGCCGGCTGGTCCAGTCGGGGCAGGCCGTCAAGACCGCCCGGGGCGCCGAGGACCTCTACGTCGAGCGCGGCACCGGCCGGCTGTGGTCCGTCTCCGAACACCGCCCGGGGCAGGACGACGACTGCGTGGCGAACCCCGGCGCGGGCGATCCGGACGGCACGGACTACTGCCAGCGGGTGCTCTACGGGCACAAGCTGAGCTGGCTCGACGGCCAGCCGTAGCAGAGTGACGGCGTCCCCGCCGGCCGTGCCCGGCACGGCCGGCGGGGACGCTCGCACCTCCTGCCGGGCCTTCGCCGTACCACGTGATCACGGCAGGGTACGGCGCGGCGACGGGTCCGTACGGCCGGGGCGGTCGCCCCTGCCCCGGGCCCGCCCCGCGACACGACGGACAACGCGAGCCCTTCGCCGGAATCCACCGGTCTGCGGCATGGTGGGAGACATGCCCGGAGCCGTGCCATCGGGGGACCTCGGCCGGGCCCGCGGAGTCGGGGGACTCATGGACACCAACGAGGTATGTGAACCGCACAGAGCCGGGCTCCGGAGGGAGCGGGGCGGCACGCCCGGCCCGGCACGCGGCCGGAGCGTGCTCGAAGGGGCTTTCGCACTGCTCGACGCCCTGCGCCGGAGCGGTGAAGAGGCCGGGGTGACGGAGCTGGCGCTCGTCTGCGGGGTGCCCAAAGGCACCGTCCACCGTCTGCTCGACCAGCTGGTCGCGCTCGGCGCAGTCGAACGGAAGGGCAACCGCTACCGGGTCGGCCCCCAGCTCTACCGCATCGGCCAGGCCTGGGAGCCGCACCCGGGGTTGCTGCCCGCCGCCCGCCTGCCGCTCCAGCGGCTCAGGGCCGCCACCGGCGCGAGCGTGGTCCTCACCGTGCTGCGCGAGGACATGGCCATCACCGTCGGCTCGGTCCCCGGGGAACTCGAACCAGTCCACCCCGTACGGGAGGGCATCGCCTTCCACCTCGACACCGCCGCCGGAAAGGCCCTGCGGGGGCCGCTCCGCGGCGGCGCCGTCCTCGACCGGGAGGACGTGATGGACGGGGTGTGTTGTGCCGCCCTGCCGATCCGCACCCCGGACGGGCGCACGGTCGCGGCGCTCGCCGCGCTGGTCCCGGCCGGCCGGCCGCTCGACACGCTCGCCCGCGGCGTCGCCGAGGCGGGGGCCGCGGTCAACCGCGCGCTCGCCCGGGGCGGACCGCGGAGACGGGCCTTGCCGACGGCCGCGCTCGCGCCCTGAACGGCTTCCGAACGGCGCCGTTCCGTCCAGTGGAACGCGCGTAGAACCGGGAGGGAGTGGCGGGCACAGTGGGTGTCGTGCCGAGGGGAACGGCACACCGGCCCGCCGAACCGCGGCGAGCCGACAACACCGTCACGTCAGTGACCCGACGTGTGGGGGGACCACATGCGCAAGAACCGAATCGCCCGAACGGCCGCCACCGCCCTGCTCGGGCTCGGCAGCGTCGCCGCGTTCGCCGGCACCGCCCAGGCCGAGCCGATCGACTACGTCCGGATCGAACTGGTCGAGCTGCACTGCCAGAAGAACAGCGAGGGCGACCACGACGAGGCGTACCTCAAGATCACCGACGCCAACGGCAACGCCGTCAAGGTCTGGCCCGGCAACGGTGTCAAGTACCAGACCATGGGCACCGGTTACGTCCGGTCGATGGCCGACGGCAACGGCAACGCGGCCCTCATCCTCGGCAAGCAGCAGGCCCGTACCCTGACCCTCTGGGACTACGACTCGACCAGCGGCGACGACAAGCTCGGCGCCACGCTCGTCACCGGCAGCGAGGTCGGCGCCGAGACCCAGTGGCGCTCGGTCGAGGGCTCCGGCGGCGTCTACGTCATCGGCTACCGCGTGATCGACATCTGACCGTCGTCCACCGTCCCGAGGCTCATGGAGGAGGGCCGTGCCGGATCATCGGCACGGCCCTCCTCGCTTCCGCGGCGATCAGTCGCCGTCGGGCGCCACCAGTTCACCCGTCCGCGCCACCTTCGCGTACCAGCGGGCGCTGGACTTCGGCGTCCGCTCCAGGGTGTCGTAGTCCACCCGCACCGCGCCGAACCGCTTCGCGTAGCCGTAGCCCCACTCGAAGTTGTCCAGGAGCGACCAGAGGAAGTAGCCGCGGACGTCCACCCCGTCCTCGATGGCCCGGTGCACCGCCTCCAGGTGCGCGTGCACATAGGCGGCGCGCTCCGGGTCGTGCACCGAACCGTCCGGGGACACCACGTCCTCGTACGCCGCCCCGTTCTCGCTGATGACCAGCGGGAGCCGGGGGTACGCCTCCGACACCCGGGTCAGCAGGTCGTACAGCGCGCTCGGGTCGACCGCCCAGCCCATCGCCGTCGGCTCGCCCGGCGCTCGGTGGAAGGCCACCGAGTCCGCGCCCGGCCACGGCGAGTGGTCACTGTTGCCGTGGCCGTCGTCCTGCGGCTTCTCCGCACCCTCCGGCACCTGCGAGACGAGCGTCGGGGTGTAGTAGTTGATCGCCAGCAGGTCCAGCGGCTGCCGTGCGGTCGCCGTGTCACCGTCCCTGACGAAGGACCAGTCGGTGACCTGCGCCGTGTCGAGGATCAGGTCCTCGGGGTAGGCGCCCTCCAGCATCGGCCCCAGCCAGATCCGGTTGCCGACGGCGTCGATCCGGCGGGCCGCGTCCAGGTCCTCGGCCGAACCCGTCAGCGGCCGCACCTCGTGCAGGTTGAGCGAGACCGAGATCTGCCGGTCCGCGGGCAGCGAGGACCGGAGGGCCTGGACCGCGAGACCGTGCCCGAGGTTCAGATGGTGGGCGGCGCGCAGCGAGGCCACCGGATCCGTGCGGCCCGGGGCGTGCACCCCGGAGCCGTACCCCAGGAAGGCGCTGCACCAGGGCTCGTTGAGGGTGGTCCAGCGGCTGACCCGGTCGCCGAGGGCGTCGGCGACGATCCCCGCGTACTCGGCGAACCGCTCGGCGGTGGACCGCTCGGGCCAGCCGCCCGCGTCCTCCAGCTCCTGCGGCAGGTCCCAGTGGTAGAGCGTGAGCGCCGGCTCGATCCCGGCGGCGAGCAGCTCGTCGACGAGCGCCCGGTAGAAGTCCAGGCCCTTCTGCACGGCCGGACCGCGCCCGGTGGGCTGCACCCGGGACCAGGAGACGGAGAACCGGTAGGCGTTCAGGCCGAGTTCGGACATGATCCCGACGTCCTCGCGGAACCGGTGGTAGTGGTCCACTGCCACGTCACCGGTGTGCCCTTCGAAGACCTTGCCGGGGGTGTGCGAGAAGGTGTCCCAGATGGACGGAGTACGGCCGTCCTCGGCCGCCGCTCCCTCGATCTGGTACGCGGCGGTGGCCGCGCCCCAGAGGAAGTCGGACGGGAACGAGCGGGTGGCGGTGAGCGGCCGGGTTTCGGACGCGGTCATAGGAGAGGGCTCCCAACGCGGGTACGGGGTCAGTACGTTCGAGACGTTCGGTAGGAAGGGCGGGGCGGCCGGTCAGCTCTTGACGGCGCCGGCCGTGATGCCGCCCACGATGTGCTTGCCCAGGAAGGCGAAGACCAGGAGGAGCGGCACGGTGGAGATGAGGGCGCCGGTCAGCACGACGGCGTGGTCCACCGTGTGGTTGCCCGCGCCGAGCCCGGCGAGTGCCACCTGAAGGGTGGGGTTGCCGTCCGGGGTGAGCGCGATGAAGGGCCAGAAGAAGTCGTTCCAGGCCTGCACGAAGACCAGCATGCCGAGGACGGCCATGGCGGGCCTCGCCACCGGGAACACCACGTGCCAGATGATCCGGAGGCTGTGCGCGCCGTCCATCCGGGCCGCCTCCACCAGCTCCATCGGCAGCGCCTCCACCAGGAACTGGCGCATGAAGAACACGCCGAACGCGGCGACGAGCGAGGGCAGGACGACCGACTGGAGCTGATCGAACCAGCCGAGGTCGGTGATGATCTGGTAGAGCGGGATGACGCTGAGCTGCGGCGGGATCGTCATGGTGGCGACCACCAGGGAGAGCAGCATGCCCCGGCCCCGGAACGGCAGCTTGGCGAAGGCGAAACCGGCCAGCGTGGAGAACAGCACGGTGGACAGGGCCACCAGGCTCGCCACGACCGTGGTGTTGATCAGCGCCTCGCCCATGTCGACCTGGTTCCAGGCGAAGCTGAGGTTGTCCAGGAGGCGGTTGCCGGGCAGCAGGGGCGCCGGGGCCTCCACGACCCGCTCGCCGCTGTGCGAGGCGGCGACCACGTTCCAGTACAGCGGGAAGAGCGAGACGAACGCGGCGACGACGAGCAGCACATAGGTGAGCGGTCCCGCGTGGTGCTGGCGGCCGGCCGTCTGCCGGAAGCGGCGCCCGGGGCGGGCCGCCGCCGGGGCGGCGGCCGGGGTTCCGGACTCGGCCGGGCTCCTGTCGAGTGTCTGCGCCATGAGGTCAGCCCCCCAGCTTCTTGCGGTTGTGGCGGGAGACGAGCGCCTGGACGCCGCCGACGAGCAGCAGGAGCAGCAGCATGACCCAGGCGATCGCCGAAGCCTGGCCCAGTGCGCCGGTCACCCACCCCTTCTCGTACATCAGCAGGCTCAGCGTCTGGAACTGGTTGCCGCTGCCGCCGCTGATCCCGACGCTGCCGCCGAAGAGCATCGGCTCGCCGAACAGCTGGGTGGCCCCGATGGTGGAGACGACGATCGTGAAGAGGATGGTCGGCCGGATCGACGGGATCGTGACGCTGACGAACTGGCGCCAGCGCGAGGCCCCGTCGAGCGAGGCCGCCTCGTACAGGTCCTGCGGCACGGCCTGCATGGCGGCCAGGTAGATCAGGGCGTTGTAGCCGGTCCAGCGCCAGGTGACGATCACCGAGATGGCGATCTGCGCCGGCCACTTGGACGACTCCCAGTTCACCGGGTCGAAGCCGACCCAGCCCAGGACGCTGTTGATCATCCCGTAGTCGGTGTTGAACAGCTGGGCGAAGACCAGGGTCGCCGCCGCGATCGAGGTGGCGTACGGGGCGAGGATCGCGACCCGGAAGAAGCCCCGGCCGCGGAGCTTGTAGTTGAGCAGATGCGCCAGGCCCAGCGCCATGAGCAGCTGGGGAACGGTCGCGATCACCCCGATGGTGAAGGTGTTGAAGAGCGCGTTCCAGAAGAACTCACTGGTCGCGAGGTCGGTGTAGTTCTCCAGACCCTTCCACGTCGGGTCCCCGCCGAGCTCGACCCGGTTGAGCGAGAGCCAGCCGGTGTAGATCAGCGGGAAGAGGCCGAAGGCGGCGAAGGTGAGGAAGAAGGGGGCGACGAAGACGTACGGGATCGCCTTGATGTCCCAGCGGTAGAGCGTGCTGCGCAGGCCGCCGGGGGAGCGGCGGCCGCGCGGGCCGGGGGAGGAGGGCGGTGCGGCGGGCGGCGGGGAGCCGTCCGGCCTCGCCCGAACGGAGGTGGCCACGGGGGCGTCCTTCCAGGGTCGATGCGTGCGGTGGTGCGGACGGTGCCGGGCCGCCGCCCGCGGGCGGCGG
>NZ_LIPQ01000073.1 GCF_001418135.1 Streptomyces aureus
GCCCGTCCGACGTGTCCGACCCGTCCGGCCCGTCGGCCCTCTCAGACCTGCCCGGCCCGTCGGCCCTCTCAGACCTGCCCGACCTGTCCGGCGCGGACGATCCGTCCGGCTCCGCCGAGAAGGCCGGTCCCGCCCCCGCCCCGGCGTCCGACCTGCCCGGGCGGGCCCCGTCGGCGCCCGCCCGGGCAGGTCGGACGCCGGGGCGGGGGCGGGACCGGCCTTCTCGGCGGAACCGGACGGATCGTCCGCGCCGGACAGGTCGGGCAGGTCTGAGAGGGCCGACGGGCCGGGCAGGTCTGAGAGGGCCGACGGGCCGGACGGGTCGGACACGTCGGACGGGCCGGGCAGCTCCGACGGTTCCGGCGGGGCGGCCGGGCCGTGGGCGCCCGCCGGCCCGGGCGTCGTCCCGTCCTCCCGCAGGGGCGTCGTCGCCTCCCCTGGGGCCTGGGCTATCCCGGACGGCAGGGCGTCGACGGGCCCCTCGGGGGTGTGCGGTTCGAGGGCGCCGCCGGTACGGGGGGTCAGTGCGGGGGCGCCGAGGAGGGCCTCGGAGCGGGCGTCCCAGGCTCCGGGGCTCGTCGGGGCGGCGGAGCCGCGCATGGGGGTGTCTCCTTCAGGCATCGGGGGCTCCTGTCCCGGCCACGGCCTTGTGCGCCCAGCTGCCCGGCACGTGCGCCTCGGCGGGGTGGGCGAAGGGCACGCCGTCCCCGGGGCGGTGGCGCACCGGCGCGTGGGAGAGGAGTTCCAGGTAGATGTCGCGGAACGCGGCGAGGTTCTGTTCGACGGTGAAGAGTTCGAGCGCGCGGGCGCGGGCGGCGGCGCCCAGGCGGTGGCGGCGCTCGGGCTCGCGGAGCAGCGCGAGGCAGGCGTCGGCGAGCGCCCGGGGGTTGCGCGGGGGGACGACGAGCCCGGTGCCGCCGATGATCTCGACGACCGCGCCGACGTCGGTCGAGACGGTGGCCCGCGCGCAGAACATCGCCTCGACGAGGCTCGCGGGGAAGCCCTCGACGACGCTGGACAGGACGACGACCGCGCCGGAGGCGTAGGTGTCCTCCAGGGTGGGTGCCTCGGGTCCGCCGAGTTCCTCGAAGGTGACCGGGTTCTCGCCGACGGCGTGCGCGCCTGCGGCCTCGTCGGGGAAGAGCTGGGCTGCGAGCCCCTTGATGTGGGCGAGGTACGCGCTGGAGCCCGGGTCCCGTACGGGTACGGCGACGATCCTCAGCCGAGCGTCGGGCTGCCGGGCGCGGATCTCGGCGAAGGCGTGCAGCAGGGCGATGAGGTCCTTGGCGGGTTCGACCCGGCCGACCCAGACGAGGGTGGCGGGGTCGCCGCTCTCCTCGTCCTCGCCGACCTCGGCGAAGCGGTCGGCGGCCATGCCGGGGTGGACGGTGCGGATCCGGGCGCGGTCGGCGCCGCACTTCTCCTGCCAGCGGCGGGCGTGGGCGTTGCCGGGGGTGAGGAGGGCGGCCTGGCCGTAGACCTCGGCGGCGAGCCGGCCGTGGAGGGCGGCGAGCAGGGTGCGCAGGGGCGCGGAGCGGTCGGCGCCGTCGGCCGAGAGGTAGTGGGAGCGGAGCTGTACGCCGTATTCGGTGACGAGCAGCGGGGTCCCGAAGAAGCGTTTGGCCAGCAGGCCGGGAAGCGCGGTGGTACCGCCGGCGGCGGCGTGGCAGAGGTCGGCCGCGCCGAGCGCGTCCTCCGTGTACCAGTCGAGGGAGAGGGGGCGCAGGGTGCGCTCCAGGTGCTCGACGAAGGCGAGGTGGTCGGGGAGCCCGGCGGCGGCCGCGCCCCGGCGTGCGCCCGGCGCGCGGCAGGCGGATTCGAGGGTGCGGACGGCGTCGTCGGAGCGGAGCGCGCCGGGGAGGCCGCCGCGCTCGCGGGCGAGTTCGGCGAGGGCGTAGAGCCCGTCGGCGAAGGCGCTCCCGAGCTCGTCCCCGGTCCCGGCCTCCCCGGTCTCGGCGGTGTGCTCCCCGCACACGCCCACCGCGAGCCGGTGGAAGGCCTCGACGAACCGGCGTCGCTCGCGCCGGCCGTAGGCGCGGCGGGCGGCGCGGCGGTCGCCGAAGGCGGTCCGTTCGAGGAGGTTCCGGGCCGCCGGGCCGGTGCCGGAGCCGCCCAGGTCGTCGGTGCGGGCGACGCGGGCGTTCGGGGGGAGCGGTCGCGGGGTGCCGGACCCGCCCAGGGCGTACAGGTCGAACTGGTGCTGCCCGAGTCCGCGTACGAGCCGATCGCACCAGAGTCCGGGCTCACCGGTGGCGTACGGGTAGCCACCCTCCGTGAGCAGTCCGATCCGCATGAGTGCACCCCCGATCTCCCTTGACGGCGGCCACCGTTGGTCCGGCGACTCGCAGCGGGAAGAACGTAAGCGGAGATACCGGGGGTGCGACGGACGGTTGTCCGTCGCACCACCAGAAGGGGTGAATGCACGTAACTTTCCCACCCCGGTAGCGTTCTGTCGCGGTACGCACCGGAGTGGTCACGGAGGGTCAGGCGACGGCCAGTTCCTGGTGTCCTTCGCGGCGCAGTTCCCGGCGTTCCGTCGCACGGACCGGGTCGATCGACGGGACGGCGGCGAGCAGCTGCCGGGTGTACGGGTCCCGGGGCGTGCCGTACACCTCGGCGACCGTGCCCTGCTCGACGATCCGTCCCGCGCGCATGACGGCGACCCGGTCGCTGACCTGCCGGACGACGGCGAGGTCGTGGGCGATGAAGACGAGTCCGAGTCCGAGTTCGGCCTGGAGTTCGGCGAGCAGCGCGGTCACCTGGGCCTGGGTGGTGACGTCGAGGGCGGAGACGGGTTCGTCGCAGACGACGATCCGGGGTTCGGCCGCGAGCGCGCGGGCGATGCCGACGCGCTGGCGCTGTCCGCCGCTGAACTCGTGCGGGTAGGCCTCGTACCGGTCGGGGTCGAGCCCCACCCGGTCGAGCAGCTCCCGCACCCGGCCCCGGAGCCGGGTCTCGTCCCGCTCCCCCGCCACCCGCAGCGGGTCGGCGACCGACTCGCCGACGGAGCGGCGCGGGTTGAGCGAGGCGACCGGGTCCTGGAAGACCATCTGGAGTTCACGGCGGTACGGGCGCAGTTCCCGCTCCGACAGGGCTCCGATCTCCTCTCCCCCGTAGAGGAGTCGGCCGCCGGTCGGGTCGAGGAGCCGCACGAGCATGCGACCGAGGGTGGTCTTGCCGCTGCCCGACTCCCCGACGACACCGAGGGTTTCGCCCGCGTGGAGGGTGAGCGAGGCGCCTTCGACGGCGGTCACCGCCTTCGACCCCCGCCCGAACACCCGCCGCAGGTCACGGACTTCGAGCAGCGGCGCCCCCTTCTCCAGGGGCTCGCGCACCGGCCCGTCGAGCCGGGGCACGGCGGCGAGCAGCCTCCTTGTGTACGACTCCGCGGGCGCGCCCAGCACCCTGCCCACGGGCCCGCGTTCGACTTCCCGGCCGTCGCGCATGACGAGCACCTCGTCGACGCTCTCGGCGGCGACGCCCACGTCATGGGTGACGAGCAGCAGCGCCGTGCCCGTCTCGCGCCGCAGCTCGTGCAGCAGGTCGAGGATCTGGGCCTGCACGGTGACGTCGAGGGCGGTGGTCGGTTCGTCGGCGACGATGAGCCGGGGCTCGCAGGCGAGGGCCATCGCGAGCAGGGCGCGCTGACGCATGCCGCCGCTGAACTCGTGCGGGCGGGAGCGGGAGCGGCGGGCCGCGTCGGGGATGCCGACCCGGTCGAGGACCTCGACGGCGCGGGCGCGGGCGGCCCGCCGCGAGCCTCCGGCGTGGACGCGGTACACCTCGGCGATCTGGTCGCCGACGGCGTAGTAGGGGTCGAGGGCGGACAGCGGGTCCTGGAAGACCATGGCGGCGACTCCGCCGCGCAGCCGCCGCAGCTCGCCGGGCCCCGCCGTGCCGACGTCGATGCCGCCGACCCGTACGGTCCCCCCGACCCGCGCCCCCGTGCCCCGGTGGAGGCCGAGGAGGGCGCCGGCGACGGTGGACTTGCCGCTGCCGGACTCGCCGACGAGGGCGAGGGCCCGGCCCTCGTCGAGGGTGAAGGAGAGGCTGTCGACGGCCCGTACGGGATCGCCGGACCGGGCGAACTCGACGGTGAGGTCCGTTACTTCGACGATCGGGGTCACGTCAGGACCACCCTTCGGTCGGCGGCGGCGTACAGCAGGTCGGCGACCACGTTGGCGAGGACGACGAACGTGCCCGTCACCATGACCACGCCCACCACCACGGGCAGGTCGATCGCCTTCACGCCGTCGATGAGGGTCTTGCCGAGCCCGGGGATGCCGAAGAGGGACTCGGTGAGGACGGCTCCGCCGAACATCGACCCGAGGTCGACGGCGCTGACCGCGATCACCGGCGGGACGGCCCCGCGCAGCGCGTGGCGGGTGACGACGGACCGCTCCCCCACCCCGTAGGCGCGGAAGGTGCGGATGTGGTCCTCGGCGAGCGTCTCCAGGGTGGAACTGCGGGTGAGCCGCGCGTACTTGGCGGATTCGAAGAAGCCGAGGGTGAGCCAGGGGAGCAGCATGTTCCAGGCCCACTGCTCGGGGTCCTCGCCGAGCGGTACGTAGCTGGGGAAGGGCAGCCACTGGAGGTAGGCGCAGACGGCCATGAGGAGCAGCAGCCCGAGGATGAAGACGGGGGTGCCGGTCCCGGCGAGGGTGAGCAGGGTCAGCAGGCGCTCGGTGGGGCCGCCCCGGCGCAGCGCGGAGAGGAGGCCGGTGCCGACGCCGATCACCAGCCAGACGACCATGGCCCCGAGGGTGAGGGACGCGGTGGCGGGGAGCCGTTCCAGGACGAGCTGGGTGACCTGCCGGTCGCTCTGGTACGAGAGGCCGAGGCAGGGCGCGTCGCAGTGCACGAGGGAGGTGCCGGTGGAGTAGTCGCGGCCGGCGAAGACGCCCTGGAGGAAGTGCAGGTACTGCACGAGCATGCTGTCGTTCAGTCCGAGCTGCTCGCGGACCTGGGCGATCTGCTGCGGGTTGCAGCGCTCGCCGCAGGCGAGCCGCGCGGGGTCGCCGGGTGCCAGGTAGAAGAGCGTGTACACGAGGACCGAGAGGGCCAGCAGGACGAGCGCGGCACCCGCGAGCCGCTTGAGGACGAAGCGGGACATCAGGAGGCCTCCTTGCGGGTGCCGACGCGCAGCCGGCTCGCCTCGCGCGGGTCGAGGGCCGTGCGGACCGCGTCGCCGAGGACGGTGAAGGCGAGCACGGTGACGAAGAGCAGTCCGGCGGGCAGCAGGACGTACGCCGGGTCGGCGCGGAACCAGGTCTGCGCGGTCGACAGCATCTGTCCCCAGGACGGGGTGGGCGGGGTGACGCCCACGCCGAGGAAGGACAGGGACGCCTCGACGACGATGTTGGTGGGGACCAGGATCGCCGCGTAGGTGATGACGGGGGCGGCGAGGGAGGGCAGCAGCTCGCGGCGGGCGGTCCGCCAGGGTCCGGAGCCCGCGAGCCGGGAGGCCGCGACGAAGTCGAGGCTCTTCAGGGTGAGGGTCTGGGCGCGCACGATCCGGGAGGTCCCGGCCCAGCCGAGGAAGCCGATGACGAGGACCAGCAGCAGGGGGCGGGGGAAGCCGCGCGGGACGACGGCGGTGAGGGCGACGGCGAGGACCAGCATCGGGAGGGCGACGAGGACGTCGGTGACCCGGCCGAGGACGCCGTCGATCCAGCGGTTGCCGAGGCCGGCGGCGAGGCCGACGAGGACGCCGATGAGGATCTGGACGGCGGTGGCGCCGACGGCGACGAGCAGGGAGATCCGGGCGCCGTGGAGGAGGCGGACGAACAGGTCGCGGCCGGTGCCGGGTTCGACGCCGAGCCAGTGGTCGGCGCTCGCGCCGCCGAAGGCGCCGTACGGGACGCCGCCGCGGGCCGAGTCGACGAGGTCGTCGTGGTACGTGTTCGCGTCCTGGCCCTCCAGGGCGGCCAGCAACGGTGCGCCGGCGGCGAGGAGGACGAGCAGGAGGAGGACGGCGGCGGAGACGAGGGCGGCGGGGCGGGTGCGGAGCCGTCGCCACACCTGCCGGGCGGCGCCCGTGGCGGGGAGGCCCGCCACGGGCGCCGTCGTGTCGGTCAGTGCGGTCACTTGACCGAGACCTGCGAGATGTCGAGGACGCCGGTCCAGTCGCTGATGACGACGTTCTTGACGTTCTTGCCGACGAGCCGCTTGTAGACGGGGTGGAAGAGCGGCACGTCGAGCGCCTGCTCTCCGATCTTCTTGTCGAGGGCTCCCCAGCGGGCGGCGGCGGCCTTGAGGTCGGTCAGCTTGTTGATCTCGTCGATCTCCTTGTTGACCGCCGGGTCGTTCAGCTGCGCGTGGTTGTAGTTCGAGCCGTTGGTGACGATCTGGCGCCCGTCGAAGATCGGCGCGAGGAACGGGCCGCCGGCCGGCCAGTCGGCACCCCAGCGGGAGAGGAAGAAGCCGGGCGCGTCCTTGACGCTCCAGCGCTTCTCGTTGAAGGAGTTGGGCTGCTGGCCGTCGAGCTTGACGGTGATGCCGGCCTTGCCGAGCGCCTCCTGGACGGCGGTGGCGATCTCGGGGCTGGTGGTGCGGTTCTGGGCGGTGGAGTGGAGCAGGGTGACGGTGAGCCCGTTCGGGTGGCCGGCCTCCTTCAGGAGCTGCTTGGCCTTCTCCGGGTCGCCCGTCTTCCCGGCCGGGAAATGGTCGTACGGCGTGAAGCCGAAGGCCTTCTGCTCGGGCAGGAAGGTGGTGGCGGGCTCGGCGAGCGCGGAGCCGCCGGCCGCGTTGACGACGCTGGTGCGGTTGATCGCGTACGAGATCGCCTGGCGGACCTTCGGGTTGTCGAAGGGCTTCACCTTGGGGTTGAAGGCGATGTAGTTGGTGAAGCCGAAGTGGCCGGTGCCGACGCGGGCGGCGAGGGCCTTGTCGGAGCCCACCTGGGCGAGCTCGGCCGGGCCGAGGTTGGTGTCGGTGGTGATCGCGGAGGCGTCGGCCCCGGTGGAGGTGGCGAGGCGCTGGTTGATCACGGCCTCGTCGAGACCGGAGCGGACGTCGATCCTGTCCGGGTAGGCCTTGCGCTCCTCGTCGGTCTTGGGGTCCCAGTGCTCGTTGCGCTCCAGGGTGAGGCGCTCGCCGTCGTTCTCGTTCTTGACGACCTTGTACGGGCCGGAGGAGACGGGGTGCTCCTCGTACTTCGCGCCGGTGTCCTTGGCCTTCGGGACCGGGGCGAACTGGGTCTGGGTGGCGACGAAGGGGAACTCGCCCTCGGGCTTCCTCAGTTTGAAGACGATGGTCCGGTCGTCGGGGGTGACGATGGACGCGAGGCCCTTCCCCTTCTTTCCGTCGGACGCGGCCTTGTAGGGGCCCTGGTACGCGTCGCCGCCGACGAGCCAGTCACGCAGGTACGGGGCTCCGCCGGAGAGTTCGGCGGCGAAGGAGCGCTCGATGCCGTACTTGATGTCGGCGCTGGTGATGGGCGTGCCGTCCTCGAACTTCAGGCCTTCCTTCAGCGTGTACGTCCACTCCGTGGCGTCCTTGTTGGGACGCCCGGTGTCGGTGGCGAGGTCGGGGACGACCTGGGTGCCGGCGGCGCCCGCCTCGCGGTTGCGGGTGGTGAGCGTACGGAAGACGAGGGAGGGGACGTTGCCGCCGCCGGAGGTGTAGAGGCGGGCGGGGTCGAAGTCGGTCTGGGCCTCGGAGTTGAGGACGGTGAGCGTGCCGCCCTTCTGCGGGGCGCCCGCGGCCTTGCCGGAGGTGCCGCCCTTGGCGCCGGTGTCCTCGGGTCCCGCGCAGGCGGCGACGCCCAGGGTCAGGACGAGACTGACGGCGGTCGCTGCCACGCGGCGCGAAACGACGGACGATTGACGCATCGGAGAAGACCTCTCGGAGAACTGCGGGTACGGGAAGGGGAATTCCACGCAGGCAGCGGCGAGCGGCGGCATCCGAAGGGAAAGGCCGAGCACGGGAAATCAGAAGAAGGAGCCGCGCCTGCGGGGAGGAAACACCCGGGCGCGGAGAATCGTCGGTAATGCGGGAAAGGCAGGGCCGACGAAGCGCTCGGGCTGGCGTCAGCTACAGAGAACGTCGGCGACGGAATGTCCGGCCACGCCGATGAGCGCCAGCTCGAAGGCGGCGCGATCGGATACGACGTGACGGTGCGACATGCCGAGAAATATGAACGAACGCGCGAACGATGTCAACGCGGTTCGACAATTCCCGAGACGCCCGTCTCAGTATGTGATCACCCAAGAGTCGAGCAGGATCTCAACTCCCGGGGTGCACCCAGGGGTTGGGACGGCACTTGATTCCGCCGATGCTCAGGGACTTCGTCTGCTGCTGCATCACGGGCGCGAGGGCGCCGGGAGTGCTGCAGTTCACATGGCCGTGCCCCAGCCGGTGTCCGACCTCGTGATTGATGAGCATCTGGCGATACGCGAACATCGCCTTGGGACCGAAGGTCTCCGAACCCTGCGCCCAGCGGAACGCGTTGATCATCACGCGGTCCGTCTGTGCCGAGTCGCAGGACACGTTCTCGGCCAGGGTGTCGAGCCCGGACTTCTCGCACCAGACGCCCGTGGTGCCGGGGCTGGCGAGCGTGATGACGAACTGGGGCTCACCGCTGGAGATGCGCTCGAAGGTCATCTCGCCGTTGCCCGCCCAACTGCGGCGGTCGTTGAGGGTCTTGAACACGGCCGTGGCGAAGAGGTTCTGATCGAGACCGAGGCCCTCCTCGACGTCGATCCGGTAGCGGACCAGATTCCCCTTGCCTGGCGCCTTCTGGAAGCCGGGCACGGCCGCGAACTTGCCGGAGCCCTTGAGCTTCGGGTCGATCGGGTACTGGCGGGCGATCAGCTGCTCGTACGTCGGCGGCGGCGCGGCGGTCGGGGCGGGCGCGACCGGGATCGACGGGGTGGCCCGCTCGTCGGAACGGGAGGCGGAGGTGTCGTCCGAGGCCCGCTCGTCCGGCTGCTCGGCCGCGCGGGCGGCGCCCTGGGCCTCGTCCTTGTGGGTGACCTGTCCGGTGACGACGACGGCGAGGACGGTGGCGACGGCGGCGGCCGCGACCCCGGTGAGGGTGCGGCCGAGGCCGCCCCTGCCTGTCGGCTCGTCGGCCTCGGGAAGGGTCTCGCGCCGGGGGCCGGGGATGAACGGCGCCCGGGGGGCGGCCTGTTCGGTCTCGTGGGTGCGGGAGGCGCCGTGCCGCGGGGCGTACGGGCGGGGCGAGGAGCCCTCCTCGTGCTGCGGATGCCCGCCCCGTACGGAGCTCCCGTAGACGGGCACGCCGTGCGCGGGGGTCCCGAGGGCCGCGTGCGCCCCGGTGTCGTAGCCCCCTCCGCCGTACCCGGGCCCGCCGTATACGGGGGTGCCGTGCGCGGGGGTCCCGTGGACAGGGGTGCCGTGCGCGGGAGTGCCGTACACCGGAGTGCCGTGCGCCGGAGTCCCGTACACCGGAGTGCCGTGCGCCGGGGTCCCCGCCGGGTCCTGGCCTCCGCCGCCCGCGGTCCTGCGGCGGCGTCCCGTGCCGCCCTGCGGCGGGCGGGCCGGCCGCGTGCCCGGTGCTCCGGCCGCCGGCGGGGCCTGTTCGGCCGCCGCCTGTTGTCCGGTGTCGGCCACCGAGGGCGCGGAGCCCTTGCGACTATGTCGTCCCACGCCCCGGATCAGCTCCCGCCGTGATCGGCGATCAGGTCCCGGGCGGCCTGCGCGACCGTCTCGGGGTACTCCATCATCGCCACGTGCCCCGCCTCGGGAAGGGTCAGCAGGCGCGAGCCGCGGAAGGCAGCGGCCGCCTTCCGGGCCATCCGGTACGAGACGAGCTGGTCGCGCCCACCGTAGACGAGGAGCGTCGGCGCGAGAACCCGTTCGGCCTGCCGCCAGAGTCCGTGCTGGCCGCCGAGCGTGTACGCGTCGACGATGCCGCGCGAGGAGCGGGCCATGGCGTCCCAGAAGTAGGGGAGCTCCAGGCGCCGCTCCATCTCCTCCACCGCGTGCCGCAGGCCCTCGTCGGTGACCCGGCCGGGGTCCCCGTAACAGAGCGCGAGGACACCGCGGACGCGCTGCTCGGCCGTCCAGTCCTTCGTGAGCCTCGCGAAGGCCGAGGCGACGCCGGGCACCGCGAGCAGCACCGTGGGCCAGGCCGTGCGCTGGGCGCGCAGCTCGGGCAGCGCGGGCGAGACGAGGGTGAGGGTGCGGACCAGGTCGGGACGCGCCGCGGCGACGCGGGTGGCGACGGCGCCGCCCAGCGAGTTGCCGAAGAGGTGGACCGGTCCGCGGCCCGTGGAGTCGAGGAGCCGGATGACGGCGCGCGCGTGCCCGGTGATCGTGTAGTTGCCGTCGTCGGGCGGCGGCGAGTCGCCGAAGCCGGGCAGGTCGACCGCCTCGCCGTCGACGAGGTCCGCGAGCAGCGGCATCAGGGTGGACCAGTTCTGCGAGGAACCGCCGAGGCCGTGGACGTACAGCGCGGGCGGCAGGCCCGGCTCGTCGCCCGGCCGGGCACGCACGGTGAGGGTGAGTCCGGGCAGCGAGACGGAGCGGAGCTCCTCGCCGTCGGCGACCCGTACGGCGCGCGCGGGGCGCGACGCGGAGGGCGCGGCGGCGGTCCGGGTTTCCGGCAGCTCGGTCGACGACATGGCCGCAATATTACGAGACGATCACGCGCGAAGACGTGTGGGCGCCGTCACAGGTGCGTGTGCGGCGAGCCGCGTGTGCTCCTAGGCTCGGAGAGAGGGCCATCGGAGACGACCGCGACCCCGCAGCTCCGGAAGGAACCTCATGACTGTCGATCCGACCGAGCCGGACACATTCAACGAGGAAGAGGACGTCGTGCTGGACCAGGAAATCCCGGAGGCCGACGCTGCCGAGCAGCACACGGAACTGCAGCAACGCGACGACGAACCGCTCACCCATGTCGAGCGCGACTCGGCCAACGAGGCGGACTCGTCCGAACAGGCACGGGTCGTCACCCTGGACGAGGACGACTACCGCTGAGCGGACGACCACCGCCGATTTGTTCGGTTTAATTTTGAATCGACTGTCGACCCGGACGTCCGGTCCGTGAAATTCTGCGTTCGCACCGCGCACAGCCGGGTTACCCAAAAGTACGATGGCGGCGCGCGCGACAGCGTGCATGGATCGATTTTTGGGAGGCCGCGTGAGCGCCATCGAGCAGACAGAGGCAGCACGCCCTCGGGGCACGCGCCTGCCGCGACGTGCCCGACGGAACCAGCTCCTCGGCGCCGCCCAGGAGGTCTTCGTCGCCCAGGGGTACCACTCGGCCGCGATGGACGACATCGCCGAGCGCGCGGGCGTCAGCAAGCCCGTGCTCTACCAGCACTTCCCCGGGAAGCTGGAGCTCTACCTGGCCCTGCTCGACCAGCACTGCGAGTCCCTCCTCCTGGCGGTGCGCACGGCCCTCGCCTCCACCACGGACAACAAGCTGCGCGTCGCGGCCACGATGGACGCCTACTTCGCGTACGTCGAGGACGAGGGCGGCGCCTTCCGCCTCGTCTTCGAGTCCGACCTGACCAACGAGCCCGCCGTACGCGAGCGCGTGGACCGGGTGAGCCTTCAGTGCGCCGAGGCGATCTCCGACGTCATCGCCGAGGACACCGGTCTCTCCAAGGACGAGTCGATGCTGCTCGCCGTGGGCCTCGGCGGCGTCTCCCAGGTCGTCGCCCGCTACTGGCTGTCGAGCGGGTCCGCCATCCCGCGCGACAAGGCGGTCGGACTGCTGACCTCGCTCGCCTGGCGCGGCATCGCCGGCTTCCCGCTGCACGCGGCGGACGGCCAGCTGAGCGCCGAGGGTCACTGAGCATTCCCGCGGGCTGTTCGCTCCTGGCGTGCGGCGGCTGAGCCGTACGCGTCCCCTCACCGGGCTAATGTGTGCAGCGTACGGCGCGGTATTCGCGCAACGCTGACCGTTCGGAGGGACATAGCCGTGGAGGTCAAGATCGGCGTGCAGCACGCACCCCGGGAGATCGTTCTGGAGAGCGGGCAGTCCGCCGAGGAGGTGGAGCGCGCCGTGGCCGACGCGCTGGCCGGCAAGGCGCAGCTGCTCAGCCTCTCGGACGAGAAGGGCCGCAAGATCCTCATCCCGGCCGAGAAGATCGCGTACGTGGAGCTCGGCGAGCCCGCCGTGCGACGCGTGGGTTTCGGCGCGCTCTGAGCCCAGGATCTGCGGGAAGGGCCCGGTGGACCGTGACGGTCCACCGGGCCCTTCGCCGTGCGGGCCCCACCGGCTCTTCCCCGTGCGGGCCCCACCGGCCCTTCGCCGTGCGGGCCACCGGACCCTTCGCCATCCGGGCGCGCGCCGTCACGACGTGCCCTCGGATGTCCGAATGGCCACGTCAGGGCGTACGGGAGGATTGCGTTCCGGAGCCCTGGGGTAGGAGGGATCTCGACCGCACCACCCGCCCCGCACCCCTCGCGAGGTGATCCGCAGTGTTCCTGGAAGCCCTCGGCTCCGCCCTGCTCGGTCTCGCCCTGGCCTGGGCCGCCGTGCACCGGCTGCCCGACCGCCTCCCCGTCCGGGTGATCGTCCTCGCCACCGGTGCGCTGGGCGGCGTCTTCGGCGCGCTCGTCACCCACGGGGCCCTCGGCCCCGGTCACTTCCTCGCCACCCTGATCGGTGCCGTGGCGGTGGCGGCGGTGCTGCTCTCGCTGCTGATCCGGCCCGCCTCGCGCAGGCTGCGACGATCAGCGGCGGCGTGAACAGCGCCGCGCACCCCCTTCCCGTACGACGGGAACGCCTTCGTACGGGAGCGTCTTCGTAGGTGAGGCTCAGGCGGCCAGACCGAGCGCGGCCATGCGCTTGGTGTGGGCCTCGGTGATCCGGGAGAACATCCGGCCGACCTCCGCGAGGTCGAAACCGTCCGCGACGCCGCCGACCAGCATGGTCGACAGGGCGTCGCGCTCGGCGACCACGCGCTGCGCCTGCGAGAGCGCCTCGCCCATCAGACGGCGCGCCCAGAGCGCGAGCCGGCCGCCGACGCGCGGGTCGGCGTCGATCGCGGCGCGGACCTTCTCGACGGCGAAGTTGCCGTGGCCGGTGTCGTCGAGCACGGAGACGACGAGCCCACGCGTGTCGGAGTCGAGGCGGGCCGCGACCTCCCGGTAGAAGTCACTGGCGATCGAGTCGCCGACGTACGCCTTGACCAGGCCCTCCAGCCAGTCCGACGGCGCGGTCTGGCGGTGGAAGTCGTCGAGTGCCTTGGCGAAGGGCTCCATGGCCGCGGTCGGCTCGGCGTCGACGGCGGCGAGCCGGTCGCGCAGCCGCTCGAAGTGGTGGAACTCGGCGGAGGCCATCTTCGCCAGCTCCGCCTTGTCCGCGAGGGTCGGCGCCAGCTTGGCGTCCTCGGCGAGCCGTTCGAAGGCCGCGAGCTCTCCGTAGGCGAGGGCGCCGAGGAGGTCGATCACGGCGGCGCGGTACTGCGGCTCGGCGGAAGCCGTCGCCCAGTCCTTGGCTGCGATCCCGGTGGGTGTGGCGTTGTCAGGCGTCTCCATGGAGCGCACAATAGCCCGCTCGGGCACCGAGGGAAGGCGCTGGTCAGTCAGTGTGACCGTGCCCTCATCACCATTTCTCCCAACACACATGCACGATTCCGGGGTACAGTGATAAGGCGCCTGCTGAGTATGCGGACATGCTTTCGCACGTTCGGACGTATCCAGTGGGCCGACTCATGAATGAGGATGCCCGGTCGGTGGCCCGATCGGCTCCGGCCCGACAGCCCTTCCGGCGGACCCGCGGAAGGGTCACCTCAGCGGTACGACGCTCGAGCGACGGCAGTGGTCCCGTGCCACCCGGCTGCGATCCCCCGATCGCGCCGGCAGTTCCCGGCACGGTACGACCCCCTTCGTTCGCCTCGCACCGCGTCCACAGAAGAGGCAGCACCCTGACTACGACTTTCCGAGACCTCGGAATCCTTCCCGAGACGGCCGAAGCCCTTGAGGCGGTCGGCATCGTCAACCCCTTCCCCATCCAGGAGATGACCCTTCCGGTCGCCCTGACCGGCACCGATGTCATCGGCCAGGCCAAGACCGGCACCGGCAAGACCCTCGGTTTCGGTCTGCCGATCCTGGAGCGCGTCACCGTCCCCATGGACGTCGAGGCCGGCCGGGCCAAGCCCGAGCAGCTGACCGACGCCCCGCAGGCGCTCGTCGTCGTCCCCACCCGCGAGCTGTGCCAGCAGGTCACCAACGACCTGCTCACCGCCGGCAAGGTGCGCAACGTCCGGGTGCTCGCCATCTACGGCGGCCGCGCGTACGAGCCCCAGGTCGAGGCGCTGAAGAAGGGCGTCGACGTCGTCGTCGGCACCCCCGGCCGTCTGCTCGACCTGGCCGGCCAGCGCAAGCTCGACCTGTCCCACGTCAAGGTCCTCGTCCTGGACGAGGCCGACGAGATGCTCGACCTGGGCTTCCTGCCCGACGTCGAGAAGATCATCAACATGCTTCCGGCGAAGCGTCAGACCATGCTGTTCTCGGCGACCATGCCGGGTGCGGTCATCGGCCTGGCCCGCCGCTACATGTCGCAGCCGACGCACATCCGCGCCACCTCGCCCGACGGCGAGGGCGCGACCGTCGCCAACATCAAGCAGCACGTCTACCGCGCGCACAACATGGACAAGCCGGAGATGGTCTCCCGCATCCTGCAGGCCAACGGCCGCGGGCTCGCGATGATCTTCTGCCGCACCAAGCGCACGGCGGCCGACATCGCCGAGCAGCTGGAGCGTCGCGGCTTCGCCTCGGGCGCGGTCCACGGCGACCTCGGCCAGGGCGCCCGTGAGCAGGCGCTGCGCGCCTTCCGCAACGGCAAGGTCGACGTGCTCGTCTGCACCGACGTCGCCGCCCGTGGCATCGACGTCGAGGGCGTCACCCACGTCATCAACTACCAGTCGCCGGAGGACGAGAAGACGTTCCTCCACCGCGTCGGCCGCACCGGCCGCGCGGGCAACAAGGGCACCGCGGTGACCCTGGTCGACTGGGACGACATCCCGCGCTGGCAGCTCATCAACAAGGCGCTGGAGCTGGACTTCCACGAGCCGGTCGAGACGTACTCCTCGTCCCCGCACCTGTTCGAGGAGCTGGACATCCCGGCGGGCACCAAGGGCATCCTGCCCCGCGCCGAGCGGACCCGTGCGGGTCTGGGCGCGGAGGAGCTCGAGGACCTGGGCGAGCCCGGCGGACGCCGTGCGCGCGGCCCGAAGAACGACCGGACCGAGCGGACCGAGCGGACCGAGGAGCGCCCGGAGCGGACGCGGACCCCGCGTCAGCGCCGGCGTACCCGTGGCGGCGAGCTGGACGCCACGGCGTCGGCGGCCTCCGCGGCCCCGGCCGTCGAGTCCGCGCCGGTGACGGACGAGGCGAAGACCGAGTCCGGCCCGCGCACCCCGCGCCGCCGCCGTCGCACCCGTGTCGGCGCCCCGGGCTCCGCTCCGGTGACCCAGACGGCCCAGACGGCCCCGGCCGCCGAGGCCGCGCCCGCGACGGTCGTCCAGGCCGAGCGGAAGGCTCCGGCCGCCCGGACCGCGGTCGAGGACGCCGCTCCGGCGCCGGTGGCCGAGGCTCCCGTGGCCGAGGCCGTCGTCGTCGAGGCCCCCGTGGCCGAGGCCCCGGCCGCCGAGCCGAAGGCCCCGCGCCGCCGCAGCCGTACCGCCGCCCGCCCTGAGGCCGTGCGCACCGCCCCGGCCCCCGTGGCCCAGGAGCCGGCCCCGGCCCCGCGCCGTCGTCGTCCCCGGGTGGCCCGACCGGTCGAGGACACCGTGTCGTTCCAGACGGTCGAGACGGCCGCGGCCGCCCTGCGTGCCGCGAAGGCCGCGCCGGTCGTCGAGGCGCCCGTCGTCGAGGCCCCGGTCGCCGTGGCACCGGTGGTCGAGGCCCCGGTGGTCGAGGCCCCGGTCGCCGAGGAGCCGAAGAAGGCCCCCCGTCGCCGTACCGCCAAGAGCGCCGTGGCGGAGCCGGTCGCCGGGACCGTCGCCGCCGCTCCGGTGGTGGCCGAGCCGGTCGCGGCTGCCGTCGCGCCCGTCGTCGAGGCCGCCGCCGCGGTCACGGCCGAGGTTCCCGCGCCGCGTCGCCGCCGTGTGGTGCGGAAGGCCGCCGGTTCGCCGGTGACCTCCACCCCGGTCGTCGAGCCCGTCGTCGAGCCGGCGCCCGCGCCGGTCGTCGAGGAGGAGCCGAAGAAGCCCGCGCGTCGCCGTGTGGTCCGCAAGGCCGCCGGTTCGCCGGCCACGTCGACCGCGGCCGCGACCGTGATCGTCACGACCCCGGTCGCCAAGGCCGCCCCGGCCGTCGTCGCCGAGGCCCCGGTCGCCGAGGCCGCCCCGGCCGTCGTCGTCGAGATCCCGGTCGCCGAGACCCCGGCCGCCGAGGAGCCGAAGAAGGCCCCCCGTCGCCGTACCGCCAAGAAGGCCGTGGCGGAGCCGGTCGCCGAGACCGTCGCCGCCGTCGAGGCCCCGGCCGCCGAGGAGGCCCCGAAGGCTCCCCGTCGTCGCGCGGCCAAGAAGGCCGTCGTCGCCGAGGCGCCCGACGCCTCGGAGCCGAAGGCGCCGACCCGTCGCCGTACGACGAAGAAGGCCGCCGCGGAGCCGGTCGCCGAGGCCGCCGAGGCCCCGAAGACCCCGCGCCGCCGCACCACCAAGAAGGCGGCGGCCGCTCAGCCCGAGAGCTGATCCCGCCCCACCTCACGACCGCGGCCCGGCCCCTCTCCAGGGGGGCCGGGCCGCGGTCGTGTGACCCGGAAGCGCCCCGTGGGGACGGGCGCCCCGGGCCGGTCCCGGTGCGCACGGTTACAGTCCAGATATGAGCAAGCCCCGGTCCCTCGTCCTGCCGCCCGGCACCCGTGCCCACCACCTCGTGACCGCGCGGGGCGACTTCGCCGTGCTCGACATGGAGCCGCGCGGCGTGCGGCGCGGGACGGTGCTGCTGCTGCCGGGGTACACCGGCAGCAAGGAGGACTTCCTGGCCCTGCTCGGTCCGCTGAGCGAGGCCGGATACCGGGCGGTGGCGGTGGACGGGCGCGGTCAGTACCAGTCCCCGGGCCCCCGCGGCCGGGCCGGATACCGCCGCAGGGCGCTCGCGCTCGACGCGGTCGCGCAGGCCTCGGCGCTCGGCGACGGCCCGGTCCATCTGCTCGGCCACTCGTTCGGCGGCCTGGTGGCCCGTGCGGCCGCCTCGCTCGCCCCCGCAGCCTTCCGCTCCCTCACCCTGCTCTCCTCGGGCCCCGGCCGGGTCGCCGGGCCGCAGCGCGTCCGGGTGCGCGTGCTGCGCGTCGCCCTCGCGTTCCTGCCGAAGGAGCGGGTGTGGCAGGCGATGTGCTGGCTGGACAGCCGGGGCGAGGAACCGGACACGGACGACGCGCCGGAGCTCGCGGGGTTCCTGCGACGGCGCTGGATGCGGACCCGGATCGCGCAACTGGCGGGCGCTGGACGGCTGCTGCTCAGCCGTCAGGACGGTACGGCGGACCTCGCCGCGCTGCGGATGCCGCTGCACATCGCGTACGGCGCGGACGAGATGGTCTGGCCCACGGCCACGCTCGCGGCGACGGCCGCCCGCACGGGCGCGCACCACACGGTGGTGGCGGATGCCGGCCACTCCCCCAACGTGTCGCACCCGCAGGAGCTGACGGACTGCCTCACCGGCTTCTGGGAGCGGACGGCGGCCCCCACCGGAGTGGGCAGCACCGCCCGCTGACCGCGGCTCCCGCGGGCAGCCGTCAGAACTGCCCCTTGAGGTGCTGCCAGAAGCCGTCCCGCAGGGCGCGCCGGAGTGCGGCGTGGCCGCGCAGGGACCGGCTGAGGAGGCGCTCCGCCTCGACGAGCAGGTCCTGGTCGACGGACCCCGGCAGATAGGGCGCGCCCGGCAGGAGTTCGGCGAGGCGGTCACGGCCGCGTTCGCCGAGCCAGGTCGCCGCGATCTGGGCGCCGACGAACCGCACCTCCTCGCGGGACGGCGGCGGCTCGCCCTCGTTCTCGTACGTGGTGACGGGGCGGCGGGTGACGTAGGGGCGGCAGAAGTCGAGCTCGAAGGTGCGCTGGCTGTCGACCTCCCAGAGGAGCGCCTCGGCCTGGTTGCGGCCCTCGGCGGCCTCGATGCCCCAGAGGTGGACGCGGGCGCCGTAGCCCTGTGCCGCCTCGACGGCCGACACGAGGTCCTCGTCGCCGCCGACGAGGGCGGCGTCGCTGATGGCGCGGTGGCGGGCGAGGGACTCCAGATCGGTGCGGATCAGGGAGTCGACGCCCTTCTGCTGGTTGTTGGCGTTGAGGTTGCCGAGGCGCACCTTGACGTCGGGCAGTTCGGCGATGGCCTGCTGCTCGGGGGTGTGGATACGGCGTCTGGCCCCGTCGTACCAGTAGACGCGGAGCAGTCGGCTGTCGGCGAAGATCGTGCGGGCCTTGTCGATGAAGGCCTCGATGAGGCCCTCGGCGTCGAGGTCGAAGGAGCGCCGGTCCTCGGTTCCCGTCACCAGCAACCCGGCCGCAGCATGGACGTAACCCGCGTCGACGAAGATGGCGTGGGTGGAGGGGGTCTTGGCGACCTCGGCCAGCATCCGTTGGAGGAGCTCATTGGTGCGCTCCAGGCGCGCGTCGAGGGCGCGCAGGCGGGCGTCGGTCTCGGTCACCTGAGTGGTGTCTGCGTCGTTCATACGGGGCTCATTCTCCGCCGCTCCGGGCCCGGCCGCCACACCCTCCTACCCATCAGTAGTTAGACATCCGAAAATTTTCCTTAGCGTAAGGAATGTTTGCAGGATGCATGTCGTTGGAGCCATACGTAACGCAGTTCTCCACCAGGAGGATCAACTCAGACGAAGGGAGAAGCCTGTGCGCTTCGAAATCCTGCGACTCGACGACATCGACGGCACGCCCGTCGACCGGACCGTCGTGGACGCCGCCTCCGTCAACCGGATCGTGCAGCAGGCCGCCTCGATCGGCCAGCGCATCTGGATCCGCCCCGCCGAGACCTCGGCCTCATAACAGGCCCGGTCCACACCACGCACCGCGCCCCCGCACGGACTTCGCAAGAGCGGAATCCGTACGGGGGCGCAGTGGTGTCCGGGTCCGGCGCGCCGACGGGCGCCCTCCCCGGCGCGTCAGGCGTTCTGGATCACCTGCGTGATGCCGTTGATGATCTGCTGCACCGCGATGGCGGAGAGCATCATGCCGGCGAGCCGGGTGACCAGGACGACGCCGCCGTCCTTGATGACCCGGATGATCAGCAGCGAGTACCGCATGGTCAGCCAGAGCACGACGTGCATGGCGACGATGGCGGCCCAGACGGAGACCTGCGCGGCGGCGCCGTCGGCGTTCTGGACGGCCAGGATGACCGAGACGATCGCGCCGGGGCCGGCGAGCAGCGGCATGCCGAGCGGCACCAGGGCGACGTTGACGTCCTTGGTCTGCTTGGGCTCGTCGGTCTTGCCGGTGAGCAGGTCGAGCGCGATGAGCAGCAGCAGGAGACCGCCCGCGATCATCAGCGCGGGGACGGAGACGTGCAGGTAGTCCAGGATCTGCTGGCCGAGCAGACCGAAGACGGTGATGACGCCGAAGGCCACGGCGACGGCCTGCCAGGCCATCCGGCGCTGCACCTTGGCCGCACGGCCGGAGGTGAGGGCGAGGAAGATCGGGGTGATCCCGGGGGGATCCATGATCACGAAGAGGGTCAGGAACAGCGAGCCGAAGACGGCGACGTCGAACACGTGGGGTGCCTTGCGGGAGAGGTCGAACGGTGGGGTGTGGCCCGGCGGCGCGGAATGCAGGATTCCGGAGGCAGGGCAGGAAGAACGCCACCCCGCGTCACGGCGCGGAGCCGTGAGGGGGCGGACCAGAAGAGGAGAAGCCACCGGGCGGGCCGGGGACGGGCCGCACCGTCCGCACCTGGACACGGGGCAGGGCACGGAGCGCGGCGGACCTCCCGGCCGGCCGGCCGGGACGGGTCCCGCGGAAGGGATCCGGACCCCGTGGAGCCCGGCGGCCGGAGGCTAGGCGGCGGATCCCCCCGCGCCGGGGACCGGGAAGGCCCCCGCGGCCCGGCGGGTGATCTCGCCGTAGATCTCGGGGTCGGTCGTGTACTCACCGAGGCGGCAGGTCTTGCGGCTGCCGTGGTAGTCGCTGGAGCCGGTGGTCAGCAGACCCAGCTCCTTCGCGAGCCCGCGCAGCCGTGCCCGCGTCGCCTCGTCGTGGTCCATGTGGTCGACCTCGATGCCGTCGAGTCCGGCCTCGGCGAGCCGGGCTATCGAGGCCTCGGGCAGCACCTGGCCGCGCTTGACGGCGAGCGGGTGCGCGAAGACGGTGACACCTCCGGCCGCCTTGACCAGGCGGATGGCGTCGATCGGGTCCAGCTCGTGCTTCTCGACGTACGCCCGGCCGCCGTCGGCGAGCCACGCGGGCGTGAACGCCCCGGACACGTCCGGCACGACCCCGAGCTCGACGAGCGCCTCGGCGACGTGCGGGCGCCCCACGGAGCCGTCACCGGCGATGCGGGCGACCTGCTCCCAGGTGACGGGAACGCCGAGTTCCTGGAGCTTGCCGACCATGGCACGCGCGCGCGGGACCCGGTCGTCGCGGACGAGCTCGCGCTCGGCGAGGAGCGCGGGCTCTTCGGGGTCGAAGAGGTACGCGAGCATGTGCAGGCCGATGCCGTCGACCCGGCAGGACAGCTCGGCCCCGGTGACCAGGGTCAGCCCCTCGGGCAGTGCCCCGATCGCCTCGGCGTGGCCCCGGGTGGTGTCGTGGTCCGTCAGCGCGACGACGTCGAGCCCGGCGGCGGCCGCGTTGCGGACGAGCTCGGCCGGGGAGTCCGTACCGTCGGAGGCCGTGGAGTGGGTGTGCAGGTCGATGCGCACGACGCGTTGCTCCAGGACTTCGGCACGGACGAGGGACGCTCCAGCATAACGGGCGAATCGAACACGCCCGTACGGAAGGAGCCTGCCCGGTCGGCCGGGCGCGCGTCAGCCCAGCAGCCTCGGTGTCAGCGCTCCGCACGGCAGGAGTTCGACCTCGGCGCCCGCGTCGCGCAGGTCGGTCAGGACCAGCTCGTCGTACATCAGGAGGCCCGACTGCTCGGGCCAGACGATCGCCCACAGCCAGAGGCCGCGCGCCTCCCCCGCGAAGACCGCACGGTCCTGCGGGGCGCCGTTGACGTGCCAGAGCGGGGTCGGGCGGCCGGCGGCGAGGACCTTCGTCTGCGGGGACTTGTCGATGGCCATGCCCGCACCGGGGTCGGGGCCGTCGATGCCGGCGTACCGTGCACCGAGGCCGACGCCGAGTTCCTCGGCGATCAGGAGCAGCTCGCCGATGCCGCCGAGCGGGCCGGGTCCCGAGCAGGCGACGGCGGTCGCGCGTCCGCCGCTGCGGTCGTCACCGGCGTACGCGACTCCGGTGAAGAGCCAGCCGACGGGCAGGGGCCACGGCATCCACACCGGCACGTGGGACCGGTGCACCACGACGCCGAGGGCCTCGACGCTGGGCGGGATCACGGGCTGGAGCGGGTGCACCGAGCCGTGCACGTCGCACTGCCAGGAGTCGGCGAACAGCCCGGGCGCCCTGACCCGGCCACCACACTTCGGACAACTGGGTTCGCCCCTCATAGGGCCCAACGGTCCTACCACCGGGGCCCCGCGTCAAGGACGATCACCGACGATCACCCGTCCGGCCCGTGGCGTTCCGCCCCCTGCCACCCGTGAATATAAATGTAGCTTGCACTTATTAGGCGCCCTAACTTATCCTGTGTATATCGCAACCATCTCGGCACGGAGGAGCGGCACCCATGGAGAGAGCAGAAGAGAACGCCGGCGGAGGCAGCATCCTGCGTCAGCCACCGGCCGTCTGGGCCACCGCCGGCGCGTCCGTCGTCGCCTTCATGGGCATCGGCCTCGTCGACCCGATCCTGCCGTCGATCGCCCAGGGCCTGGACGCGACACCCAGCCAGGTGTCGTTGCTCTTCACCTCGTACTTCCTCATCACCGCCGTCGCGATGCTGGTGACCGGCTTCGTCTCCAGCCGCGTCGGGGGACGCCGGACCCTGCTGACCGGGCTCGCGCTGGTCGTCGCCTTCGCCGCCCTCGCCGGCACCTCGGACTCCGTCGGCGAACTCGTCGGCTTCCGGGCCGGCTGGGGACTCGGCAACGCGCTCTTCGTCTCGACCTCGCTCGCCGTGATCGTCGGCGCCGCGGCCGGCGGCAGCGCGGCCGCGATCCTGCTCTACGAGTCGGCACTCGGCCTCGGCATGGCCTGCGGGCCGCTGCTGGGGGCCGTGCTCGGCGACGCCAGCTGGCGCTACCCCTTCTTCGGCACGGCCGCGCTGATGGCGATCGGCTTCCTGTGCATCGCGGTCTTCCTCAAGGAGCAGCCGAAGCCGGCCGGCAGGACCTCGCTGCTCGACCCCGTCCGGGCGCTGGGCCACGGCGGACTCGCCTCGGCCGCGGCGGCCGCGTTCTTCTACAACTACGCCTTCTTCACGGTGCTCGCCTTCACCCCGTTCGTGCTGGACATGACGCCGTACAAGTCCGGCGCGGTGTTCTTCGCCTGGGGTGTGCTGCTCGCCGTCTTCTCGGTCCTGGTCGCCCCCCGGCTCCAGCGGCGCTTCGGCTCGCTCACCGTCCTCGGCGGCTCACTGGTGCTGCTCGCGGCCGACGTGGTGGTGCTCGGATACGGCGATCACACGACCGCGATCGTCTGCACCGTCCTGTCGGGCGCGTTCATCGGCGTCAACAACACCGTCTTCACCGAACTCGCCCTCGGCGTCTCGGACGCCCCGCGCCCGGTGGCCAGCGCGGGCTACAACTTCGTCCGCTGGTTCGCCGCGGCCGCCGCCCCGTACCTCGCCCCGAAGATCGAGGAGTGGAGCGACGTCCACATGCCGTTCGTGGTGGCGGGCGTGGCCGCGGTACTCGGCGCCGTGGTCGTGCGGGTCCGCCGCGACGCCCTCACGCTCGAAGCCCGGGAACCGGCCCCGAAGCAGGCCACGGAGGACGGCGTCGGGGTCCTCGCCGGCTGACCCCGGGCACCGCTCCGGCTCCGGCTCCGGGGAAGGCCCCGGGCCGGGGCGGCGGTCCGGGACCGGCCCGAGGGCGGGACGGACCGGCCGCGGCCGGGCGGGCGGGCCGCCGCACCGGGACCGCCCCCTCGCAGCCGGGACGGACCCGTCGCGGCCGGTTTGCCTCGGGAGGCGCGGGCAAGACGGAGCCCATGAGAGGCATCGACTCCGTCATAAGAACCGTGGCCCGCGTCCTCGCGGGCATCCTGGTCGTCTGGATCGTCCTGGACCTGCTCGACGCCAATCGGGGCAACACCGTGGTCGGCTGGTTCCACAGCGCCGCCGACTGGCTCGCCGGCTGGTCGATCGGGCTCTTCAGCGTCTCCCAGCACACCCTTCAGGTGCTGCTCGACTACGGCATTCCGGCGATCGTCTACGTGGTGATCGCCAACCTCGTCGCCAGCAGGACCGTCGCCCGGACCTGAACGGGAGGAGCCCGGTGGGCGGAACGCCTTCCGGCCCGGCGTGCCGTCAGTCCAGATTCACGGACCTGCGCAGTGGATCGCGCAGGTCCGTGCCCTGCGTCAGCCAGCGCTCCTCCAGGGCCTGTGCCCCGTGGACCCGCTTCCACGCCGCCTCGTTCGACGTCATCGGGAGCAGTGGCAGGAACCGCACCGGGTCCATCGGCTCGTCGAGCTCCAGGTCCTCGACCAGACCGCCGGACTCGGCGACCAGGACCGAGCTGAAGGCGGCGCCCGGCCAGAGCGCGTCGCCGACGTCCAGCGAGGCGCCCGGGGCCACGACGACGCCCTCGACCTGCGGCGTGGCGGCGAGGACGGCCAGCGGGCGCAGCACCTTGTCGGTGTCGGCGAGGCCGGCCCGTACGGTCAGGACGAGCTCGGCGCGCGGCCCCTTGACCGGATCGGCGAGCGCGGCGGTCGGGTCGGCCATCGGCTGTGCGGACATGCCGAGGGTCGCGTACCGCACGAGGTCGCCGTCGATGAAGCGGAGCACCTCGATCCGGTCCGTGCCGAGGAACGTCACCGCGGCCCGCGCGTCCGGTTCTCCGAGGGCCGTCCGCAACCGCGCCTCGACCAGAGCAAGAACTTCTCCCATGTCCTGAGCATAAAGCGCGTATGGAACGGGCAAAGGAAGGGATTGACCCTCAGTCGGCTGATAGTCTTGGCCGCTGGTCGGGAGTCCCGAACTCCCGACTACTCGTCACACGTCATCCCTCACGAGGGACCGGCCGGAGGAGGTGGGGCTGCGATGGACCGAAGTCGATCGGGCAGTACCAGCCGCTCTTCCGCCCCGCACCCGAGCCCGGTGCGTACGTACTTCCGGTGATTCCCGGCCCGTACCCGTACGGACCCGCCTCTCCGGCATCTCGCACGACGGAAGAGCATCTCGCCTTTGCCTGTCTGTAGCGAACGCCGTCACCGCGATCTCTCGGTGCCGCCCGCTTTGTGGACGACGTAGCTCCACGTCCCCATTCCGGGCTGTTCCACGCTCGCCGACGGCTTCTCCGTGAAGGAGCATGCCCATGTCGATGATCCGTGACCTGCGCGCCGCCGTCCGTCCGAGCCTGCGGCACCCCCTGCGCAAGACCCCCACCACGTACACCTCGTACGACCCCACCCGCGACCACACGGCCTCCAGCGCCGTGGTCGACTGCGCCGTCTACCGCGACGGACGCCGCATCGACGACCGCGAGTGCCTCACCCCGCGCGGCGCCATGAGCCAGGTGCGGGAGAGCGGCGGCTTCGCCTGGATCGGCCTGCACGAGCCGACCGAGGCCGAATTCGCCGGTATCGCCGCCGAGTTCGGGCTGCACCCGCTCGCCGTCGAGGACGCCGTCCACGCCCACCAGCGGCCCAAGCTGGAGCGGTACGACGACACCCTGTTCACCGTGTTCAAGACGATCCACTACGTCGAGCACACCGAACTCACCGCGACCAGCGAGGTCGTCGAGACCGGCGAGGTCATGTGCTTCACCGGCCCCGACTTCGTCATCACCGTCCGGCACGGCGGCCAGGGCTCCCTGCGCAACCTCCGGCACCGCCTCCAGGGCGAGCCCGAGCTGCTCGCCAAAGGGCCCTCGGCGGTGCTTCACGCCCTCTCCGACCATGTCGTCGACGGCTACATCGCGGTCGCTGACGCCGTCGAACTCGACATCGACCAGCTGGAGATCGACGTCTTCTCGCCGGCCGCGAAGGGCTCGACGCGCGGTACGGACACCGGCCGGATCTATCAGCTGAAGCGTGAGGTACTGGAGTTCAAGCGGGCCGTCACGCCGCTGCTCCGCCCGATGCAGCTGCTCTCCGAGCGGCCGATGCGGCTGGTCGACCCCGACATCCAGAAGTACTTCCGGGACGTCGCCGACCACCTCGCGCGCGTGCAGGAGCAGGTCGTCGGCTTCGACGAACTGCTCAACTCCATCCTCCAGGCCAACCTGGCGCAGGCGACCGTCGCGCAGAACGAGGACATGCGCAAGATCACCTCGTGGGCGGCGATCGTCGCCGTCCCCACGGCGGTCTGCGGCGTCTACGGCATGAACTTCGACCACATGCCGGAGCTGCACTGGAAGTACGGCTACCCGATGGTGCTGACCGGCATCGTCGCGATCTGTTTCACCATCCACCGCACGCTGAAGCGCAACGGCTGGCTGTGACCGCCCCGGGGCTGGGCCCTGTCGTCGAGATCCCGTCCGCCCCGCGGGCGACGACGGGAGTTTGACGACAGGGCCTAGGCTTCGGGCCATGACTGAAGAGCTGCTCGGGTCCGCCCTCGTCGAGGAGGCCACCAAGAAGTCCGGCCTGGTGTGGGTCCGCGGCACCGGCCCGGCCCGCGCGCTCTGGCACGTCTGGTTCGACGGGGCGGCGTTCGTCGTCGGCGACGGCCCCGGCGAGCAGCCGCTGCCGGGCCTGGTGGACGGCGGGACGGCCGAGGTCACGGTCCGCAGCAAAGACAAGGGCGGCCGTCTCGTCGCCTGGACGGCCTCCGTGCGCGAGATCGCCCACGGCACCGAGGAGTGGGACGCGGCGGTCGCCGAGCTGAAGGGCAAGCGGCTCAACGCACCCGACGGCGAGGCCATGACGGGCCGCTGGGGGCGCGAGTGCCGGGTCCTGCGGCTCGACCCCCGGTCCTCGACCACGGAGCTGCCGGACGGCTCCCTGGCGGCCGTACCGCTGCCCTCGGCGGCCACGACCCGCGACCCGGTGCCCTCCGGTCTCCCGAAGCTGCTGCTCAAGCGCCGCAAGCGACGCTGAACCAGGATCGGGTCCTCGGGCGCCGCCGGCCGGGATCGGTCCTCCGGCGCCGCCGCCCGGGATCGGTCCTGCGGCGCCGCCGCCCGGGATCGGCGCCGCGGAAGCGGGCCCGGGATCAGGTCCTGGGCAGCTGCTTGCCGTAGTCGAGGATCTCTTCCCTCGACGGCTCGGTGAGCGGGAAGTCCTTGTTCCACTCGGAGAGGACCACCAGGCCCGCTCCCCCGCCCCGCGCGAACTGCAGCGGGTACGGGTCGCCCTGCAGCGCCACGTCGAGGGTGCCGCCCTCGCCGTCCGCGCCGCCCTTGACCTTGACCGTGCGGATCCCGCCGATCTGGTCCCGGTCGCCCTTGACCTTCTCCCCGTGCAGCCCGGTCAGCCCGGTCAGCAGCAGGTCCATGTCGGTGAAGCCGCGCAGCTGCTTGTACGCGGGGTCGCCCTGCGGCACCTTCACGTACTTGTCGTCGAGCTTGTCGGCCGCCTCGGCGTCCGCCTCCGTCGGCTTGTCGCTGCCCTCGGACTCGTGGGACCAGAAGTCCGCGTCCGCCTTCAGATAGAGCGCCTCGCCGACCCGCAGCAGCTCGAAGGTGCTGTTCTTCGTCGTCACCGAGCCGGTGGCGCCGTCCTGCTTGAGGCGCATGTTCAGCTTGAAGGTGTCGCCCTTGCTGACGAGGGTGCCGGAGAGCCGGACCGCCTTCGCGGTGTCCGCGGCGGTCCGTGCCTTGCCCTCGATCTCGGCCGCGGAGAGCTTCCCGACCCCGTTGGTCCCCTCGTCCGGATCGGCGGCACAGGCCGTGAGCCCCACGGTCAGACCGGCGCAGAGCGCGAGCGGCGCGACGGCCCGGTGGATACGCGACGACGCGGCACGAACGGCCATCAGCGCTGCCTCTCATGTCGTGGGGGACACGGACCGCGGCCCGTACGGGGGGGACCCGGGGCGGCGGCCTTCTGTTCTGCCAGTTCTGCCGGGCGGGGGGCCGGCGTGCCGGTGGGGACGGCAGACCGCAGCGTACCCGGGCCGCGTGACGCGCCCGGCAGCAGCCGTACGGAGGCGCTGCCGGGGCGGGGCGGAACGGCACGGGCTAGCCTGAACCCGGCAAAGCTCGGCAATGATCGAATCGTGCGGCACCGAGGAGGCGCGTGGCATGGCGGCAGGCGCCCCCAGGATCTTCGTCTCCCACCTCGCCGGAGTCCCGGTCTTCGACCCCGTCGGCGACCAGGTCGGCCGGGTCAGCGACCTGGTGGCCATGCTGCGGGTCGGCCGCAGGCCGCCGCGGCTGCTCGGCATGGTCGTCGAGGTCCTCAGCCGCCGCCGGGTGTTCGTGCCGATGACGCGGATCACCGGCGTGGAGTCCGGCCAGGTCATCACGACCGGGGTCGTCAACATGCGCCGCTTCGAGCCGCGCCCCACCGAGCGCCTCGTCCTCGGCGAACTCCTCGACCGGCGCGTCCGGCTCGTCGGGCCCGGCGGGCAGGAGGGCGAGGAGGTCACCGTCCTCGACGTCGCCATCCAGCAGCTGCCCGCCCGCCGCGACTGGGAGATCGACAAGGTCTTCGTCCGCAAGGGGAAGGGCGGGGTGCTGAGCCGCAAGGGCGAGACGCTGACCGTCGAGTGGTCGGGCGTCACCGGCTTCTCCCTGGAGGAGCACGGGCAGGGCGCCGAGAGCCTGGTCGCGACCTTCGAGAAGCTGCGCCCCGCCGACCTCGCCAACGCGCTGCACCACCTCCCGTCCAAGCGGCGCGTCGAGGTCGCCGCCGCGCTCGACGACGACCGGCTCGCCGACGTCCTCGAAGAGCTGCCGGAGGACGACCAGATCGAGATCCTCGGCAAGCTGAAGGAGGAGCGGGCGGCCGACGTCCTGGAGGCGATGGACCCGGACGACGCGGCCGACCTGCTGTCCGAGCTGCCGGAGGAGGACAAGGAGCGGCTGCTGACGCTGATGCAGCCGGACGACGCGGCCGACGTACGCCGGCTCCTGGCGTACGAGGAGCGCACGGCGGGCGGTCTGATGACGACGGAGCCGATCGTGCTGCGGCCGGACGCCACGGTCGCGGACGCGCTGGCCCGGGTCCGGCAGCAGGACCTCTCGCCGGCGCTGGCGGCGCAGGTGTACGTGTGCCGGCCGCCGGACGAGACGCCGACGGGCAAGTACCTGGGCACGGTGCACTTCCAGCGGCTCCTTCGCGATCCGCCGTTCACGCTGGTCAGCTCGCTCGTCGACAGCGATCTGCCGCCGCTCGGCCCGGCCACCCCGCTGCCGGCCGTGACCAGCTATCTCGCCGCGTACAACATGGTCGCGGCGCCCGTGGTGGACGAGAGCGGGTCGCTGCTCGGCGCGGTCACCGTCGACGACGTGCTCGACCACCTGCTGCCGGAGGACTGGCGCGAGACCGACTTCCACGAGGAGGGGGCCGGACATGGCGGCTGAGCGCACGCACGACCGCGAGCGGGAACGGGACCGGGACCGTGACCGGGAGCGCGACCGGCCGGGAACCCGCATCCGGCTCGACCTGCCGCGCGAGCGGCGGGCCAAGCTCCTCCCGGAGTACGACCCCGAGGCGTTCGGGCGGCTCTCGGAGCGGATCGCCCGCTTCCTGGGGACGGGCCGGTTCCTCGTCTGGATGACCCTGACGATCATCGTCTGGGTCGTCTGGAACATCTTCGCGCCGGGCCCGCTCAAGTTCGACGAGTACCCCTTCATCTTCCTGACGCTCGCGCTGTCCCTCCAGGCCTCCTACGCGGCCCCGCTGATCCTGCTCGCGCAGAACCGGCAGGACGACCGGGACCGGGTCAATCTCGAACAGGACCGGAAGCAGAACGAGCGGTCGATCGCGGACACCGAGTACCTCACCCGGGAGATCGCGGCGCTGCGGATGGGCCTCGGCGAGGTGGCCACCCGCGACTGGATCCGCTCGGAGCTCCAGGACCTGATCAAGGAGCTGGAGGAGCGCCGGGATCTATTCCCGCCGGCCGACACCCGGGGAAGTGACGTACCCGACCGTTGACAGGCCTTTCATGGGCCGGTGGTCGGCGCCGTACCATCGTCGGTATGGCTATGGAAGACGCGGTGCTCGAAGCACTGGCGACGGTGAACGACCCCGAGATCAACAAACCGATCACTGAGCTCGGCATGGTCAAGTCGGTGGAGATCGAACCGGACGGCAAGGTCGCCGTCACGGTCTACCTGACCGTCTCCGGCTGCCCGATGCGCGAGACCATCACCCAGCGGGTGACCGACGCCGTCTCCGGCGTCGAGGGCGTCACCGGCGTCGACGTCTCGCTGGACGTGATGAGCGACGAGCAGCGCAAGGAGCTCGCGGCGGCGCTGCGCGGCACGACCGCCGAGCGCGAGGTGCCGTTCGCGAAGCCGGGCTCGCTGACCCGGGTGTACGCGGTCGCCTCCGGCAAGGGTGGCGTCGGCAAGTCGTCCGTCACCGTGAACCTGGCCGCGGCGATGGCCGCCGACGGTCTGAAGGTCGGCGTCGTCGACGCCGACATCTACGGCCACAGCGTGCCGCGGATGCTGGGCGCGGACGGCCGTCCGACCCAGGTCGAGAACATGATCATGCCGCCGTCGGCGAACGGCGTGAAGGTCATCTCCATCGGCATGTTCACCCCGGGCAACGCGCCGGTCGTGTGGCGTGGCCCGATGCTGCACCGCGCGCTCCAGCAGTTCCTCGCGGACGTGTACTGGGGCGACCTGGACGTCCTCCTGCTCGACCTGCCCCCGGGCACCGGCGACATCGCGATCTCGGTCGCGCAGCTCGTGCCGAACGCGGAGATCCTGGTCGTCACCACCCCGCAGCAGGCGGCGGCCGAGGTCGCCGAGCGGGCCGGCTCCATCGCCGTCCAGACCCACCAGAAGATCGTCGGCGTCGTCGAGAACATGGCGGGCCTGCCGTGCCCGCACTGCGACGAGATGGTCGACGTGTTCGGCACGGGCGGCGGCCAGCGGGTCGCCGACGGTCTGACGCAGACCACGGGCGCGACGGTCCCGGTCCTCGGCTCGATCCCGATCGACGTACGGCTCCGCGAGGGCGGCGACGAGGGCAAGCCGGTCGTCCTCTCCGACCCGGACTCCCCCGCGGGCGCGGCGCTCCGCGCGATCGCCGGCAAGCTCGGCGGCCGCCAGCGAGGCCTCTCGGGCATGAGCCTGGGCATCACGCCGCGCAACAAGTTCTGAGGTCATGACGAAGGGCGCCCCCGAGGGGGCGCCCTTCGTCATTCCGTCACGCGTAGGCGTCGAGGTCCTTGATCTGGGCGAACCCCAGCCCGTACGCGCTCATTCCGCGCCCGTACGCCCCGATGTGCACGCCCGCCGCGGACCCCGCCAGGACCCACCCGAACTCCGACTCGCGGTAGTGGAACGGCATCGGCACCCCGTCCACCGGCAGCGACAGCGTCGACCACTCCGCCCCGTCGAGGTCGTCGGCCAGCTCGAACGCCGTCTCGGTCTGCTGGTCCAGCCAGTTGTCCCGCGTCGCGTGGTCCAGCGAGGCGGGCCAGGTGTGGACGAGCAGTCCCGAGCCGGCCAGCCAGGCCGCCGAGGACACGGTGGTGGCGTCGAGGACGCCCGTGCCGTCACCGGTCCGCCGGACCGGGCTCGCGGCCACCGTCACGACGACCGCGAACCGCTCCTTCTCCGCGCCGCTCGCGTCCGTCTTTATCGACGGCGTCTCACCGTGCCCGGTCGAACCGTGCTGCACAGTGCCGTCCGCCGCCGTACCCACCTGCATGAGCCAGCGCGGCCCGGTGAACGCCTCGTCGAGGCCGTACCAGGCGAAGGGTGCCCGCAGATAGCCCTCGGCGGTCCGCCGGGCCAGGGGTACGCCCTCCACCCGACTCGTGGTCTCCATCTCGGCCGCCTCCTCGTTCCGTCAACAGAGGGAGGATAGCCACCGGGACGCGTCGGGTTGGTGACAGCCCGTCGTCAGGTCGCGTCGGAGTCGTACGGAGGGCGCTCTCCGGTGTCCGGCTTGTCCTGCTTCTTCAGCAGGTCCGGGGTGCCGTTGGCGGAGGTGACGGCACCGGAGGAGCCGACGGCCGACGGGGAGCCGTTGACGGCCGAGGGCTGCGGCTCACGGCCGTGCACCGCGTCGGCGACGTCGTTCATCTCCTTCTTGAGGTCGAAGCTGCCACGCAGCTCCTTGAGCTCCCGGAGGTCCTCGTTCTGCTCCATCTGCTTGCGGAGGAACGTCTTCGGGTTGAGGTCCTCGAACTCGAAGTCCTTGAAGTCCGGCCCCAGCTCGCTGCGGATGTCCTCCTTCGCGCTGTCCGAGAAGTCACGGACCTTCCGGATGAAGCGCGAGACGTCCTGGATGACCTTCGGGAGCTTGTCCGGCCCGAAGACGAGCACGGCGAGGACGACGAGCGTCACCAGCTCGAGTGCGCCTATGTCGCTGAACACCTGGTAGCTCCTTCATGCCGGTCAAGGGCCTGGTCCACGGTACCCGCCGAAACTGCCGGACGGGTACCTCCAGGTGTTCGTCACATGGCGCTCAGGTGCCCTGCGACGAGCCGAGCGTCAACGTCTTTGTCAGCTCTTTGCCGTCCCGGGTCAGGGTGAGCTCCAGCCGGTCGCCGGGGCGGTGGGCGCGGATCTTCACGATCAGCTCCTCGCCGTTGTGCACGCGCTGGCCGTCGACCTTGGTGATGACGTCGCCGGGACGGAGTCCCGCCGTCGCGGCCGGGCCGCCGGGCGTGACGGACGCGGAGCCGTCCTTGCCCTTCTCGCCGACCCGGGCTCCGTCGCCGTTGAACTGCATGTCGAGGCTCACACCGATGACGGGGTGGGTCGCCTTGCCGGTGTTGATGAGCTCCTCGGCGACGCGCTTGCCCTGGTTGATCGGTATGGCGAAGCCGAGGCCGATGGAGCCGGGCTGGGAGGCGCTGCCGCCCTCTCCCTCGCCCGAGCCGCCGCCGGCCGCGCGGATGGCGCTGTTGATGCCGATGACCCGGCCCTTGGCGTCGAGGAGCGGGCCGCCGGAGTTGCCGGGGTTGATGGGGGCGTCGGTCTGGAGGGCGTCGACGTAGCTGATGTCGCTGCCGTCGCCCTTCTCCCCGCCGGCGGTGATCGGGCGCTCCTTGGCGCTGATGATGCCGGAGGTGACCGTGTTGGAGAGGTCGAAGGGGGCGCCGATGGCGACGACGGGGTCGCCGACGCGGACGTTGTCGGAGTTGCCGAGCGGCAGCGGCTTGAGGCCGGAGACGCCGGTGACCTGGACGACGGCGAGGTCGTAGCCGGTGTCCTTGCCGACGACTCTGGCGCGGGCGGTCTCGCCGCTGGAGAAGGTCACCGAGATGTCGCGGGAGGACTGGGCCCCGTCCACGACGTGGTTGTTGGTGAGGATGTGGCCCTTGGTGTCGAGGACGAAGCCGGTGCCGGTGCCGGACGAACCGCCGCCCTTGACGTGCAGGGTGACGACGCCGGGCAGGGCGCTGGCCGCGATCCCGGCCACGCTCTCCGGGGCCCGGTCGGTGTCGCCGGCCTCCGCCTGCGGCAGCTCGACGGTGGTGATCCCGCCGTTCCGCTCGACGTACGCGCCGATGCCGCCGCCGATGACTCCGGTGACGAGCGCGAAGGCGAGCGCCCCGGCGACGGCGAGCCCCTTGCGGGACTTCCTCGGGGCCTGCGGGGCGGGGAGCCCGGCCCCGCCTGCCCCGAGGAAG